>SLBA01000053.1 GCA_007126575.1 Gemmatimonadota bacterium | reverse complement strand
TGGTCGAGTGGGACCTCACGCAGCGAGTGACCATCGAAGATTCCCGAGGCGTGCGCATGTCGAACATCCGCGAAGAGCGGGTCGTGCCCCGGGAGTGAGCGACCCCGCCACGAGGCTCGAGTCGATCTGAGGCACTACTGCCCGCGCTCGATCCCATGGAGGACCACCCGCACCACGCCGAGTTCGTCCTCGGTTTGGCCGAGGATCCAGTCGTCGCCCACCTGCAGTGGGCGGACGCCCGGAGGCAGCGCAAGTTGCCCGAGGAGCCGGCCGTCCGGCCACAGGATCGTCGCGATCCGGGGTTCGTCGTCGGCGCCGCGGACCTGGTAGCCGATGAGCCAGAGTCTGCCCTCCGGGTCGATCAGGATCTGGCTGAAGGCGGGGAGCCGATCGGGGAGGTCCCGCTGCAGGCGGGAGCGGACCTCCTGGGGCGGGGCGCCCCCCGGGTGCTGTTCCGCTCCCTCGACCTGCCATTCGATGTAGCGCTCCCGCAGCTCGTCGGTAAAGGGAGGGGGTTCCCGGTCCAGACGGATCGAGCGGCGCTGCACCCCCTCGGCGTCGAAGACATCCACCTGGAACGCCGTGCCGTTGCCCACGAAGACCTCCTCGCCTTGAACCGCGGTGGAGAAGGACGCGGTCAGGGGAAGCCGCACCAACGCACCTTCGTCCGAGCCCCCCTGTCGCCAGAGCCTGCCCGGATAGCGGGTGAAGACCCCGAGCCACTCGCCCTCGGTGTTGAATCGCCCGAGCACGTACTCTCCGCGACGGACCCCGCTCCCCTCGATGACGGCCTCTTCGGGATACAGGATCAACCAGTTGCCGTCGGGAAGCACCCCCGCGAAGGCGCAGCAGCCCGCGCTGGTGACCCGTGTCTCCGGATCGACGACGCGCTCGTACTCGAGCGTCGCGCGATCGATGAAGGTCCCGTCCAGGTCGAACCGATGGACGAGCCAAACGCCGAGCTCAGGGACCACGAGCTCGCCCCCGGGCCCCCGATACACCGAAAAGGGGGGCATCCGGAGCTCACCGGGGCCCTCTCCCGTGCCGCCCCAGGAAACCTGATGGCGACCCTGCTCATCGTACACACGGATCTGGCTCGTGGGGTCATGATTCGCGACCACGATCCGCCCGTCGTCCAGTCGGAGCGCGCCCGCGAGATAGGAGAGTAGATAGGGCGCCTCGCCATCCGCCTCGCCGATCGAGACGGTCGGCTCCTCCTCGATGCGCCACTCGGCCCCCTCGGACCACTCGGCCACCCAGTGCGACTCCACGATCGTGACCCCCGCCGAGTCCCGCTGCACGGGCTCGGGTGGGGGGTCGCGGACGTCGCATCCGGCACCGCAGACCAGCAGGGCAAGCAGGGTCCCGGTAGAATGCCGCGGGGTCCGGATCGTCATGCGTCGACTCCTCAATACGGTCGGGGTTGCGTTCCGGTCAGGGGGAACCGGTCTCCTGCCGGGGGCCACACCGCACCCTGCGTCCGACCGTGCCCCGTCTCGGCGTCATAGGCCCGCTGCATGCCACGGTACTCGTCGAGTGTCCGGTTACCCACACGATTCGCCCGTTCAGACATGCCGGAGCACGAGGGCGCCGTAAGGGACCCAATCCGTGCCAGGACTTCGCGAGCCGCCTCGGCTCCGATCGCCACATGTCCCTCTTCGTGCGTGCGAAGCGCCGACAGGTACCGCTCCCAGTCCCTGCGGAGACTCGTGGGGGTCCCGGAAGACGCACGCCAATCGGGGAGTACGACCCGCGACGAGTACGCGACCTCGACGTGGACGATCTCGCAACTGCCCGACCGCATCCCATATCGGTAGCTCCAGTCAATCTGCCAGTGCGTGTACCCGCTCCAGCGTCGCCCGTCCTCGATCGGGCCGCGGTCGTCTATCGACTGCCGGATTTCGGCCGCCGTCGTCCCGAACACTTCGTAGGGGGATTCCTCGGCGGTGACGGTCAGGCCCGGCGGCGGCGGCTCCGGGAGGACGGCCTGAGCGAGCGCGGCGGTCGCGTGAACCAGAAACCACAGCGCCGCGATCAGGACACCGGACCTCACAGGCACCCCCGAAGGTACTCGTTCGTCTCTTCGTCGACGGAGTAGAGGTAGCATCCCTTCATCCCCCGGCTCATCAGGGTGCGGTAGGTGTTGAGGATGATGGCGC
Source organism: Gemmatimonadota bacterium (assembly GCA_007126575.1). GTDB lineage: Bacteria > Gemmatimonadota > Gemmatimonadetes > Longimicrobiales > Gaopeijiaceae > SLBA01. The sequence continues at coordinate 3,988 of SLBA01000053.1, read as the reverse complement.
GGGTCTCCCTCTGCGTCCGCTCGGGGTCCTCCTTCATCGCCTTCTTCCAGCCGCGGATCGAGCTGTCGTAGCGGGCCCGGGCCTCGGGATGGGTCTGCACCACCCCGTCGCGCACCAGGAAGTCCGGCCCCAGGATCACCCCGACATGGTCGAGCTCCAGCCCCTGGCAGGTGTGGATGCACCCGATCTCGCTGATCGAATCGGGCTTGAGGATCCAGAGCGAGCCGTCTTCGTCGAGATTCCAGCGCATCCGGAAGTCATGGTCGGCAAGGACGATGTCGTAGGCCGCAGGGTCCTTCTTGCTCTTCCACTCCCAGCAGTAGCCGGCCACGAGGCGGGAGCGGCCGTCCTCGCGATTCCGGGCCCCGATCAGATCGCGGAGCTCGTTGGGCGTGTCACAGACGCGAACGTCGTAGTCGACGCCGTCCAGGTCGGGGTGCGCGGTCGGCCGGATCCCGAGGGTCTGGTCGAGCCACGCCAGGTAGCCGTCGGAGCCGTTGCAGCGAAACTGCGACTCGAGCGTCATCTCCTCGACGCGGGCGCCAGACTGACGAGCCCAATGGCGGATCTCGTCTGCGGTGCCGATGTCCCGCAGGGTGACCCGCTGGTCCTCATCGAGAAAGAAGACGGTCGTGCGCGACGCGTGGATCAGCTCTTTTACCTGGTTTTCGCCCAGGTTCTTGTAGAGCCCCGAATGCTCGTTGAGCCGATGGGCCTCATCCACGACAATGACATCGTAGATGTGTCGTTCCGCGGTGACGAATGCTCCCGAGCCCTTGAAGAGGTTCGAGAAGCGGCTCTTCGTCATCACGCCGGTGAGCTTGCTCTCGAAGACCGCCCGGGGCGCCGCATTCTTCGTCACATAGAGCGCCAGATCCTCGCGCTTCGTGAGCTCCACCAGGAGGTTGACGGCCACCACCGACTTGCCGGTGCCCGGTCCCCCATGGACGAGGAGCACCTGCTTGCCCTCCTCGGTCGACGTCCGGGCCATCTCGAGCGCGGTCTCGAAGACCACCTTCTGGTCGTCGATCATCACGAACTCGGGATTCCCCTCGAGGAGGCCCGCCATGCTCTCCGCCAGCATCTTCGAGGGCCGAATCCGCCCGTTCTCGATCCGGTAGATGACCTCGCCGCGATCCCCGTGCACGACGAACTTCTTGATGAACTCCCGCAGGCGGTGGATGTCGCGCTTCAGGAAGACCGGGGCCCGCTCGGTGTGATTCCGATAGAACTCGGCGTCGAGGACCCCCGTGTCCTGAAAATTGTGCAGGTAGGCGCAGGGCTTGAGCTGGATGTCTCCGTCGTAGACGGCCTCGTTGAAGTCCATCAGGAGGGTGGCGTAGGACCAGGCCTGGTACGAGGGATGGCTCACCGCGCGCACCCCTCCCCCCACGAAGGTTCGGACCACCCCGTCCATGCGCGTGGGCTCGGCGGACTCCCACTGCTTGAGCTCGACGATCACCGCGTGGTCGACCCCCTCGGCGTTCCGGCCCGTCAGGAGGATGTCGATGCGCTTGGCGGTCTGCGGAATCTGGAGTTCGATACTGACGCCGGTGTCTCCGGGGATGCCTTCATCGCCCAGCACCAGGCTCATGTGGGTCAGCGACTGTCGCCAAGAGCGGACCTCGTTGGCCCCGACCCCGCGGCCGAAGGCCTTCTTGTAGTTGACCAGGATGATGTTGTCGATGTCACCCGTCTCGACATGCGCCTGAAATCCGGTCTTGTCGGACTGGTAGACGATCATGGGCGCTCAGAGCTCGGTGTGCTTGGTGACCCGCCCCCGCGCCTTGTCGGCGGGGTAGCGCTCGGCATTCAGCCGGACCTTGTCCATGATGATCTCCTCGGGGTCGAGCCCGTAGTGATGGGCCAGGAGGAGCGCGTAGGCGAGGACATCGGCGAGTTCCTCCCGGACGCCGGCCTGATCGGCCTCGTCCGCCCCCTTCCACAGGAAGTGCTCGAGAAGCTCCGAGGCCTCGATCGAAAGCGCCACGGCCAGGTCCTTCGGGTTGTGAAACTGCTCCCAGTCCCGCTCATCGCGGAATTCGAGGAGGGCTTTGAGGGCATCGCTTGAGGACCGCATTCGGGCTCCGGAGGAGGTGCGGGAGAGGGGCGCAGATAGTTTTCAACCTATGGGCCCCGATCCCCGCGACGCTACCGCTCCGCGGGTTCCTCGTCGACCGCCAGGAGGAGACACGGCGCGTCGACTCCCCGTCGTTGGGCGGCTGCCCGACACCGCTCCAGGGCGTCCTCCGCCGCCGCGTCGCCCGAGGGGTGGCCGTAGGCGAAACCATAGGTCCACCGGTCATCCTCATCGAACGCCATGGCGAACGCCTTGTGGGGCTGGAAGGTCCAGTACTCCTCGAGGGCATCGGAGGGCTCGGCGGCGAAGCTCCGGACCGGCCCCGCTCCATTGAAGTAGATCGTGCGAGTCCTCGCCCGACCGAGAGGGCCGACCGTCACCGGCTGGCCCCCATCGGTCGACCACGTCGCCGTCGTCGGCGATCAAGACTCCACGGATCGGCACCAGTACCACGTGATGGCCGTCAATCCGCACATCCTCGAGCAGCGTTCCGACTCGAGCGTCCGCGATCGCCGGAATCTCGGCATCGGGGGCCATGTCCTCACTCGAACATCCCGTCACGACCGCGAGGACGCACCCTGCAAGGAGCACCGGCCGGGTCGTCAGCCAACAGGCCCATCTTATAAGGCAAAACGATATAACATGTGCCCTGTTCTAAAATAAAACGACATAAGATCTCGTCGGGAGGTTTTGAGTCGAGGGTTTCGGCTTCGTGGATCACGACCCCGCTCCCAGAACGAACTCCCCGCCCGGCAGCTCGCGAAGATGCTCTTTGGGACCCGCGTACGACTGGAAAAGCGCCCGGTGACCCTGGTGCGACATCTCGCCATCGCGGTGGTAGTACTCAGCGACCCAGGACAGGAGAAAGGAGAGCTTTTCGTCCTGTTCCGCCTTCGAGCCGTACTTGTGCGGCTCCCATGGCCGAGCCCTGCAGTTCGTCTGGCATTGCTCGAGCCCCGGATCGAGAAACAGCAGGTGCGGCTCGTAGTCGAGCGCGACCTCGACGAGCGTCGCATAGCAGCCTTCCACGATCCAGTGCTCGCCCGACTCGCAGAAACCTCGTACATCGGCAGCCGCTGCCGCCGGACTTCGCGGACGCGCAATCTCGCCCGGCTCCCAGGCCACCGTGTCCAGATCCAGGACCTGTGCGGCGTGACCTCTCCCGAGCCGCCGCGCCAGCGTCGACTTTCCGGAGCCGGAGTTGCCCATGATGGCTATTCGCACTTTCGGTCCGTTTCCCCTACTTCAGCCTCTCCAGGCGGCCCTTGCGCCTGAGGTTCCTGTAGTCCCATTGAATTTGTCGGCACTTCTCCAGCCAGCGTCGCAGGTCCGACCGGTCGATTTCCGAGACATCGTTGTAGAACACCGATGCGTCCTTGAATTTCTTGCCGACCACGTTCAGTCCTTCCTCCTCGAAGTCCGCTCCGCTCCAGAACATCAGCCGTATGCCCGGCTTCTGTCTGCTGTATCCGACGGTCGGATTCCCATCGAGGAACCAGACGGGATGTCGATGCCAGATCTTGTTCTCACTCTCCGGAAGAGCCTCGTCGATTTCCCGGGCCAGCAGGGTGCACACCGCTTCGTGATCGGGCTCCTGCTGCTCGTTGTACTCCAGGGTATCCGGGTGCATGTCGTTTCTCCGTCTGCATGATGCCTGTCGATGCAGGGCATATGGTTCCTCACGCGATCAATACCGGCAAGAGCAGCCTCAGCGCAAATCGAGCTGAAGCAGGAGGCTCCGTACCAGATCCGCAGGCGGATCCGAGACATCAAAGGGTTCACCCACCGGCTCCCCTCTCTCGAAGAGGGCTTCGCGTTCGGCCTCGACCGTCCGCCGTTCGAACTCCTCCTCGTCGAGGGCGCGTGCGCTTTGGCGTCGCCGGATTCGCCGAAGATTCTCGTCGAGCG
>SLBA01000049.1 GCA_007126575.1 Gemmatimonadota bacterium | reverse complement strand
GGCTCCCCTCTCTCGAAGAGGGCTTCGCGTTCGGCCTCGACCGTCCGCCGTTCGAACTCCTCCTCGTCGAGGGCGCGTGCGCTTTGGCGTCGCCGGATTCGCCGAAGATTCTCGTCGAGCGGCAGGGTCAGCAGAAAACAGCGGATGTCGGAGTCGATGTCGAGAAGCTCGCGACACAGGTCATCGAGTTCCGCAAACGTACGCCAGATGTGATTGATGACGAAATGCCGGTAGCCGGAGCGCCGATGGTGCTCGACGAGCAACGCGATCGTGGCATGCAGATAGGCCATCTCATCGGCCGGCGGCGGGTTTGCCGCAACGAGGTGGTCCCCATCCAGCATCACGCACCGGTCGATGCTCTCGCAGAGTGCCTCGGCGAGCGTGGACTTTCCGATGCCGAGCGGTCCGTTCAGGACGATGATCATTCGTGCCGCATTGCCTCGACGGGGGAGAGGCCGGCGGCGCGCCTGGCCGGGTAGATTCCCGACCCGATGCCCACAACGCCCGCGACCCCTGCCACGATCAGCAGGGTTCCTGCGGAGAGGGAGGCCGAGAGGGTGGCATCGGCCAGGTGTCGAATGACTGCGGTCCCTCCCACCGAGATCAGGAGCCCGAAGACCAGGCCCAGCAGACTCCCCACCGCGGACACGACCACGGACTCGGCAAGAAACTGCACCAGGATATCGCGACGGTCCGCGCCCACCGCCCTGCGGATCCCGATCTCCCGGGTGCGCTCCAGCACGGACGAGAGCATCACGTTCATGATTCCGATCCCCCCCACCAGGATCGCGATCCCGATGATGGCACCGATGGCCAGCGTCATGGCTCGGACCTGCTGGAGGGTGTTGGCCAGGCCCTGGTCGGCCCTCGTGATCGTCACCGCGCCGGACGGAAAGGTCTCTTCGAACCAGCTCCTGAGATCCCGCATGATCCCGAAGGTGAGTTCCGGGGTGTCCGCACGGACCAGAAGCGTGGGGAGGACCCCCTCGAACTCGGCGAGGTCCCCCCATGTGAAGGGGACGACCACACGGGTCGCCAGGAAGGACCCGGCTTCATGCGAGACCCCCACGACCTCGAACGCATGCTCCCCGACCATGACCTCGGAGCCCGGCGCCGATTCGGGCGAGTCGAGCCCCCAGAGGGGGAGCGCGTCGGACCGCAGGACCGCCACCCTTCTGCGCTCCGAGTGATCCGCCGCAGTGAGAGCACGTCCGGAGATGATGGAGTCCCCGCGCATCTCCATCCAGCCCGGCGTCGCGACGGTCAGGTAGAGGGCCCCTTCCTCGCCGCCTCCCGGCCGGGAGACCCGGACTCCCGCCGTCTTCGACAGGGCGGCCACCCCCCTTCCCTCGAGCCGCGCCTGGATCGACTCGAGTTGTTCGAGATCCAGCTCCGGCGGATCCGACACCGGAAAGGAAACGGCGTCCACCCGCTCGAGGGTCTGGGCCCTCACGGTGATCACGCGGGAGTCGAAGAACGGGTTCCGGTCCTGCTCGAGCATGGCCGCGATCCCGTCCCCGAACGAGAGGATCGCCACCAGACCGGCCACCCCGATCACCACGCCCAGGGTGGAGAGGCTCGTCCGCAAGGGACTGCTCCGGAGCGCCTCCAGCCCCATCCCGATCGTGCCCAGTGTCCGTCGCATCACATGGTCCCCTGGAAGGCCCGAAAAGGAGGGAGCGGTCGACTCCCATCACGCTCACGCCCCACAAGACGCCTCCGGCACCGGCCTGTCAAGCAGCGGGAGGCCTTCCGACGCCGAGCGCGGATGGGTCCGGTGACCTTCGGGGCCCCAACGCCCTCCCCATCCGCTTGACACCCACTTACCTTGTAGCGTAAAGTAAACCGATGAGCGGACCCCCCGACATCGACGACCAGCTCCTGCGGGGGCTTCTGGACACCCTCGTCATGGACCTGTTGCGCGAGGGGCCCAACTATGGATTCGGGATCCTGGAAGCGCTGGGCGAGCGGCTGGGCGAGGACGCGGGGATCGTGAAGGAGTCCACCCTCTATCCCCTCCTCCACCGGCTGGCGGACCGCGGATACCTGGCCTCGCACCAGGAACCCGGGGATCGCGGGCGCCCGCGCAGGTACTACCGGCTGACCGACGAGGGGCAGGAGTTCCTCGGGACCCGCCTGGCGGAATGGCGCCGGGTTGCGGGGCTTCTCGACCGCACGCTCCTGCGTTCACCGGGTCTGCCGACCTCCACCTCCTGACCCCGAGGGTCGCATGCGTCTGATCCACTGTCTGCGCCTTCCCGCACCCGGATTCCCCCGGGAGGCGGCGACCGGCGATCCGACCCTCGATGCGTTCCTCCGTGACACCGACGGGCGTCTCGTGGGCTCCCGTTCGATCCGGCGGCCCTACCTGCTGGAGCTCGCCGATCATCTGGTCGAGGCTCGGGACCGGGCGATCGAGACCGGGGTGAGTCCGGATGAGGCCTCGCGGTTCGCCGTGGAGGCCTATGGGGACCCCGAACCGCTGGTGGCCACCCAGCGCCGAGCGAGGGCCCGAATCTTCCGGGTGACGGGGCTCGCCACATGGCTCTGGAACGGCGTCATGGTGGCGCTTCTCCTGATCCTCCTGGAGTTCCCCGACTGGACGATGCTCTGGGTGCTGACGGTGCTTCCCCTGGGGCCGTTGATGGGCTACGGGTTCGCGTACGCGATCGGGCCGTCGTCCGCCCCCCGTCCGGTCTTCGCCGATGAGGTGGACGGGAGCTTCACGGTCGCGCTGAGGGGTGGGCCGCGGCTCGCGGGGGTCATTCTGCTCCTGGGCACGGCGGTGGCGGGAGCCCTGGTGCTGTCCGGATTGATGGGATGGGGACTCTTCGCCGAGGCTCCCCGGGAGGCCTCGCTCTTTCTCCTCATCCTGTCCGGGCTTCTGCTCACCGGCACCGGTCCCCTCCTGGTCCACATCGAGGTCGACGCGGAGGGCTTCGGGTACCGGTCCGCCCTTCGCGATGTCCGGGTGCGGTGGGATCAGCTGGTGGGGGTGGACCGGGAGCTGGGCCCGGTCGGTGTCCTGCGCCCCCCGATCGGTCCCAAGGTGCGACTCCGCTGGTGCGAGGAGCCCGGCGGTCCGGTCTCGGAGCTCCGGATGCACCTGGACGGAAGCATGATCAACGTGGACCGACTGCTGGCGGCGCTGGATCGGAGAGCGCCGGCTGGATGAGGGGCGCGGTCACCGCAGGTCATTGCTTGCCCCACGGACCGCAGGGCGGGTAGGCTCGGGCGCGGGGAGACCTGACGGCCCCGACCCCCGACCCTCAGCCCGGCGACAACGCCAGGTAGACCCCCACCGGATCCCGAACCGCAGTGTACTGGGGCTCCCCATCCGCTCCCGCGACCGTCCTGATGACGGCGCCGCCCTCCGCCTCGACCCGGCGGAGACTCTCGGCCAGATTGCCCACGGGCAGGTAGAGCATCCACACCGGGGGCAGTCCCGCGTTCTCGCCGCGCGCGTGGCAGATGCCCGCCAGCACGGTGCCGTCCGGTCCGAGCATGTTGTAGTCGGCATAGTGCTCACCGGCGTCCTGCATCTCGACCTCCTGCACCGTCCACCCCACCACCTGTCGATAGAAGTCCCGGGTCGCCGCGGCGTCGGGGACCGTCAGGTCGAGCCAGGCGATGCGGCCGACGGCCGCCGGGTCCGGGGACGAAGTGTCATCGATCGGGGGAATCGCCTCGGCCGGTACGACCGGGATGATCCCAAACGCCGCCTCGTTCGGGTCGAGCAGCACGGCCCACTGGCTGACTTCATTCTCTCCCCTGGCGTGCATCAGCTCGGTCCCCCCGAGCTCCAGCGCACGCCGCACGCTCTCGGCCACGTCGGCGACCTGGATGTGCGGCATCCATTGGAGCGGGAGCTGGTCGTACGCCTCGGTCCGCTCGCCCAGCCCGATGATCGGCAGGCCCAGGTTGTTCATCAGATCGTCCGCGCGCCAGAGCGGGGCGTCGCCGGTGCTCAGCACGCTGGAGTAGAAGCGCACCTCCCGCTCATGTTCGGGAACGGCGATGTCGGCGCTCAGGACGCCACCGACGCGGGGGACGAATGGGTTGGTCATGAGTCGATAGTATTGCACTCGCCACTTCGCCGCCACACCGAGTGCTGCCGTCAGATTCCGTGTACGCCCCGAAGCCTTTAGAATCCCTCGGGCACCACGTCGACCCGAATCGAGGAGCGCCGGAGCCGTGAGCCGAATCCCCAGCTTCCCCCATGGCCTCATATTCAGCAAGCTCCTCTACCTGGGGCTGGTCGCGCTGACCCTCGGCGTGGCGGTGATCGGCCATCCCCATCCGGGCCGGGGGTTCGCGGTGGAGTTCGGGGTCGGGCTCGGCTTCGTGGGCTTCGTGATGCTGGCCTGTCAGTTCGCGCTGACCGCGAAATTCCGGCGCATCTCCCAGGTGGTGGGGCTGGACTCGCTCCTCCACTTCCACCGCCAGATCGGCTTCTTCTCGTATGCCTTCATCCTCCTGCACGTCGGGATCCTCTTCTGGGCCCGGCCCGGGTACATCGCCTACCTGGACGTGGGGGCGGACCCCCTCCGTGCCCTGGCCCTCTGGACCGTCCTTCTCGCGCTGACCGCCATCCTGGTCACCACTCTCTGGCGAGAGAAGCTGGGAATCTCCTACGAATGGTGGCGGGTGGGCCACGCCGCCCTGGCCTTCGTCATCCTCTTCATCGGGCTCGTCCACATCCTTCGGGTCGGGTGGTACGTTTCGACCCCCTGGAAGCAGGGGTTCTGGATCAGCGGGACCCTGGCCGCCGTGGGCCTCCTCGTCTACGCCCGACTCCTGAAGCCGCTGCGTGCCCGGAGTCGCCCCTGGACGGTGACCCGGACATGGCCGGAACGGGGCCGAAGCTGGACGCTGGAACTGACGCCGGTGGGACACGAGGGCATATCCTTCCAGCCCGGGCAGTTCCTCTGGCTGACCCTCGGCGAGACCCCCCTCTTCCGGGCCCAGCACCCCTTCTCGATCTCGTCGGGCGCGACCGGCTCGGACCAGCTCGAGGTTACGATCAAGGAACTGGGGGACCACACCTCCCGCATCGGAGAGGTCGAGCCTGGGACCTCCGCGTTCGTGGATGGGCCCTTCGGCAACTTCGTTCTGGACGACGGGGCTGAAGAGGCCGTCTTCGTCGCCGGAGGGGTGGGGATCACCCCGATCATGAGTATCCTCCGGACCCTCTGGCACCGGGGGCACCCCATCCCCAGCCTCCTCATCTATGGTATCCCGAGTCCGGATGAGGCCACCTTCCTCGAGGAGCTCCAGGAGATCGCGGCGGATGCCCCCCTGCGCCTGGTTCCGGTGGTGGAGACGCCGCCCGGGGAGTGGGATGGGGAGACGGGCCTCGTCACCCCCGAACTCCTGGACCGCCACCTGCCCGAGGACCACTCCGGAGTGCGCTACTTCGTGTGCGGCCCCGAGCCGATGATGGACGGGGTGGAGGCCCATTTTCGCCGACGCGGGGTACCGCTCTCCCGCACCCACTCCGAACGTTTCAACATCGCCTGACCATGAAACACGTCGTGATCCGCCGACTGGCCCTGGGCTTCGCCATCCTCCTGGCGGGGGTAGCGGCGCTCTTGGCCCTCTGGGTGAATCTCTGATGCTCCCCTTTCTCTACCGACGGGTGCTGAAGCCCATTCTCTTCCGATTCGACCCCGAGAAGGTCCATGACGGATTCGTCGCCATGGGAGAAGGACTCGGGAGATGGGGAGCCGGACGGGGACTCCTCTCGGCCATGTACGGGTATCGGGGTCCCGATGCCTCGGTCACCGTGGACGGCCTCCGCTACCGGACCCCCATCATCCTCGCCGCGGGCTTCGACTACAACGGGCGCCTCCTGCAGGTGCTGCCGAACATCGGCTTCGGCGGGGTCGAGGTGGGATCGGTCACCGCCCTCCCCACGCCGGGCAATGATCCCCCTCGCATGAGCCGGATGGTCCGCTCCCGGGCCATCGTGGTCAACAAGGGGCTGAAGAACGAGGGGGTCGAGATCGTGGCCGAACGGCTCGGGTCCATCCCCACGCCCGACGACTTCGTGGTGGGGGTCAGCCTGGCCCGGAGCAACCGGAAGGAGGCCGTCGGGGAGTCGGCCGGGATCCGGGACTACGCCACCTCTCTGGAGCACCTGGTCCGCCGGGACGTGGGCGACTACTACACGGTGAACATCTCC
>SLBA01000088.1 GCA_007126575.1 Gemmatimonadota bacterium | reverse complement strand
GGCACCGGAGCTGGTCGAGGGGGTCGCGGCGGCTCTCGAGCCTCGCCTGGCAACGCTCCCTGCTCCGGCCCGAATGATTCTCGAGGCGCTCGCAGTCCTGGGGGCGCCGACTGCTCCCGATCTGGTGCGGGAGGTTGCGGGGTTGGGATCGGCCGGGTTCCGGGATGCGCTGGATCGGGTGCTCTCGCGACGCCTGGTGCGCCGGACTCCGATCGCGCAGAGCGTCGAGGGCATCGATCTGGCCCATGGGCTCCTCAGGCAGGTGGTCTACGAGCGGCTGAATCCGGCGCGTCGGCAGGATCTGCACGCGAATGCGGTGCGGGCGCTGGAGTCGCGAGCGGACGGGGAGCCGTCGCTTGCCGCCGCTCTTCCGCACCATCGTCGTCATGCGGGTGGCGGAGGAAGGGCGCGGGGGGGGCGTCGTGGGAAGCTCGCGGCCGGAATTGCCGCGATCGTGGCCGTGGGAGTGGTGGTTCTCGCACTCTGGCCCGATGGGGCGCCACCCCCGCCCCCGACCGACACCCTGGCGGTGTTCACCTTCGGGCAGACCGGCCCGCCCGACGGCGTCTGGCTGGGAGAGGGGGCGGCCGACCTGCTGACGGCCGGGCTCGAGGGCCTCGGAGAGCTGCGCACGATCGACCGCCACGCGGTGGTGGCTGCGCTCGCAGGTGCTCCCTCGGGGCCGCCGGCGGCCTCCGAAGTCGCCCGTGGACTGGGGGCGGGTCGATTCGTGCTGGGGACCGTGGTCGAGAGCGGAGATCGAATCCACCTGCAGGCGACCCTCTTCGAGGTCGACGGGGGACCCACCACGACCGTGGAAACCCCACGACTTTCCGCCGAAGCGCTCTTCGAGGGGGTCGACGAACTGGTGCGGGGACTGGTCCCGTCGCTGGTCTCCGGCCCCTCGCCCGCCCGGGCCGAGGTGGCCTCGAGGACCACCGGATCGATCCCGGCGCTCAGGGCCTTTCTCGAGGGGGAGTCGGCCTTCCGGGGCGGGCGGTACGAGCGGGCGCTCGATGCCTATGCCCGAGCGCTTGCAGCGGACTCCCTCTTCGGCCTCGCCCACCAGAGGAGGGCGCTCGCGCTCGAGTGGGGCGGCGCCGCCACCCCCGCGGAGATGAGGGAGTCGCTGGATCGTGCCCGCCTGCACGACGAGCAGCTGCCGTCCCGGGATCGCCATCTCCTCGAGGCCGTGCACCGATACCACACCGGCGAGACTGTCCGGGCCGAGAGCGCACTGCGCACCCTGCTCGCTTCGGAGCCCGAGTTCGTCGACGGCTGGTACGCGCTGGGCGAGGTCCTCTTTCACGGTGCCCCCCGAGCGGGACGGCCCGGAGCGCTGAACGAGGCGCGAGAGGTCTTCGAGCGTGTGATCGAGATGAACCCCGACCACAGCGAGGCCATGCTGCACCTCGTCCGACTCTCGGTCCTGGCGGGGGATCGCACCGCGGCAGTCTGGCAGATCGAGGCGCTTCGCACATCGCCTTTGCGCGATTCTCCGGTGCTTCTACCCTCGGAGGTCATGGTCGGGTGGATGATCGGCGACTCCGTCGAATTGGAGAGGCTGCAGGACCGTCTGGAGCGGGCCCCGCCGATCCCGGGATTCGTGGCGGCGGCCTTCGTGGCGACCTATGGAGGTGCCCCCGAGGGGTCGGCCCGAGTCCTGGAGACCCTCGGCGGCCCGGGCCGCCCCGCGTCGGTGCGGGCCGCGGCCCATCTGTGGCGGGCGGGATTCCTGGCGGCGGCCGGTAACGACCCCGGAGCCGTGGGGCGGGAGCTTGAAGCGGGCCGGGCCCTCTCGCCGGGCCTGGGCTCTCACTACGAAGCCCTGCACCTGGCACACCCGGATCGGCGGGCGGCACCCGACACGGGCCGCATCGTGCGGCTTCTCTCCGAGTGGCCTCCAGCGGGGGATGGCTTCGAGGGGGACGCGGGGCAGGAAATCCCCGGGCTCACCGGACATCCGGGGCTGGAGCGGGTCCTGGAACTGTACCTGGAGGGGCTCCTTCGAGCCCAGGTCGGCGAGGTCGAAGCCGCGGGCCGGCTGCTCGAGAGTCTGCGCACCGAGACCGCCCCGCACCGCGAGACCGATCGGCTCCAGAGCTCTCTGGCGGCCGGGCTCGAGGCCGAGCTGCACCTGGGGGCCGGGCGCTTCGACGATGCGCTCCAGGCGCTTCGAGGTATCCACTTCGAGACCTGGCACCAGGCCGCCTTCTCGTCTCCCTTCTTCGCCCTGTCCCGCGAGCGCTACCTGATGGCCGTGGCCCTCGACCGGGCAGGACGCAGCCGGGAAGCCCTCGAATGGTATCGCTCGGTGGGGGTCGCGACTCCCCACGATGCCCTGTATCGAAGCGCGGCGGAGGAGCGCGCCCGGACGCTGTCGGAGTCCGTGCGCCCCTGACCAACGAGCGGGGTCGACAAAAAACGGGTGCGAGGGGCCGATCGCGCCCCCCCGCACCCGCGTCATGACCTCCCCGGTCCCGCCTCAGTACCGGTAGTGCTCCGGCTTGTAGGGGCCCTCGGGGGGCACGCCGATGTACTCGGCCTGATCCGGCGTCAGCTCTGTGAGCCGCACCCCCAGCTTGTCCAGGTGCAGACGCGCCACCTTTTCGTCGAGATGCTTCGGCAGCGTGGTCACGCCCATCTCGTACTCGTCGGCGTGCCGGTGCAGCTCGATCTGCGCCATCACCTGGTTGGTGAACGACGCCGACATCACGAAGGACGGGTGCCCCGTCGCGCAGCCCAGGTTGAGCAGCCGCCCCTCGGCCAGCACCAGCACCGAGTGCCCGTCGGGGAAGATGAACTCGTCGAGCTGCGGCTTGATCGTGTGCCGCTTGATCTGCTTCTTCTTGAGACCGGCCATGTCGATCTCGTTGTCGAAGTGGCCGATGTTCCCGACGATCGCCTTGTCCTTCATCTTCGCCATGTGGTCGGCGGTGATGATGTCCTTGTTGCCGGTGGCGGTCACGAAGATGTCGGCGGTCTCGAGCACGTCCTCCAGGCGGACCACCTGGTAGCCCTCCATGGCGGCCTGGAGTGCGCAGATCGGATCGATCTCGGTGATCAGGACCCGGGCTCCCTGGCCCCGCAGCGCCTGGGCGCACCCCTTGCCCACGTCCCCGTAGCCGCAGATGACCGCCACCTTGCCCGAAAGCATGACGTCGGTGGCGCGCAGGATCCCGTCGGTCAGGGAGTGTCGGCAGCCGTACAGGTTGTCGAACTTCGACTTGGTGACCGAGTCGTTCACATTGATGGCGGGGAAGAGGAGCGTGCCGTCACGCATCATCTCGTAGAGGCGATGCACGCCGGTCGTCGTCTCTTCCGAGACCCCGCGAATGTCGCCCGCCACCCGGTTCCAACGCGTGGGATCGACCGCGCGTACCCGGCGCAGGAGCTTCAGGATCTCGCCCCACTCCTCGGGGTCCTTGTCCTCGTCGAACTCCGGAATCTCCCCGGCGTCCTCGAACTGCTTGCCGCGGTGCACCAGCAGGGTGGCGTCACCCCCGTCATCGAGCAGGAGGTTGGGACCACCTCCGTCCGGCCACATGAGCGCCTGCTCGGTGCACCACCAGTATTCCTCGAGCGTCTCTCCCTTCCAGGCGAAGACGGGCACGCCCTTCGGGTCGTCGGGGGTGCCGTCGGGGCCCACCACCGTGGCGGCGGCCGCATGGTCCTGGGTCGAGAAGATGTTGCACGACACCCAGCGAAGGTCGGCGCCGAGCTCCCGGAGGGTCTCGATCAGGACCGCGGTCTGCACGGTCATGTGCAGCGATCCCATGATCCGGGCACCCTCGAGCGGTTTCTGGCCGGCGTACTCTTCCCGCAGCGCCATCAGCCCCGGCATTTCGTGCTCGGCCAGCCTGATCTCGTCGCGCCCGAGCTTCCAGAGATCCAGGTCCGCCACCTTGAAGGGGGGGCGATCGGAGGGGTCTCCGGATCCCATGATGTCTTCGGGGGCCTCGCGTCCCTGGTCCTCTATTACGGCAGTGTCCATGTCGTGTTCTCCTCATTGGGTTCGGCGCCGACGTAGGGTCCGGCTCCGTTCGGCCCGCGTCGATACGTGGGCCCGTTCAGTGTTCGGATTCTCGTGTACCACTCACCTGCGATTAGGTGCCGCGGGGGTGGGGTGACGTCGCAGGATGCAGGGCCGGGACGAGGTTGGGTCCCCGGGGGTCGGGGCCCGCGGGGGTGGGGCTCGCAAGGGTGGCGCCGTATACTTTCACGGCACACTTCGAACGTCCGGCGAGCTGTTCGCGGCAGTGAGCGCCCCCGGGCCGAATGATTTCCGACCCCGACCCGACCTCCGACCTTCGATGAACCCCGAAGACCTACTCTCCGAAGCCCCGCCCGCCGAGCTCTCGACCGACGTGGCGCGCGACCAGATCGAGCGGTTGCGCGCCGAGATCCGGGAGCACGACCATCGCTACCACGTCGAGGCGGCGCCGACGATCTCGGATGCCCTGTACGATCGGCTCTTCCGGCGATTGAAGGCGCTCGAGGAGGCCCATCCGGAGCTCCTCTCCCCCGACTCTCCGACACAGCGCGTGGGCGCCGATCCGGTCGATTCCCTCCCCACGATCCGGCACACGGCTCCGATGCTCTCGCTCGACTCGACCCAGGAGGCCGACGAGGTGCGCCGGTTTCACGAGCGGGTGCTGAAGGCGCTGGGGCGGGAAGGCGAAGCCCTCCCCGCCTTCCTGCTGGAGCCCAAGCTGGACGGGATCTCGATCGAGCTGGTCTACGTCGACGGGGTGCTCGATCGCGCCGTCACCCGGGGCAATGGCCGCGAGGGCGAAGGGGTCACCGAGAACGTGCGGACGATCCCGTCGGTGCCCCTGCGGCTGCGGACCGTGGCGCGCCCGGCTCCCGCCCTGCTCGCCGTGCGCGGCGAGATCCTCATGCGGCTGTCGGCCTTCGAGGCGCTCAACGAGCAGCTCATGGAAGAGGGGTCGGCCCCCTACGCCAACCCCAGAAACGCCACCTCGGGGGCGATCCGTCAGCTCGACCCGTCGGTGACGGCGCGGCGGCCGCTGGAGTGCCTGGCCTACGATGTTCTGGATGTGGAGGGAGCCGACTTCCGCACCGACATGGAGGGCATCGAGGCCCTCCGCGAGTGGGGGCTCGTCGTGCCCGAGCGAGTCGAGCGGGTGACCACGGTCGACGAGATCCTGGCGTACCATGCCCGCTACGACGAGGATCGCGACACCCTCGACTACGAGATCGACGGGGTCGTCATCAAGCTCGACGATCTCGAGGACCGGGTCGACCTGGGGAGCACCTCGCACCATCCCCGGTGGGCGCTGGCCTACAAGTTCGAGCCCCGAAAGGAGATCACGCGCATCGACCGGATCGCCATTCAGGTGGGGCGCACCGGGGTCCTGACGCCGGTCGCGCTCCTGCGCCCGGTCGAGGTCGGTGGGGTGACGGTCTCGCGCGCCACGCTCCACAACCGCGAGGAGCTCGAGCGCAAGGATGTGCGCGAGGGCGATCGGGTGCGCGTCCAGCGGGCCGGGGACGTGATTCCCCAGGTGGTCGAGGTCGTGCCCGAAGAGGGTCGCGAGCGGGCCGAGCCCTTCCGGATGCCCCAGCGCTGCCCGAACTGCGACACCCCCGTCGAGGAGCGCGGCCCCTTCACCTACTGCCCCAACCGCTTCGGGTGCATGGCGCAGCTCAAGGGGCGGATCGTGCACTTCGCCTCGCGCTCCGGCCTCGATATCGAGGGGCTCGGGGAGGAGACCGCGGCGCTCCTCGTGGATCGCGGGCTGGTTCACCAGCCGGCGGAGCTCTTCGACCTGGGCGTCGACGAGATCGAGCCACTTCCGGGCTTCGCCGAGAAGTCCGCGACCAAGCTGGTCGAGGCGATCCAGCGACGGCGGATCACCGAGCTCAGGCGCTTCCTGTACGGGCTCGGGATCCCCGAGGTCGGGGCCACGGTGGCGCGCGACCTGGCGACGCACTTCCGGAGTCTCGAGGCCCTCCTCGCCGCCGACCGTGAAGCGCTCGAAGCGGTAAAGGGGGTGGGCCCGACCATGTCGGAGCTGATCGTGGAGTTCCTCTCGGACGAGCGCAATCGGGGCGCGATCGACGCGCTTCACGCACAGATGGAGGCGCTCACCGTGCCCGAGCAGCGGGGTGCCGGCGGACCCCTCGAGGGGCAGACCTTCGTCTTCACCGGGTCGCTCGAGAGCATGACGCGCG
>SLBA01000158.1 GCA_007126575.1 Gemmatimonadota bacterium | reverse complement strand
TCGATTCTTCGACGGATCGTCGCGAAGAGGCCGGCACCGGCATGGGTTCGAGCGGTCATCGGGTCGATCGGGGCACGGGTGTGGGGGTTGGGGTTCTGGTTGAGCGACGGCCCACGCAATGTGTGGGCAACGACGGGGTTTGGCCAACCGACCCGGGTCTGCCGCGATCTTCTCGGGACTTTCAGTCGCGGGCCGCGCAGGCGAGATTCCGCAGTCCACACCCGGTTCAACTCCTGGAGTCCGATCATGCCCGATGCGCCCTTCTTCCTAGTCGCCGGGGCCTTTGCGGCCCTGAGCCTGATCCTGCTGATCGTGGCCGCACGGGCTCTGATGGGGAAACGCTGGATCGGCTCGCTGGGGAGCGGGGGGACGGGCGCCCTCTTCCTCTCGCTCGCGGCTCTCGCGGCCACCCTGGGGGTCTCGACGCAGGGCTACCGGGCGCTGACCCTCGAGGAGGTCGCGGCGGTCGTGACCACGGTGCCCACGGGCGAGCGGGCATTCCAGGCCTTCGTCGAGTTTCCCGATGGACGGGACACCACCTTTCACGTGCTCGGAGACCAGCTGCTGGTCGACGCACACATCCTGAAGTGGCACCCCCTGGCGAACATCATCGGGGTCCACACGCAGTACGAGCTGGATCGGCTGAGCGGCCGCTACGTCGCGATCGACGACGAGCGCACCGAGCCCCGCACGGTCCACTCGCTCAAGACGGACAAGCCGGTCGACCTGTTCGAGCTGGCCCGACGGTATACGCTCCTGGCCCTTCTGGTGGACACGGAGTACGGATCCGCCACGTATATCCAGGTGCAGCGTCCGGCGCGCTTCGAGGTCCGGGTGTCGACGACCGGTCTCCTGGTGCGGGAGGTCGAGCTGGGGAGCCCGCCTGCGGTGGCTCCTACAGATTCTCTGAACAGTCCGGACAGATCCCGTGACTGATCCGGGTGTCGGAGCGCTGCGCGACGTACTCCTCGAGCTGGACCCAGTACTCGTCGTCGTTGCGGACCTTCCGGCACCAGGCACACACTGGTAGCAGCTCACCGAGGGTCCGGATTCTCTGGAGGGAATCGGCGAGGCGGGCCGAAATCTTCCTCAGTTCCATAAGGCGCATGGCCTGGCGCGAGAGGGACTCCAGGACCTCGACCTGCCAGTCCTCGAGTTCGCGGGGTTCGGTGTCGATCACGCAGATGGTGCCGAGCCCGTGGCCGTCCGGGGTGCGCAGGGGCGCCCCGGCGTAGAACCGGATCGAGGGGTCGGCGGTGACGAACGGGTTGTCCTTGAATCGGTCGTCGCGGGTGGCGTCGGGCACCACCGTGGTCCTCTCGTCGACGATCGCATGCGAGCAGAAGGCGAGCTCTCGCGGTGTCTCCGAGGCTTCGAATCCCAGTTTTGCCTTGAACCACTGACGATCCGCGTCGATGAGCGTGATCAGGGCGATCTCGGTCGCGCACACCTTCGAGGCGATCGCGACCAGGTCGTCGAAGGTCGCTTCGGCCTCGGAGTCCATGATGTCGTACGCCTCGAGGGCGGCGAGTCGTTCCTCTTCGCGCGGGGGGATGGGGGCGCTCATCGGTGGGTCGAGTTCCTGTTTGGTGGGACTGCGACGAGGCCGGGGCGGCCTCCTCACGCGGCCTTGAAACACTCGATCCCCGGCCGAGAGTTCCATCGAGCCGACCTTGCCCGGGGCGGGTCGGCTCCGTAGCCTTCCATCCATCCCCTCACATCGACCCGATGACTTCCCCTGACAGGCGAACGCGACGATGAGTGATCTCCCTCGTACCTCTCTGGCCTCCCTCCTGGCGATCGCGCCGCTGGCAATCCTCGTGGCGTGCGAGCCGGCCGATGCGCCGCCCCCGCCTGCCACCGACGCCGTCCTGACCTACGAGCTGCCCCTCGCGCCCGAGATCGGGACCGGGTACACCGAGAAGCCGGGGTGGGAGGCGGAGTCGCACATGGCCACCGCCGCGCACCCGCTGGCCGTGGATGCGGGCTTCCAGGTGCTAGAGGCCGGGGGGTCCGCGGTAGACGCCGCGATCGCCATGCAGATGGTGCTGACCCTGGTCGAGCCCCAGTCGAGTGGAATCGGGGGCGGGGCCTTCCTGATGCACTTCGACGGAGAGGCCGTCACCGCCTTCGACGGGCGCGAGACCGCGCCGGCCGAGGCCGACGAGACCCTCTTCCTGGGTGCGGACGGGGAGCCGATCCCCTTCGGAGATGCGGTCAGGAGCGGCCTCTCGGTCGGGACGCCCGGCACGATCGCGATGCTCCACCAGGCCCACCAGCGTCACGGGCGACTGGCCTGGGACGAAGTCTTTCGCCCGGCGATCACCTTGTCGGAGGAAGGCTTCGAGATGAGTCCCCGCCTGAACGCCCTCCTCGAGGGCGATGATGCGCTGCGCCGGGACGCGCTCGCGGGAGCCTTCTATTACGACGAGGCGGGTGACCCGTGGCCGGTCGGACACCGACTGCGCAACCCGGCGCTCGCCGAGGTACTGACGCGGGTGGCCAACGAGGGGCTGGAGGCATTCTACCACGGGGACGTCGCCGAGGACATCGTGCATCGGGTCCGCTCGCATCCGGAGCGTCCGGGGCTTCTGGCGGTAGAGGATCTGGCGGAGTATCCGAGGCAGGACGTCGAGGTCGACCCACTCTGCAGCGACTGGGCGGAGTGGAGGCTCTGCGGGTTCCCTCCGCCCTCGTCCGGGCACCTGGCGGTGGCGCAGATCCTGGGGATCCTCGCAGCGGTTCCGGGCGGTGACGCGCCGCTGGCGGATGACGGCCTCCCCGACCCCGACTGGATGCACCTGTACAGCGAGGCGTCGCGGCTCGCCTACGCGGACCGGGAGCGCTTCGTGGCCGACGCGCGCTTCGTCGATGCACCCGGCGACGACTGGTCCACCCTGCTGGATCCCGACTACCTGGCGGCTCGGGCGGAGTTGATCGGGGAGCGCTCGATGCGCGAGGCCGAGGCGGGGGATCCGGCACCGGTCGAGGTCGCGTTCGGACGGCATCCGGTGCAGACCGAGTCGGGCACCAGCCACCTGAGCGTGGTCGACTCGTACGGCAACGCGGTGTCGATGACGATGACGATCGAGTCGGGATTCGGGGCCCGGATCATGTCGGATGGGGGGACGGGGCTGGCGGGCGGATTCCTTCTGAACAACGAGCTGACCGACTTCTCGCGGGTGCCCGTGGATGAGATGGGGCTCCCGATCGCGAACCGGGTCGAGGGGGGAAAGCGGCCCCGGTCGAGCATGGCGCCGACCCTGGTCTTCGACCGAGAGTCGGGGGAGTTCGTCGCGGCCACCGGATCGCCGGGGGGCGCCGCGATCATCCACTACACCGCCAAGTCGCTGCTGGGGATGCTCTCGTGGGGGCTGAGCCCGCAGGAGGCGGCCGACCTTCCGAACTTCGCGGCCTACAACAGCCCGGCGA
Source organism: Gemmatimonadota bacterium (assembly GCA_007126575.1). GTDB lineage: Bacteria > Gemmatimonadota > Gemmatimonadetes > Longimicrobiales > Gaopeijiaceae > SLBA01. Next base: position 46,363 of record SLBA01000158.1, on the reverse strand, counting down.
CGGTCCTGGAGCGCGACCGGTTCCCGGCCACCTTCCGCGAGGTGCTCGAGGCGCGGGGGCACGATGTGACCGAGCAGGCGCTCACCAGCGGGATCCACTCGATCCTTCGGGTGCCGGGCGGATGGCAGGCAGGGGCCGATCCCCGCCGGGAAGGGTGGGGGATGGGCCGCTGATCAGGGGAGGGCGGCGATGAGTGCGGGATAGCTCGAAGCCGGGGGTGCGGCGTCGGGAGGATACTGGCGCTCGAGGCGCCGTCGGGTCTCGGCTGCCCGGCTCGCGGCTCCCAGCGATTCCTGGACGCGCAGCAGCCCCTCCAGAGAAACGAGCAGGTGGATCCGATCCTTGGTGGCGTAGCGGAAGGTGAAGAACCCCGGGTTGGCGGCCGCGGCGTAGTGGCGCTCGGCCCGTTCCAGCTCTCCGCTGAGCTCACTGGCCATTCCACTGAGCAGTTCCTGCCAGATCCGCAGCCCGATGGGAAGGACGCCGGTGGGGAAGGCCGAGTCCAGGGTCTCGAGCGCGCCCGGGCCATCGCCCGCCCGGACCTGGGCCGCGGCGGTGACGAGTGCATCGGACCCGATCCCGAACCAGTGGTCGGGCTCCGGATAGGGGGGATACCGATTCGCGATGGCCTCGGCGATGTCCGGCCGCCCCATAAGGTGGGCCTGGATCCCCGAGTTGGTGCGGGTGATGAAGCGGTCGGGCTCGCCGAAGTCCTCGGCGGGCAGCAGTTCGGGAAGTCCGGCCAGGCGTCGTGCGGCGCTCTCGTGGTCCCCCCGCAGGAGGTCCGCCATCACGAGCGCCTGGACCGCGTGCGCCACGTTCCGGTGGCTCCCCTCGGCCAGGTGCCGATTCACCGCGGCCTCGAGCCGGTTCATCCCGATCTCGAGGCGCCCCGAGACGATCTCCATCGATCCGCAGACCTCGAGGTCTCCGGCCTGCGGGATCCCGGGGCCGGCGCTCGTCACCAGTCGGTCACAGCGTTCCCAGGCCTCGTCGAGGTCCCCCAGGGCAAAGGCTCTCGCCGCCGACCAGCGGCTCACGAAGGAGTGGAGTCCGGCGCTGCTGGCGCGTTCGGCCAGTGAATCGGCGAGGGGCAGGTCTCCGAGGACCAGGGCGGTGCCCAGGGCGTTCGAAAGCGCGAAGCCACCGTCCGGCTCCAGCTCCATCGCCAGACCGTACGCCTCGATCGCTCCCTGGTGGTCGTCGAGCCACGACTGCCGGATCGTGCCCACGTTGTTCGCCGCCCGCATGTCGTTCGGGTATCGGTCCAGGATGAGCTGATAGATCTCGATCGCCCGGAGGGGGTCGAACTCCGTATTGACCGCACGGGCCCCCTCGAGATGGAGTCGCTCCCGTTCCGGCAACCGGTGCCGGTGCCGCCACGCCTGCTCGAGGTGATATTGCGCGTCGCTGAACGAGAGCCGGTTGTGGGCCTGGGCGCTGGCGAGGCGGTGGGCCATCGCGAAGGTGGAATCCCGTTCGAGCGCGGACCCGACCAGCCGGAGGGCCCGCTCGCTGTCGGTGGGCATGATCCGTTCCGCCTCGGCGTAGTACCGGAGCGCTTCGATCGACGGGGTCGTGACCTCGGGAAGAGGAAGGTTCCCGGCCAGCGCCTCCCGGCTCTCTCCGAGCCGATACCGCATCTCCCTCGAGAGGCGTTCGATGGTGCCCAGGAGGCGTCGCGAGGCGGCCGAGGCCCGAACCGAAAAGAACTCCTCCCCGCTCTGCGGGTCCAGGGCCCGTCCGGTGACCGACACGCGGGAGCCGGCCCGGGCGACGGTGCCCTCGAGCACGGCGCCCGCTCCCGCGCGCTGCGCCACCTCGAGGGCGAGGGGGACCGTGACCCTGGAGTCGGCGGGGAGTCCCATCCGCCCGAGGATCTCGGCCACCTGCGTACGGCTCAGCGCGGTGACGGTCGAGGACTGCTGCAGGTCGACCATGAGCGCTTCGCGGCCGGCGAGGGCGAGCTCGTAGAGGTCGTCGGCGGCCTCGAAGTCGGCGACCACCACACGCGCCCGATCGTCGAGTGCGCCGATCGCCCAGCCGTCGGCCGCGGTGATGCGGGGGAGCTCACGCCCGATGAGGAGGCCGCCCACGACCAGGAGAACCGCGACCGCCGCGAAGGCGGCCCACGCGGTGGATCGTTGCGTCGGGCTCCAGCGCCGACGGCCGGAAGAGAGCGCGCCGCGCAGGGTGCGGGCGCACTGGGCAGCGCTCGCGGGCCGCCCGTCGGCGTCCAGGCTGAGGAGACTCGATACGAGGTCCGTGACGAGGGCGTCGGGCGCGGGCACCGGAGGGGCCGGGCTCTCGAGGATCGCCTCTCGCAGGCTCTCGCGGTCCGAGGCATCCCAGGGGCGGTGGCCGGTGAACATCTCGAAGAGGACGACGCCGAGCGACCAGAGGTCGGATCGCTCCTCGCAGGGTTCGCCGGAAAGCTGCTCCGGACTCATGTAGGCGATCGTGCCCCCGGTGGAGCCCGAGGATCGCCCGGTGGAGCGGGGGACCGCGAGGCCGAAGTCCACGATCTTGACCCGGCCACCCCGGTCGAAGACCAGGTTTTCGGGCTTCACGTCGCGGTGGATGATCCCGCTGCCGTGCGCGGAGGCCAGCCCCTCCGCCACCTGGGCCCCGATGCGGAGGGCGTCGGCGGTGGGGAGGGGGCCGTCGCGGAGTCGGTCCCGGAGCGTGCCTCCCTCGTAGCTGGCCATCGCGATGAAGCGGCGACCCCGGGCGTCGCGCCCGACCTCGTAGATCGTCCCGATGTTGGGATGGTCGAGGGCCGAGGCGGCGCGCGCCTCGGCCACCAGGCGATCCGCGCCCGCCTCGCCGTCGTCATCGCCTCCGGCGGGACCGGTATCCAGGCCGATCGGAAGGAACTTGAGGGCCACGGAACGGTCCAGGACCGGATCGTGGGCCAGGTACACGGTGCCCATGCCACCCCGACCCAGGGGGCGAACGATCCGGTAGCGCCCCACCTCGGCTCCGGGCTCGAGGGGCTGCTCGGCCCAGCGCAGGAGGGCGGCCGCCAGCCCGGGGTGAAGCCCCCCGGCCGGATCCCGGCCGTCGGGGTCCGAGGGAAGGTGGATCATGGCTCGGGGGGGGACTCGGACCGGGGCTCGAGGAGGCGGTGCAGAGACGTGCGGGCCTCGGCCCAGTCGGACTTGACGGTGCGGGGAGAGATCTCGAGGGCCTCGGCGGTCTCCTCGACGCTCAGTCCGCCGAAGAAGCGGAGCTCCACGACGCGGGCCAGACGGGGATTCTCCGCTTCGAGCGCGTTGAGCGCCCGGTCGAGATCGAGCAGTTCGAGGGCGTAGGCGTCGACGGCCGCATGCTCCTCGTCGAGGGTGACCGGCACTGCACCCCCTCCCCGCTTGGCCGCGGTGCGTCGCCGGGCCGCCTCGATCAGGATGCGCCGCATTGCCTGGGCCGCCGCGCCGAAGAAGTAGGCCCGGCCGCGCCCCCGAAGGCGCGCGTCGTCGCCCAGGCGCAGGTAGGCTTCGTGAACGAGCTCGGTGGTCTGGAGGGTGGGCGCACCGGTCTCGCGCGCCAGCTGGAAATGCGCCAGCTCGCGAAGCTCGTCGTATAGAAGGGCCATGACCGGGGCGCCTGCCGAATCACTGGTCGTCATCGGGTCTACTCCTTGAGGACAGAATAGATCGGGGACTCGCCCCCGGCAACGCCCTGCAACGACCATGCCCGGGAGCTTTAACTGGACACGGCCGTCGGGCATCTTCACCTTTCCGAGGCGCTCGGTGTACAGCCTCGAAGCGGTCCGCATCCCTTTCCCCAAAGGCAGCGTCATGACTCCCTCCACCGCACTCCGGTCCGTGGCAACCGTGCTCGCGATCCTCGGAGTCGTGTGCGCTGCGCCCGCGCTGGTCCCGGCCCTCGCCGCGCAGGACCGTCCTCCCGAGACCGAGGAGTTCGGTCGACTGCTGGGGCTGGTCCGGGAGGGCGAGACCGGCCCCGCGGTGCCCGGAGCGCGCGTCACCCTGCGGGGACCCGAGGAGCGCAGTGCGGTCACCGGCGAGAGCGGGGAGTTCCGGATGGAGCTGCTTCCTCCGGGGCTCTACCGGGTCGAGGTCGAGCACCTCGCCTACCGACCGATCGAGGTCGAGGTCGAGGTTGCCGGGGGCGAGCAGACCACCCGGGTCGAACTGCGCCTCATGCGCGACGCGATCGCGATCGACCCGGTCACCGTCGAGGTCGAGGCCCGCCGCGGGACCGGGCCGCTGGTCGGCGTGTACGACCGGGTCGCTCGACAGCAGGCACTGGGGCTGGGACGCATCTTCACCCGCGACGAATTCGAGCAGCGCGCCACCAGCCGGGTGTCGAGCCTCCTCCAGACCATGCCCAGCGTGCGGGTCAACTCGAGCGGGAACGTGACCCTTCGGGCCCGTGGCTCGGTGAGCCAGCGCACCTGCAACCCCGAGGTCTGGCTCGACGGCTTCCGGGTGGCTCGAAGCGACGATGCGGTGAACATCGACGATTTCGTGACCGTCTCCCAGCTCGAGATCATGGAGGTCTACACGGGCCCGTCGCAGATCCCGTTCGAGTTCCTGAGCTCGGATTCGATGTGCGGGGTCATCGTGCTCTGGACACGGCGGGGGGGCTGAAGATGGCCCGACGTTCCGGCGTCTCCTGGCTGGCCTGGACCCTCGTGGGGGTGCTCGTGCTCGCCACCTGGCTGGCTGCCACCGGTCCCGACGGGCTGGGTTCGAGCGGGCTGCTCGAAGCGGAGGTGGAGGCTCGCGGCGGATCGGCCGAGCCCTGCGCGGCGCCCCTGGCCTGGCGGATCGGCGAGATCGACCCGCGGTTCGGGGTCAGCGAGTCCGAGGCCGAGCAAGCGATGGTCCGGGCGGTCGGGTACTGGGAGGAGGTCGCCGGCCGGACCCTCTTCCGGCACGATGCGGACGAGGGCCTCCCCGTCCGCTTCGTCTTCGACGACCGGCAGGCGGTGGTGCAGGAGCGGAACCGGAGGGCCGACGAGCTCGACGCGATCGACGCCCGCCTCGAAACCCGGCGGGCCGACCTGGATCGCGCCTTCGAGCGGCTGAACGCCGAGGTGGGGCGCCACAACGAGTGGATCCGGGAGTGGAACGATCGGGGCGGGGCCCCTCCCGACGTGCTCCGCGAGATCGAGGAGACGCAGGCGTCGATGGCGGCGCGGGAGCGCGAACTGACCGAAGAGGCCGAGCGACTGAACCGCGAGGTGCGGGAGCGAAACCGGTTCTGGGAGGGGCTGCGCGAGGAGTTCCCCGCGCGCACGGTCGAGTCGGCATACTACGGGGAGCAGGTCCGCTTCCGCCGGGGGCGGGTGTCCGAGGTGTCGGAGCGCGAGATCCGGATCTACTACTTCGACGATCAGGAGGAGCTTGTCCTCCTGATGGCCCACGAGCTCGGGCACGCCCTGGGGCTGGGGCACACCGAGGCGACGGGCGCCGTGATGAGTGAAGTGCACACGGGGCCGGTCCCCGCGCTGCATCCGAGCGACGTGGCGCTTCTGCGAGACATCTGTCCGCAGCTCGTGAACTGAGATCCCCTTGACCCCCGGCCGGAAGATGTTATCGTGGTGTACCCGCTCACTTGTACTTACAAGTAGCAACAAGCTGGAACCCCGAGTCGATGGAGGAATGCCGACATGCTCGAAGTGCTCTCCGCTCCCTGGCCCTGGTACGTGGCCGGTCCCCTCCTGGGGCTGATCGTGCCCCTCCTCCTCCTGGTCGGAGGAAAGGTCTTCGGGATCTCGTCCAGCCTGCGGCACATGTGCGCCGCGTCGCCGGCCCCGGATTCCTGGAAGCCGTCGTTTCTCCGCTATGACTGGAAGGCTTCGGGGCTCTGGAACCTCGCCTTCGTGTTCGGAATCGCGCTCGGGGCCCTTCTGGCGGTGAGCCTGCTGGGCGTACCCGACGCCGGACAGTCGATCTCGGCCGCCACCCGGGCCGACCTTGCCGCGCTCGGGATCCAGGACTTCTCGGGGTTGGTTCCGGTGGAGCTCTTCGGCTGGGATCGGCTCCTGTCGCCCGCGGGATTCGTCGTGGTCGTGATCGGAGGGTTCATGGTCGGCTTCGGAGCCCGCTGGGCCGGAGGGTGCACGAGCGGACACGCCATCTCGGGGATCGCGAACCTGCAGCTCCCCTCGCTGATCGCCGTGCTCGGCTTCTTCGCGGGCGGGCTCCTGGTGACCTTCGGGCTTCTGCCCATCCTTCTCGGCTGACCGGGGGAGATGACGAATGACGACTGAGAAGACGACGGAATGGACGGCGCTCCTCGCCTTTGTCCTGATGGGAGCCTACCTGGGCGTGATCTTCGTGCAGAGCGAGGTCGTGTCCTGGTTCCGGATCCAGGAGATGTTCCGCTTCCAGAGCTTCCACATGTACGGGATCATCGGGAGTGCCGTGGCCGTGGCCACCCTCTCGATCCAGATCCTGAAGCGCACGGGCCTCAAGACGCTCTCGGGCGAGCCGATCGAGCTGTCGCCCAAGGAGTGGGGGGACAGCCGGATCCCGGCGGCACGCTACTGGATGGGCGGCACGATCTTCGGGATGGGCTGGGCACTCCTGGGCGCGTGCCCGGGACCGATCTTCGCGCTCCTCGGAGCCGGGGTGAGCGTACTCGTGGTGGGACTTCTGGCCGCACTGCTCGGAACGTGGAGCTACTCGGTCCTGCGGTCCCGACTTCCGCACTGATCAACCCTGAATACGAGGATGGACCATCATGCTTTTCCGACAGATTTTCGACCCGAAGCTCGCCCAGTACGCCTACCTCGTCGGCTGTCAGCAGACGGGTGAGGCCCTGATCATCGATCCCGAGCGCGACATCGACCGCTACGTCGAGGCCGCCGAGTCCGAGGGGCTGCGCATCATCGCGGTGGCCGAAACCCACATCCACGCCGACTTCCTGTCGGGCGCCCGGGAGTTCGCCGAGCGCTTCGGCACCCTCACCTACCTGTCGGACGAGGGAGGCGAGGACTGGGCCAGCGACTGGGCGAGAGGCGGGACGTACGAAGCGCGCTTCCTGAAGGATGGAGACACCTTCCGGGTGGGGGGGATCGAAGTGCGGGCCGTGCACACGCCGGGCCACACCCCGGAGCACCTGAGCTACGTCCTGGTGGACCGCGGGGGGGGCGCGTCGACGCCGATCGGGGTGGCCACGGGTGACTTCGTCTTCGTGGGAGACCTGGGGCGCCCCGACCTGCTCGAGCAGGCCGCCGGGATGCACGGGGTGCAGGAGCCCTCGGCCCGCCAGCTCTTCCAGTCGCTCCCGCGTTTCACCGAGCTCGAGGACTATGTGCAGGTCTGGCCCGCGCACGGGGCCGGCTCCACCTGTGGCAAGGCGCTCGGCGCGGTGCCCCAGACCACGGTGGGCTACGAGCGCCTGTACAACGCCTCGCTCAGCGTCGCGGCCATGGGCGAGGAGTCCTTCGTCGAGGCCATCCTCGCAGGGCAGCCCGAGCCGCAGACCTATTTTGCCCGCATGAAGCGCGAGAACAACCGGGGCGTCCCCCTGCTGGGGGACCTCCCCCAGCCGCGCAAGTACACGGTGGCCGAGCTCGAGCGCACGGTCGAGAAGGGCGAGACGCTCGTGGTCGACACCCGTCTCGACCGCTCCGCCTTCATGGCCCGGCACCTGCCGGATGCCATTTACGCGCCGCTCAACAAGAGCTTCAACATGGCGGTGGGATCGCTGGTCGAAGACGAGACCCTCCCGATCCTCCTGGTGATCGAGGAGGCCGCGGTCGACGAGGCGGTCCGAGACCTGGTCCGCATCGGATACGACCGGATCGTGGGCTTCGTCACTCCCGAGACCCTGACCCGGTACTTCGACCGGGGTGGGGTGTCGGAGACGATTCCGCAGGCGGATTTCGCGCGGGTCGCCGAACTCCAGGGCAGAGAGGACGTGGAGGTCGTCGATGTCCGCTTCGCGGCCGAGTTCGCCTCGGGGCACATCCCGGGTGCGATCAGCGCCTCGTACACCCGGCTCCCCTCGCTCGCCCGGGAACGGATTCCCGAGGGCCGGCACCTGCTGGTTCACTGCGTCAGTGGCGGTCGGTCGGCGGCCGCCGCCTCGTACCTCGCCCGGGAAGGCTTCGACGTGACCTTCATCGACGGGGAGTTCGCGAGCTGGCGGGAGCACGGTGAGGTCGTGACCGAGGAGCCGGTGCACCAGGCCTCATGACCCGACTTCTGGCCCGACTGCCCCTCGGGCGTCAGCTCGAGGGGTACGATCGGGAGCAGCTGGGCTCCGACCTTTCGGCCGGCCTCACCGTGGGGGTCATGCTCATTCCGCAGGGAATGGCGTACGCCCTGATCGCCGGGATGCCCCCGATCTACGGGCTCTACGCCTCGCTCGTGCCCCTCGTGGTCTATGCGCTGATGGGGACCTCGCGGCAGCTCGCGGTGGGCCCGGTGGCGATGGTGTCCCTTCTCGTCGCGGCGGGTGTGGGGCCGCTGGCGGGAGGGGATCCGGATCGGTACATCGCCCTGGCCCTCCTCCTGGCGCTGATGGTCGGGGTGATCCAGCTCTCGATGGGGCTCCTGAGGTTCGGCTTTCTCACCAACTTCCTCTCGCACCCGGTGCTGGCGGGGTTCACGACTGCCGCCGCCCTGATCATCGGGGCGAGCCAGCTGCGGCACCTCTTCGGCGTCGACCTGCCCAACTCGAATCACGTCCACGAGATCCTGGGCGCGCTCTGGGGCCAGGTGGGCGCGATTCACGGGCTGACGCTCGCGATGGGGATCGTGGCGATCGGGCTCCTGGTCGGGCTGAAGCGTTGGCGCCCGACCTTTCCGGCCGCACTGACGGTAGTGGCGCTCTTCACCGCCGCCGTCTGGCTCCTGGGGCTCGAGGGGGCCGGGCTCCGCGTGGTCGGAGTGGTTCCGGGAGGCCTCCCCGCACCCGTTCTTCCGCCACTGGATCCGGCGAGCGTCTGGGCGCTCATGCCGGTGGCGCTCACGATCGCCCTGGTCGGCTTCATGGAGTCGATCGCCGTGGCCAAGGTCTACGCCACCAAGAACCGCCACGAGGTCGACCCGAACCGGGAGCTCGTGGCGCTCGGTGCCGCAAACCTGGTGGGCGCCTTATTCCGCGCCTTCCCGACTACCGGGGGCTTCTCGCGCACCGCGGTCAACGATCAGGCCGGGGCCCGGACCACCGTCGCCACCCTCGTGAGCGCCGCGATCATCGGGCTGACCCTCCTCTTCCTGACGGGGCTCTTCCGGACCCTGCCCACCGCGGTGCTCGCCGCCATCGTCATGGTGGCGGTGGCGAACCTGGTGAACTGGCGCGAGGCCGTGCACCTGTGGCGGGTCGATCGCCAGGACTTCTGGATGATGGCGATCACCTTCGCCGCCACCCTGGGGCTGGGGATCGAGGAGGGGATCCTCGTGGGGGTCCTCGTCTCGCTGGGGGCCCTCGTCTACGAGACCTCGCGCCCGCACGCCGCCGTCCTGGGGCGGCTGCCCGGCACCGAAACCTACCGGAACCTGGCCCGTCATCCGGAGGCGGAAGCCCCCGAGGGCGTCACCATCTACCGGCTCGACTCCGCGCTCTGCTTCGCCAACGTGGAGTTCCTGCGCGATCAGGTGCGGGGGCTCGTGGAGGCCGATCCGGCCCCGCACACCTTCGTCTTCGACTTCCATGCGGTCAACGGGGTCGACTCGACGGGGCTCCATCACCTCGAGGAGCTCCTGGGGTACCTGGCGAGGATGGGGATCGCGGTGTACTTCGCGGGAGTGAAGGGGCCGGTGATGGATCGCCTGCGCCGCGCCGGACTCGATCAACGGATCGGCCCCGATCGGTTCTTCCACGAGGTGTGCGACGCCGTCGACGAGGCGGACCGGATCCGGGCTCCGGTCCCGGGGTAGGGAGGCACGTCGTCTCTTTCGGTCCAACCCACCCCGGATGGTGTCATGCTCGATCGCTCCCCCGCTCGTCGCCTCTCCTTCTCGTTCGGCGTCCTCGCGACGCTGGCCATCGCCTCCTGCGCTTCGCCGGGCCCACCGGCCGAGGCTCCACCGCCGGCCGCCGTACCCGCACCCAGTCCGCAGGCGGGCGCCACCGAGCCGGGGATCACGCCCGACGACCTGCGGCACCGGATCGGCCTCCTTGCACACGACTCGATGCGAGGCCGCGAGACGGGAAGCCCCGAAAAGGAGATGGCGGGGGACTACCTGGCCGGAGAGGCGGAGCGGCTGGGGCTTCTGCCCGGAGGCGATGACGGCACCTACTTCCAGGGGGTTCCCCTCGAGCGGCGGATCACCCGTGTCGATCTGTCGATCACGGCGGAAGAGAACGGTTCGGCGACGCCTCTGAGCGACGAGGACCTGCTCTTCGTCTCCGGGCTTGCGGGGCTGCCGGCGACCATGCGCGCCTCGGGCGAGGCCCCCCTCGTCTTCGGCGGACACCTCTTCGACCCGACGGTCCCCGAGGGCGCGCTGAGCATGCAGCAGGTCAGTGGTGCCGCGGTGATCGTGCGGATGGACCCGCCGGCCGACGTCGAGGGCGAGCCGGGCGTCACGATCCCGCCGCGCATGGAGCTGGCGGTGCTCTTCGGGCCGCAGAGCCCCGCGGCGGCGGTGATCCTGGTGGCCGAGGGAGATCTCGAGGACTTCTGGAACTACGCGCTCGACATCTCGATGAAGGGAGCCGTCTCGCTGCAGGGGGGAGAGGAGCCGGGCGATTCGCCCCCCTTCTTTCTGATGTCGCCCGAGGCGATGGAGGCCCTTCTCGCCTCCTCGGCCGACGAGGCGCGCGAGCCGCGTACGTCGGGTCTCGGGACCCTCTCCTACACCCTGGACTCGCAGGTCCAGCCCTACGAGGGGCGCAACGTGGTGGCGATCTATCCGGGCGCGGATCCGGAGCTCACCGACGAGTTCATGACGCTCGGCGCGCACTACGACCACATGGGGGTCGGGACGCCCGTCGACGGGGACTCGATCTACAACGGGGCCGACGACAATGCGTCGGGTACCGCGGCGATCCTCGAGGTGGCCGAGTACCTGGCGCATCTGGATGAGGCGGAGCGGCCCGCCCGCTCGGTCCTGTTCATCTGGCACGCCGCCGAGGAGTCGGGGCTGCTGGGCTCCGAGTACTTCACCGACAATCCCACGGTGGACCGGGATCGGATGATCGGCCACATCAACATGGACATGGTGGGCCGGAATCATCCGGACTCGATCTTCCTGGTGGGCTCGCGTCGGCTCTCGAGCGAGTACGGCGAGTGGGTCGAGGAGGTCAATGCGGCCCTGTCCACCCCCTTCGTGCTCGACTACGAGTACGATGACCCCGATCATCCGGAGCAGCTCTACTGCCGTTCCGACCACTGGAACTTCGCCCGCTGGGGGATCCCCGTGGTGAAGATCGGGTCGGGGCTCCACGACGACTACCACCTGCCGTCGGACACTCCGGACCTGATCGAGTACGAGAAGGTGGCGAGGGTGGCCGAATTCGCGGCCGAGATCACCCTGCGGGTCGCGAACCACCCGACTCCCCCCGAGATCGACGGGCCGATCCCCGATCCGAACGCGCCCTGTCAGGGGTGACCGCATCGACAGGATCGGGCCGCTCTTCACAACCGAATCGCACTTCCGGCCAAGGAGCCGATACATGAGTTGGACCGCCATCAATCCCGCCACGGGCGATACCCTCTGGGAGCACCCGGAGATGGATGAGGCCGAGGTGAAGACGATCCTCGGAGACGCCCACGAGGCCCAGAGGGCGTGGCGAACGACCGACTTCGCCCACCGCGCGGAGCGGATGCGGCAGGCGGCCGCGATCCTCAGGGAGCGAGCCGAGGAGTTTGCGGTGCTCATGACGCGCGAGATGGGCAAGCCGATCGGCGAGGCCCGCGGCGAGGTCGAGAAGTGCGCGTGGGTCTGCGAGTACTATGCGGAGCACGCCGAGGGACAGCTCGCCCCCGAGCCGGTGGCGACACCCGACGCCGAGGCCACCACGTACGTGGCCTACCGCCCGATCGGGGTCGTCCTGGCGATCATGCCCTGGAACTTCCCCTTCTGGCAGGTCTTCCGCTTTGCGGCGCCGACCCTGATGGCGGGCAACGCGGGGATCCTGAAGCACGCCCCGAACGTGCCCCGCTGCGCGCTCGCGATCGAAGAGGTGTTTCACCAGGCCGGCTTTCCTGCCGCCCTCTTCCGGTCGGTGCTCGTGGATCTCGACCAGACGAGCGCGATCATCGAGCACCCGCTCGTGCGCGCCGTGACGCTCACGGGGAGCGTCCGGGCCGGGCGGGCGGTCGCAAGCCAGGCGGGAGCGCAGATCAAGAAGACCGTGCTCGAGCTCGGAGGGAGCGATGCCTACCTGATCCTCGAGGACGCGGATCTCGACCGGGCGGTGGCGACCTGCGTGAAGAGCCGAATGCTGAACGGGGGGCAGAGCTGCATCGCGGCCAAGCGCTTCCTGGTCGTGGAGCCACTCGTCGACGAGTTCCGCGACCGGATGGTCGAGCAGATGCGACAGGTCGTCATGGGCGATCCCATGGACGAGCGGACCACCCTGGGTCCCCAGGCCCGGATGGACCTGCGAGACGAGCTGCACGAGCAGGTCCGAAAGAGCGTCGAGGCCGGGGCCACGCTCCTGCTCGGCGGGGAGCCGCCCGAGGGGCCGGGGGCCTTTTATCCGGCCACGGTCCTGGCGGATGTGCGGCCGGGAATGCCCGCCTGGGACGAGGAGCTCTTCGGACCCGTCGCCTCGATCATCGGGGTGGCCGACGAGGCCGAGGCGATCCGGGTGGCCAACGATTCGGTCTTCGGGCTGGGGGCGGCGGTCTTCACCGGCGACCGGGAGCGGGGCGAGCGGATCGCCCGCGACGAGCTCGATGCCGGCGCCTGCTTCGTGAACGGGATGGTGCGATCCGATCCGCGTCTGCCTTTCGGGGGCGTCAAGGAGAGCGGGTACGGACGGGAGCTCTCGGCCCACGGGATCCGCGAGTTCGTGAACATCAAGACGGTCTGGGTCGAGTGAGGCGCTCGAGGGCGTTCTGAAGCCGGCGCCGCTCTCCGGCGGCTGGCTCTCGGGAAGGCCGCCGGTTATTGTTCAACGGGACCCCGGCCAGCCCGCCGATCATGGCGAAATGGCGCGGCCTCGCGGGCGAATCCTGTCCGGGCGGTCGGGCGTATCTGTCGCGGGGCGGGGTCCCGCTCCGGAATCCTTCACCCGGTCGCATTGCGACCCCAGAATCCGAACAGGCTCATGACGGAAAACGAAAAGCTGCTCGCACGGCGCGAGGCGGTCGTCCCCCGCGGGGTTCCCCGCGTCACCACGGCCACCGCGGTCAAAGGACGCGGAGCCGTCATCACCGACGCCGACGGAAACGAGCTCCTGGACTTCGCCGGCGGAATCGGGGTGATGAACGCGGGCCACTGCCAGGAGGCCGTGGTCGATGCCATCCGCACGCAGGCCGGGGAGCTCCTGCACGCCTGCTTCCACGTGGCGACCTACGAGCCCTACGTGGAGCTGGCCGAGAAGCTCGCCACCCTCTTTCCGCATCACCGCGAGGGGGGCGAGGGGACGAAGGTGCTCCTGGTCAACTCGGGCGCCGAGGCGGTCGAGAACGCGGTCAAGATCGCGCGCCAGGCCACCGGACGCCCCGCAGTGATCTGCTTCTCCGAGGCCTTTCACGGTCGGACGCTCCTGGGGATGTCGCTCACCTCGAAGGTGACCTACAAGATGGGGTGTGGCCCCTTCGCGCCCGAGATCTACCGGGTGCCCTTCCCGAACCACTACGCACGAGGCGAGGGGCACACGCCCGAGGCCTTCGCGACCCGTGAGCTGAATCGGCTCCGCGAGACCTTCCAGACGGTGGTCTCGGCCGACGATGTGGCCGCCATCATCATCGAGCCCGTTCAGGGTGAGGGGGGCTTCGTGCCCGCACCCCCGGGATACCTGCAGGGGCTTCGCGAGATCTGCGACGAGCATGGGATCGTGCTGATCTTCGACGAGGTGCAGACGGGATTCTGCCGCACCGGCCGCTGGGCCGCCTACGAGCACTTCGGGGTGATCCCCGACCTCTCGACCTGGGCCAAGTCGATGGGGGGCGGGCTGCCGATCGCCGCCGTCATCGGGCGCCCCGAGGTGATGGACGCCGCCCGGCCGGGCACGATCGGGGGCACCTACGGGGGCAACCCGGTGGCCTGCGCCTCGTCGCTGGCCACGATCCGTCTGATGGAGGAGCTCGACCTGAACACCCGGGCGATGGAGGTGGGTGACCGCATCCGCGCCCGCTTCGAGGCGCTCGCCGAGCGGACCGACGTGGTGGGAGATGTGCGCGGGATCGGCGCGATGATGGCGATGGAGCTGGTCGAGGGGGGGGATCCCCACCGGCCGGCGACCCAGCTGGCCACTGCGGTCACGCTGACCTGTCTCGAGAACGGGGTGCTCGTGATCAAGTCCGGCCCCTCGGGCAACGTGATCCGGATCCTGAGCCCCCTCGTGATCACCGACGAGGAGCTGGATCGGGGGCTCACCGTGATCGAGGATGCGGTGCTCCTGCACGTCGGAGCCGGATCGGAGGCGGCCGTCGGAGCCACCGCGTGAGGCCCTTCGGGATCGCCGGCCTTCAGCTGAGGATCGGGAGCACGGCCAGCAATCTGCCCTATCTCGAGGCGGCGCTCCGAAACCTGATGGCCCAGTTCCCCTGGGTCGAGATGGTCGTGTTCAGCGAGCTGGCCGCCTACGGCCCGTCGAAGAGCAAGGCGGAGCCCCTGCCGGGGCCGGCCGAAGAGAAATTCTGCGCCATGGCGCGTCGGCATTCTCTCTGGCTCGTCACCGGGTCGCTCTACGAGAAGCACAGGGGCCGTATCTACAACACCGCCTCGGTGATCGATCCCGATGGCGAGGTGGTGGGGCGGCACCGCAAGCTCTTCCCCTTCACTCCCTACGAGGAGGGGGTCGAGCCGGGTCGGGAGTTCCTGGTCTTCGATGTGCCCGACGTGGGGCGCTTCGGGGTCTCGATCTGCTACGATTCCTGGGTGCCCGAGACCTCGCGGACCCTGGTCGCGATGGGGGCCGAGGTGATCCTGCACCCCTCGCTGACCGGGACCGTGGATCGCGATGTTGAGCTCGCGATCGCCCGAAGCACCGCGGCCACGAACCAGTGCTACTTCGTGGACATCAACGGGATGGGGGCCGGGGGGGTCGGGCGATCGATCGTGGTGGGCCCACACGGCGAGATCGTCCACCAGGCGGGCGCGACCGAGGAGCTGATTCCCCTCGAGATCGACCTCGAGACCGTGCGAAGGTCCCGCGAGCGGGGCCTCATGGCGCTCGGGCAGCCCCTAAAGAGCTTCCGCGACCGCAAGGTCCAGTTCAAGATCTATGGTCGCCGGGGGAAGGGAAGCGAGTACCTGGACACGCTGGGACCGCTGGAAAAGCCCGAGAGAGCCTCGGGACGACCGAGAGGTCGGGACACCGAGCCGACCGGATGATCGGTACTGTTCTCAGGAGGTTGAGATCCATGATTCGAGGCCCCGATGCCACCCCGGACGAGGCCGATGGCCCGGATTCCGACGGAGAGCCTGTCGGGGGCGAGTCCGCCCGACCGGGCGTCCCGGATGTCCAGTACCACATGGCGCAGATGCGCATGGACGCCTGGAACGAACTCCGCGACCACGGACGCCGGCTGCTCAAGGCCCGGCGGCTGGGCGAGGATCTCGAACCCTGGAAGGACGAGGTTGCACGGGGGCTCCGGACCCTGGAGCCCTACGAGCCGTACTGGGCGTTCCCGGGCCCCCGGGGCTTTCAGCGGCTGGCGGCGTTTTACGAAAAGGGGGCCTACGAGGCCTTCGCGGAGCAGGCGGCCCGGATCGTCCAGTTCCTGACCAAGGACACCTATCGGAAGCTCGATCTGTCGGCCACGCGGCTCAGCGAGTACGCCGACCTCGTCAACGTGTCGAGGATCATCGAGAGCGTCGCCGAGGAGACCCGCTCCGAGACCCGACCGTACTTCGAGGTTCTCGTGGTGGACGACATCACCCTCGACCAGGCCACCGAGCTGAAGCAGGGGCTTCGGGCCTTCCGGTCTCCCGACGACGACTTCATCTACGAACTCGTGGTGGCCCGGTCGTTCGAGGATGCCATGGCGGCGGTCCTCCTGAATGGAGACATCCAGGCTGCGGTGGTCCGGTACATCTTTCCCTTCCGGTCCTCGACTGGAGGACTCGCCCTGGCCCCCGAGGCGGCGGGGCTTCTCGATGACCGGATGGAGTCGCTCGCTTCCCTGCTTGGAAGCACCCGGAGCCGCCACCTCGGAAAGGTCCTGGCGGAGCTCCGGCCCGAGCTGGACCTCTTCCTGGTCACCGACACCCCCCTGGAGCAGGTGGCCGGTGCCGAGACCGAGAATTTCGACCGGCTCTTCAACCGACAGGACTATTACCGGGAGCTCCACCTGAGCATCCTGAACGGGGTGGCGGCCCGGGCGGAGACCCCCTTCCTCACCGCGCTGCAGCGGTACAGCCGGAAGCCGACGGGGGTCTTTCACGCCCTTCCCATCGGCCAGGGGAAGTCCATCGTGAAATCCAACTGGATTCAGGAGATCGCCTCCTTTTTCGGGCCCAGCGGCTTCATGGGCGAGACGTCGGCGACCACCGGGGGGCTCGACTCCCTCCTCCAGCCGCATGGACCGCTGAAGCGTGCTCAGCATCTGGCCGCCCGCGCCTTCGGATCCACGAAGACCTACTTCGTGACCAATGGCACCTCGACGGCGAACAAGATCGTCATGCAGGGGCTGATCCGACCCGGCGACATCGTCCTGCTCTCGCACGACTGCCACAAGTCGCACCCCTACGCGGTCATCATGAGCGGGGCGCTTCCGGTGTACCTCAGCTCCTATCCGCTCTCCGAGTACTCGATGTACGGTGGGGTTTCGCTCAAGGAGATCAAGCGACGACTCATCGAGCTTCGTGACGCGGGCAAGCTGGATCGGGTGAAGATGCTCCTGCTCACGAACATCACCTTCGACGGGATCACCTACGACCCGGAGCGGGTCATGGAGCAGGTCCTGGCGATCAAGCCCGACATGATCTTCGTCTGGGACGAGGCGTGGTTCGCGTACGGGCGCTTCCATCCGACGCTGCGCCGACGCACGGCCATGGCTGCCGCCCGCAGGCTCCGGGCGCGCCTGAAGAGAGAGGCCTACCGAGAGGAGTACCGCTCCTGGAAGGCCGACTTCGACGCGGACGACTCCGGCTCCGATGCGGAGCGCTGGACCCGGAACCACCTCCTCCCGGATCCCGACAAGGCGAGGGTGCGAGTGTACGCGACGCACTCCACCCACAAGACGCTGACCGCGCTTCGCCAGGGGTCGATGATCCACATCCAGGACGAGGACTTCGAACAGAAGGCGAGCATCGCGTTCGAGGAGGCCTACATGACGCATACCTCCACCTCGCCCAACTACCCGATCCTGGCGTCCCTCGACATGGGCCGCTGCCAGGTGGAGCTCGAGGGCTACACCCTGGTCCAGGAGAGTGTCGAGATCGCCATGAATCTGCGCAAGCGGATCCATTCCGACGACCTCCTTCAACGGTACTTCCGGGTGCTCGGCCCGCGCGACATGATCCCCGAGGAGCACCGGCCCTCGGGCCTCCATTACTACTATCAGGCCGGGCAGGGCTGGGCCGAGATGACCCGGACCTGGTGCTCGGACGAGTTCGCCCTCGACCCCACCCGGATCACGCTGCACGTGGGGCGCACGGGGATGGATGGCGACGAGTTCAAGCGCCTGCTCATGGATCGGTTCTCGATCCAGGTGAACAAGACCTCGAGAAACACGGTCCTCTTCCTTATCCATATCGGGACCACCTCGGCCACGGTAGCCCACCTGATGAAGGCGCTCACCCGCCTGGCCCGGGAGCTCGACGAGCGGGCCGGGCACGACAGCGACGCCTCGCGCAGGCTGCACCGGGAGCGGGTCGCCTCGCTCACCCAGGAGCTGCCCCCGCTCCCGTACTTCAGTCGATTCCATCGGGCCTTCCGCTCGGATCCTGACAGCGCCACCCCCGAGGGGGACATGCGGCAGGCCTTCTTCCTGGCCTACGACAGCGACGCCTGCGGGCACGTCAAGCTCGACGCGGCGCTGGTCGAGCGGGTCGCCGAGGGTGAGGAGGTCGTCTCCGCATCGTTCGTGACGCCGTATCCCCCGGGCTTTCCGGTGCTGGTGCCGGGCCAGGTGATGAGTCGCCAGATCCTGGACTACCTGAGAGCGCTGGATGTGACCGAAATTCACGGCTACCGGCCTGAGTTCGGGCTGAGGATCTTCCGGCCCGAGGCGCTGCAGGCCCTCGAGGTGGCAGCGCCGGACGGGAGGACCGCCGACGAGGCCCGGAGCACAGAGGGAAATGGAGTGACCGCCGGGCGCTCCAGGCCCGGCCGGGAGCCCGACGAAGAGACCAGAAGCCTACTGACCGAACGAGAGGAGCGATGATGATGGCGGACGCGAGAGACGAGCACTGGGCAGAGAATTTCGACGGCGAGGAGACGGGGTCCTCGTCCGGATCCGAGAAGAGACCGATGCTGAAGGGCGTCTCCGACATCCGGCGCTACTTCTTCCGGAACCAGACCCCGACCTACTTCATCAGCGCCACGAACTTCAACCTGCTCGGGATGGACGAGTGGGTGCGGAACTTCCACTTCATCAACTACATCGACTGCTTCGACGGGGAACACCCGCACGTCTTCGTCCCGTCCGAGAAGCCGCACCGGGAGTTCACCTGCATCGAGGACATCAACAACTACCTGCTGGAGCACAAGGAGGTGGTCGACTACATCGATCGGCGGGGTCCGGGGGGCAAGGCGATGTTCCTCTTCTTCGACGAAGAGACCGAGCGGCTCTGCGAGGAGCTGGGGCTCGAGGTCTGCTTCCCCCCCGCGGCGCTCCGGCGTGAGGTCGACGACAAGATCTCGGCCACCCGGATCGCGGATCGGGCCGGGGTCCCCTCGGTCCCGAACGTGCTGACGCCCGTCAGGAGCTGGGAGCACCTCAAGGAGGTCTCCGGGGAGCTGGGAGACGACCTGGTGATCCAGACCGCCTTCGGTGACTCGGGGCATACAACCTTCTTCATCTCGAGCGAAGAGGAGTGGGATCGGCACGCCGACGAGATCGTCGCCGACGAAGAGGTGAAGGTGATGAAGCGGATCCGCTGTCGGGGCTCGGCGCTCGAGGCGTGCGTGACCCGGCACGGCACGATCGTGGGGCCGCTCATGACCGAGCTCGTGGGCTTCTCGGAGCTCACCCCCTACCGCGGCGGATGGTGCGGCAACGAGGTCTTCGCCGAGGCCTTCCCCTCGGTGGTCCGCGAGCGGGCCCGGGAGGCCACGGTCCGCTTCGGCGAGGAGCTGCGGAAGATGGGCTACCGGGGCTACTTCGAGCTGGACTTCCTGACCGACCTGGACACCGACGAGGTCTATCTCGGCGAGGTCAACCCGCGCATCACCGGGGCGAGCGCCATGACGAATCTGGCGGCCTTCGCCCATGCCGACGCGCCCCTCTTCCTCTTTCACCTGCTCGAGTGGTCCGACGTCGACTTCGAGCTCGACGTCGAGGCCCTCAACGCGCGCTGGGCCTCGTCCGAGAACATCGATTCGTGGAGCCAGCTCGTGATCAAGCACACGGCCGACACGGTCGAGCACGTCACCCGCGCCCCGCGCTCGGGGGTGTGGGAGATGTCCGACGACGGGCACATCGTGTTCCAGCGTACGCAGACCCACCGGCGCACCGTCGAAGAGGAGAACCGGGGGTTCTTCCTACGGATCACCAAGGAGGGCGACTACCGCTACCAGGGCGCGGACCTGGGGATCCTGATCACCCCCGGGCGCCTGATGACCGACGACCACGAGCTGAACGACCGGGCCCGGGCCTGGATCGACGCGGTCCTGGGACAGTACGACAGCGTGCCGGTGAATCCGGAAGAAGAGCCGGAGATGGCGCAGTTCATGGAGGTGGGAAATTTCAAGATCCTCTGAGCGGATGCTGCCCAAGCGGCCTCCGGCACTCGCAGGCGCTCCCTCGGAACGGATGGAGGCGGGCAAGGTCAGCGTCATCTTCGCCTCGATCGACGAGCCGAGCCCGGGAGAGAAATGGCAGGCCCTCTTCCGCCGGTTCTGGCCGGCGTACCGCGGGTGGTACCTGCGCGAGGGCGATGCGGCGCGCCCCGGCTATCTGACCTGCCGGAAAGCCCTCCGCAGACACATGCCTGAGCTCGAGAGCACGTATGACGAGCTGGTGGAGCTCGCCGGGGGTGGCGACGTCGAGGCCCGGTTCCTGAGTCTCTACCGCCCGCCGCCCTTCCTGGCGTCCTGCTCCCAGGGGGTATGGAGGGGCGAGGAGCCTGCGCTCGTTCGCAACTACGACTACGACCCGCGTCTTCTCGAGGCGGTCACCCTGCGGAGCCGGTGGACCGATCGGCAGGTGATCGCGATGAGCGACTGCATGTGGGGAGCGCTCGACGGGGTCAACGAGAGAGGGCTCGCCGCCTCGCTCGCCTTCGGGGGGCGCCGGGTGGTCGGAGACGGGTTCGGGATGCCCCTGATCCTGCGCTACGTGCTCGAGATCTGCGAGACGACCGCCGAGGCCGTGCGCGTCCTGCGCCGGGTGCCGACCCACATGGCCTACAATGTGACCATAATCGATCGGAAGGGGGCGTTCGCGACCCTTTTCCTCTCGCCCGATCGGGCGCCGATCGTCACGAAGCGGCCCCTGGCCACCAACCACCAGCGTCGGGTCGACTGGAAGGAGTACGCGGGGGCGACGGCCAGCCTCGAACGGGAGCGGTACCTGGGCGAGCGCCTCGAGGACCAGTCCGAGACGCTCGAGTCGCTGACCCAGCGCTTCCTGCGGGCCCCCCTCTACAGCTCGGATTTCCGCAAGGGATGGGGGACGCTCTACACGGCGCTCTATCGCACGACGGAGCCGCTGGCCGATTTCCGGTGGCCGGGGGGGGGCGTGGTGCAGAGCTTCGACGACTACCGGGAGCTGGCGGTCCGGATCGAGTACCCCGACTGAGGGAATCCGTCAGGTGGGACCCGGGTGATAGACCGCCTCGAACTCCCTGAGTGGCATGCCCGTCTCCGAGTCGGTCGGATGGGACGTGTCGGCCGGATCGCGGGCCAGTTCGAGCTCGTAGGCGAGCCGGTCGCTGCGGTAGTACCGCCGCTGGAAGTAGATGGCCCGGTCACCGACCGTCCGCGAGGTCCGCTCGATCACCAGGAGGGCCTCGCCCTCGGAGACCCCCAGCGTCTCGGCGGTCTTCGGATCCGCCGAGGCGGCGGTGATCCGGTAGCGCCCCGAGAGGGCGGGGATCCCATACTCGCGCTCGAGCACCTGGTAGAGGGTCTCGGTCGCCAGGTCGTGCCCCTCGAGCAGCTGGGCGTAGTAGGGCGGCAGCCAGGTGCGGTCGAGGGCGATCGGGGTCCCGTCACCCAGCCGAAGTCGGTCCAGCCTCAGGACCGTGGACTCGGGGTCGACGCCCAGGTGCTCCGCGACCACCGCCGGGCACGCCTCGTTCGCCTGGTGCAGGACCCGGGAGGACGCTTCGAGCCCCGCTCGGGCCAGGTCCTGTGCAAAGTCGGTGAGCCGGACGAGCCCCTGAGCCATCCTGCGCTCGCAGACGAAGGAGCCCAGCCCCTGTCGGCGGTAGATGAGCCCGTCGGCCTCGAGGGTCTGCAGGGCGCGACGTACCGTCACCCGACTCACGTCGAAGCGCTCGCAGAGTGCATTCTCGGAGGGCAGCTGTTCGTGCGGGGCGAGGGCTCCCGACTGGATCTCGGCGCGCAGGCGGGCCGAGACCTGCTCGTGCAGGGGGATTCCGGGCCGGAGCGAGTCGGACATGGGGTGCCGAAGTTGGGGGGATGGGGTCGCTGAATATTACATGTCCGTACCTGTAGTGTCCAGTGCGTCAGTTCGTCAGTGCGTCAGGCGGGAAGGGGAGGGACGCGCAGGATCCGGTCTCTACGGTGGGGCCGTGCGGTCACCTGCGTGTCGAAGCGAGCCCGGGGCCGGCACCCGACCCTGCGCGCGATGGCTTTCCACGCCGCGCCGTGTCCTCGGTCGCCGTGCAGGAGCCAGGCCTCGATGTGTGCCATCTCGTGGAGCATGACCTCGACGCGCAGCTCGTCATTGACCTCGAGCATCAGGTCGAGGTTCAGGGCGAGCTCCCCGACCGCACGGGCCCCCTCGCGCTCGCCCAGGGCAACCCAGCCGAGCGTCGAGCGCATGCGGTGGCTGAGCCGGAGGGGGAGCTCGTGGGGGAGGCCGTCGGGAAAGGCCCCCTCGGCCAGATGCCGATAGAGCTCGTCGAGGTAGACCTGTTGCGCGGGGGTCGCGCAGTTCGGACCGGGGCGGAGGCCCCTGCGGGTGCGGCGACGTGCGCGGGGGGGCGGCGTCGCCCGGATCCGGCGGAGGGCGTCGCGGAGGGGCGGATGGCGCTGGACCCGGTCCCGCGCCCTTCGGACGGTGGGAGGGCCTCCCCGGGGATGCAGCACGATGAGGGCGAAGTGATCGAGGAGATCGGGGGTCGTCTGCCGGAACCCGACGTGCAGGTTCAGCACGGTGCCCCCCTGGGTGAGCGACCAGATCGTGCGCCGGTTCCAGCGGAATCGCACCCTGCGAAGCCGGTCGGCACCCCGCGAACGGAGCGCGTCGAGAAAGGCCTCTTCGGTCATCGGGGTCATGCCGATCAGGCGCTCGAGGAGCCGCTGCTTTCGAACCCTTCGGTCTCGAGAGACTGCATGATCCGGTCTCGAAGGTCACCGGGTGCGGTCTCGCTCTGTTCGACCTTGGCGATGGCCTCCTGGAAGGCCTCTTCGAATACGAGGAAGGGATAGCACCGGGCGCAGGTCTCGAGGTGCGCTCCGACCTTCGCCTCGAGCTCGGGGTCGAGTTCGTTGTCGAGCCACTCGAAGATCCGCTCGGCGGCCTCCTGGCAGGTGACGGCTTCGGCCAGCGCCTCTTTCGAGATCTTCCGATTCGAGCGTCGGAGAAGGCGCCGAAGTTCGTGGATCCATTTCATTTGGACGCTTCCCCTCTGTTTCGGATGCGGGCGGCGGTCTGCTCGCCGATGATCCCCTCTTGAACCGCATATTCGTATAGTGCTTCCTGAAGGATCCGACGGCCGCGGAAGAGCCGGCTCTTCACCGTTCCCACCGGCACGTCGACGATTTCGGCCACCTCCTGGTACGGCAGTCCTTCCAGATCGGAGAGGACGACGGCCTCCCTGAATTCGTCGGGAAGGTCGTCGATGGCCTCGAGCACCCTGGCGTCGACCATCTCGCGCCAGAAGTGGCCCTCGGGGTCGCGGTCCCGCACGGCCATGAAGACGGTGGCTTCCCGCGAGATCTGGCGGGGATCCTTGTCGGCCACCCCCGTCACGATCTCGTCGTGGCGCTTGCCGCGCTCCTCCTTTCTGAGGAAGAGGTTCCTGCAGATGGTGAACAGCCAGCTCTTCACTTTGGTTCCCTGCGTGTACTTCTCCCAGTTCTGATACGCTCTCAGGAAGGTCTCCTGTGTCAGATCCTGGGCCCGATCCTCACTCTTCGACAGGCGCAGGGCGAAGCGGTACACGGCGTCCATCTGCGGAAGCGCCTCGGCTTCGAACGTCTCGTCGTGCGCGTCGGAGTCAGCCACGGCTCGAGGCCCCGTTTGGTTCGAAACGGTCCAGACGATTCACGGTGAAACATGCCCCCGGTCACGAGGAGTTCAGGAAGGGGCCCCGGCGCGGGGGGACCCTGATGCCACGTGGTGGTAGTCTACCGCCTGACGCGGAAACGCGAAACGGGGAGACCCGATCCTCGCGGCCACGTCGGACGACGCGGAACTCCACTGGCCGGCTCGGGCGTTTGGTCTATGGTGGCCGCCAGGCGCGGGGCCGGAACGACCTCCGTTTACTCGAGCACAAGGCAGGCGATGAACTCCGGAACGCGCTTCTGGGCTGCGCTGATGGCCCTCACCCTGGCTCCTGCCCTGCACCCCCTGCTGATTCCCTGGGCGGGGGTCGCCTCGCACCTGCTGTGGTGGGTCCATGTACTGCCGGTGGCCATGCTGGTGTATCGCTACGGAAGTGTGGCCCTGGTCTCTTCGATCGTGGGGAGCGTCGGCCTCCTGGTGCTGGGGGAGCGGCTCTTCGGCTTCGGCTACGGGGTTCCTGCCGACCGGGCGACGATCGTTTCACTGTCCATCGCTCTCGCCTTCACCGAGGCCCTCGTGGCCGGGTTCGCGCTCTACACGCGCCGGGTCACGCGAGGGTACCGGATTCTCTTCGAGGGCACGGAGAATGGTGTGATTCGAACCGATGCCGAAGGCCGGATCCTCGAGGTGAATCCGGCGGCCGAAGCGGTGCTGGGGAAATCCAGAGGCCAGATGCTGGGGACTCGAATCGGGAGCATCGAAGGGCTGAAGGATCTGCCCCCTCTCTCCGTGATCGAGTCACGGGGCGGCTGGACCGGCTCGATCGAGACCGACGAGGACGAGAGTGTCCGGACGTCGCACTACATCGTCGCCGCCTTCGGGCAGGACGATCCGGAGGGGCACCAGGTGATCCTGATGGACCGCACCAAGGAAGTCGCCGCGGAGTTGGAATGGAGTCGGCAGCGCAAGCTCGCCACACTCGGGGAGTCTCTGGCGGGCGTCGCCCACGAACTCCGAAATCCGCTGGCGGTCATCATGGCCGAGATCGAGCTGGCGCGGACCGACCCGGATGTGAGCCGCGAGGAACTCCTCGAGTCCATGAGCGGCATCGGGCGGCAGGCCGAGCGCATTCGCGGCCTGGCCGACGAACTCCTGGGCTACTCCCGGGCACCATCGGGAGAGGGGACGGTCCGGATCGACAAGCTCCTTCGTCGGCTGCTCAAGATCGAGGAGATGGTGCGGGGACGAGCGATCCGGTGGGAGGAACGGATCGAATGGGAGGGGGAGGTGAGAGTCCCGGAGCTGCGGCTCGAGCAGGTGGTGACCAACCTGCTCTCGAATGCCGCCGAGGCGATGGTCGAGGGCCGGGGAGAGCTTCACTGCCGGCGGGAAGGGGAGCGGATCGAGATCGAGGTCCTGGATACCGGTCCGGGAATTCCGGAGGAGTTGATGGACCGGATTTTCTCGCCGTTTGTCACCACGAGGGGGGATTCGGGTGGCACCGGCCTGGGGCTGGCGATCTCCCGCCGGCTGGCCATCGCGATGGGCGGCACCCTGACCGCTCGCAACCGACCGACGGGAGGTGCCGCCTTTCATCTCAGCCTGCCGGTCGGGGTTCCCGATTCGCCGCTCCCACCCGACGATCGAGGACAAACACCTCTTCGTCCTGAAAGGCGATCAGTACCAGACATCCCGCAGCCACGATGAGCGAGGGGAAAAACAGGACGTTGGTCCCGTCGAGAACCCATCCCCACGGATCGATGATCGACCGCCAGACGCCCGCGAGGGAGCCGAGGTTGATCAGAAGGATGATCGGGTCGATGATCTTTCGGAAGGATCCGATCATCGCCATTACGGCCACGACGATCTGGCCGGCGCCCAGCACGGGCATGAGTGCCGAGACGCTGAGCAGTCCGAAGTAGAAGTTGTCGGAGACCCGAATCGCATGGTCCGGGTCCACGATTTTGTCCATGCCCCAGAGCAGAACAAGGAGCGCGATCGAGATGCGCAGAGCCAGCAGAGAGAACGCTTTCATGGATCCTCGGCGTCGGAGAAAAGAAGTAGGGGGACGTCAGTGTGCCAAACGCATGCCTGATCCCTCGGGTTCCGGGAGCTCCTCATGAGCTGGATTCCAATGGTGTCCGAAGAGGAGGCCGAGGGGGAGCTCGCAGAGGTGTATCGCGAAATCTCCGGTCGCCGGGGGAAGCTGTCGAACATCATGCGCGTGCAGAGCTTAGCCCCCCGCGCCATGAAGCTCCACCTCGATCTGTACCTGGAGCTGATGTTTTCGCGCGGCGGACTGAGTCGAGCCGAGCGGGAGATGATCGCGGTGGTCGTGTCGGTCGCCAACGACTGCACCTACTGCACACTGCACCACGAGGCTGCGCTGCACGCCTGGTGGAAGGACCAGGACCGGGTGCGACGGCTGCGGGATGACCTGGATGGGGTCGAGCTCTCGGACCGTGAGCGGGCGTTGGTCGAGTATTCGCAGGGGCTGACGAGGGCGCCGGCCGAGATCGACGCCGGTGCGATCGACCGGCTCCGCGAGGTCGGGCTCGCCGATGACGAAATCCTGCAGGCGAACATGATCATCGCCTACTTCAATTTCGTGAACCGGATCGCCGAGGGACTGGGGGTCGAGGCGCCCCCGGGGGAAGTCGAGGGCTACGAGTACTGACCTCTCCGGAAGGCCTCCCTGTCTACTCGACGAGCTCGGGGTTCGTGCGGGCGAGGATCAGCCCGAGGGTGATCAGCAGGAGGATCACCGAGACCGGGATCAGAACCTGCACGACCGAGATCATCAGCGAGGAGATCTGGAGGCCGAGGATGAGCGCGATCGCGGGTGCGCAGCAGGCGCCCCCCGCGAGGAGAGCCGGCAGGCTGGCGAGGATCCCGGTGGAGCGGTTGAACCGGCACGCCCGTGGTTGCCGAATCGCGATCCAGGTGACCGCGAGGTTGAGTCCCACCAGGAGGGAGATCAGCCCCCCGATAAGGATGTTGATGGGGGACAGGAGGATCGTCAGCCCCGGCAGGGTCAGTCGGGCGATCGGCTCGAAGGTGAAGCTCCCCGTCCGGTCGAACATCCGGGTCCAGTCGGTCGTGAGGAACTCGAACGCCCGGCCCCCGAGCGAGATGTCCTGCAGGGCGAACAGGAAGAGGGGGAGGTAGAGGGCCGAGATGCCGATGACGAGCGCGCGCATCGATCCTCGGCCCCACAGGTCCGCCAGGGTCTGCAGTACGTGACGCGGATTCATGGGACTCGGGGGTGTTCCGAGTCGGGGTAGAAGGCGTGCCAGGCGAAGTAGAAGACGTCGACCGACACGAGCGGCTCGAAGGGCAGCTCCCTCGGGGCGTGGACCGCTCCGTTGAACTCGTAGTCTCCTTCGGGCGAGACCCCCAGCCCGTCCAGCTCCACTCCGTCGGGCCGCTCGTAGATGACCCCGGTGTGGAAGGTCGGGTCGTAGACCGCCAGGAAGTTCTCGGTCATCTGGATCCGTTCCTCTTCGAGCGCCCTGAGAACGAATCGCGCGCTCACATCGGCGGTCCGGGCTCCCACGACCATCTCCTTCTGGTGCTCGGATCCGGACCGATGCATCACCGGAAACATGGTACGGTCCTCGACATAGTAGCCGCGCAGGGGCGTGTAGGATCCGTAGGGGTCCCGGTCGTAGTTGCGCAGGTGGCCGGTGCGATCGCTCAGCACGCGGGTGTCGGGGTGGGCCGCGCGCCACCGCTCCCAGGTCGTCCAGATCAGGTTGACCTCGGCGAGGGTGTGGCCGCGGTGCTCTCCCGTCAGCCCGGTGGCGTTGATCTGCGAAAAGTAGCTCTCGGTCTCGCGGTCGAAGAGGACCAGGTTGCTGTTCAGGAGCTGGCCCGAGACGCCGAAGGTGGTCTCACCCCGCTCGAACCCCTGCGCGGTGGCGGTCAGCGGACAGTAGGTGACCCCCACATTCAGCCCTCCCACGACATCGTTCACGATCTCGTGGTGCACGAGGATGCTCTGTGGATATGCCTTCGCCTCGCCCCCGTGCGCGAAGCCGATCACCATCGCCTCGGGACGGAGCCCGGCCTCGTCGGCGCTGATGAACCGGGGGTTGTCGATCGCGGGGATCCCATCGGGTGGCGGTCCGCCCGACATCATGAACTCCACATAGGCCTCGATCGGGTCACCGAGAACGTAGGGGGTCTCGGCAACGGGAAGGCTCGGATCGGTCTCCGAGGCGGCCGAGTCCGAAAGCAGTCCGAGCACGAGGATCACCGTCGCAAAGGCCAGAAGGGCGATCAGCCTGGTCGAATTCATGGTCGAACCCCCGTGCGGAGATGGGAGAGAATGGGATGTGCGCCTGGAGGGCTGAGGGGGCGAGCCGTGGGCTGCCGTCCTCCCCTGCCTCTGTCCTTTGAATTCACAGCCCGACGAGCGAGTTCCACACGGCGGGGAACCCTCGCCGCCCCCCGTTCATTTGCTGAAATGAGGCGGGGGCGTACCGATGGCTGCCGCCGACAAGGCCCTGATCCGGAGATCTCTGATGCCCGCTGCATTCCCGCGTCCAGCCCTTCGTCCCACCCGCCAAGGCGGGGCTCCGCGCAGTGTCCTGCTCATCATGGCGCTGGCCTTCCTGGCGACCGGGTGCTCCGACCTGTTCGGCCCGAGCAGCGATCGGCCCTTCCAGAACCTGCGCTGCAGCGTTCCCGAGAGCGAGCTCTTTGCTGGGGGCCCGCCCCCCGACGGGATTCCCTCGCTCCAGAACCCGACCTTCGTCTCCGCAGACGACCCGTCGGTCAACTACCTGTTTGGAAGCGACCGCGTCATCGGACTCCTCGTCGACGGAGAGGCATGGGCGATTCCGCACAATGTCGGGTGGTGGCACGAGATCGTGAATATCGACTTTCCGTCGGGGCTCCAGGTTGCGGCGAGCTATTGTCCGCTGACCGGCTCGAGCCTGGTGTTCGATCGCGAGGCGGCCGGCGGTGCCACCCTTGGGGTCTCGGGCGTTCTCTTTCAGAACAACCTGGTGATGTTCGATCGGGGGGACCCGTCCTCGCTCTGGTTCCAGATGGCCAGGGAGGCCCGTTGTGGGCCGGCCGACGGCACCCGGCTCACCATGGTTCCCTCGTTCGAGATGACCTGGGGCGGCTGGACCGAGCTGCATCCGGAGACGAAGGTGGTCACTGGAAACCTCGGAATGGGCCGTGACTACCGCTCCTACCCTTACGGGAGCTACGAGTCGAACAGCCAGCTGCTCTTTCCACAGCCCTCGGTGGACTCCCGTCGGCCCATGAAGGAGCGCACCCTGGGAATCCCCGAAGTGAACGGCAGTGGGGGGGTAGGCTTTCCCTTCAACGCTCTGGCCGATGCGGAGCCCGGGCCGGTCGCCGCCGTCCACGCGAGTGCACAGGGCAGGGATGCGGTGGTCCTCTGGGACCAGCGGGCCGGGGGGGCGATGGCCTTCGACGCGCGTGTCGATGGGACCGAGCTGACCTTCAGCGTCGAGGAGGACCGGATCGTCGATACACAGACCGGCTCCACGTGGCGCGTCGACGGGCTGGCGGTCGCCGGATCGTCGGAGGGTCGCCGGCTGGAACCCGTGGCCGAGGCGTATGTGTCCTTCTGGTTCGCATGGATGGCCTTCCAGCCGGATGCCGAGCTCTGGGAGCCCGAGGGCTGAGTCGGACGGGGCCTCCGCATCAGGGCGGAGGGCTTGCGGAGGGAGGGGCTGACGTGGACCATTGAGGGTACGTTCTCCCCGTATCCACTGATCGACGTTGCGCCCCTCCCTGATTACACGAACGGCGGCGCTACTCGAATGCTTCTCTGCGAGAGTAATGACCCTCACCCTGCCGGTCCCGCTGGCCTTCGCTTCGACCATCCTGGCCGTTCTCGTGCTGACGCTGCCCGGTGAGGCGGGGGCTCAGAGCCCGACGTCGGTTTCGGTGCCGCTCGATATTCCCCGGATCTCGGGTCCGATACAGATCGACGGCGTCATCGACGAGGACGCCTGGGACGAGGTGCCGGTGCTTCCCCTCACCATGTTCTCGCCCACCTTCGGCGGGGAGCTGACCGAGCACTCCAAGATCCGGGTGGCGCATGACTCGGAGTACCTGTACGTGTCCGGCCGGCTGTACGACTCGAATCCCGATGGCGTGAGAAGCAACACCTTCTATCGGAACCAGTACAGCGGCGACGACGTGCTGGCGGTCGTGCTCGACAGCTTCAACGACCACGAGACCGCGGTCTGGTTCATCACGAATCCAGCGGGGGCCCGCTCCGACCGCACGGTGTCGAACGACGGGGTCTTTTCGGGTGGGATGCCGATGAACACGGACTGGAATGCCCACTGGGACGTGGCCACCACCCAGACGGGCGAGGGGTGGTTTGCGGAATTCCGAATTCCCTTTTCGAGTTTCGGATTCCAGTCGCGGGATGGTGAGGTCACGATGGGGCTGATCGTGTATCGATTCGTGGCCCGCAAGAACGAGCGCCAGATCTTTCCCGCGATCGATCCGGCGTGGGGGGGGCTGGCGTTCGCGAAGCCGTCGCAGGCCCAGCGCATTCGACTGCAGGGGGTACGGCAGGAGACGCCCGTGTATGTCACCCCGTACTCACTGTTCGGGACCAACTGGGCCCCGGGACTCGTCGGTCCCGCCCAGCAGCCGACCGGGTGGGAGGTGCGGTCCGACCGGACGGCCGAGATCGGTCTCGACGTGAAGGTGTCTCCGGTCCCGAACATCGCGCTCGACCTGACGCTCAACACCGATTTCGCGCAGGTCGAGGCCGATGTGCAGCAGATCAACCTCACCCGCTTTCCCCTCTTCTTTCCCGAGAAGCGGCAGTTCTTCCAG
This sequence comes from Gemmatimonadota bacterium, assembly GCA_007126575.1. GTDB lineage: Bacteria > Gemmatimonadota > Gemmatimonadetes > Longimicrobiales > Gaopeijiaceae > SLBA01. The sequence goes on along the minus strand of SLBA01000158.1, from coordinate 15,888 downwards.
GAGCGGTCCTCGACCTTCCAGTTCAACGCCGGAGGGGGCGTGAACCGACTGTTCCACAGTCGGCGGATCGGGCTGGACGGGGGGGAGCCGGTTCGAATCTACGGGGGCGGACGTGCGGTGGGCCGCCTTGGAGGGGCCGACTTCGGGGTGCTCTCGATGCAGACGGCGGGGGGCATCGAGGGGAGCCCCGAGAACATGACCGTCGCGCGGCTCTCGCAGCAGGTCCTGAACCCGTATTCGTCGGTGGGGGCCATGGTGACCTCGCGGCTCGGTTCCGAAGGCCGGGACAATATCGCGTACGGCCTCGACGGACAGCTGCGCCTGTTCGGTGACGAGTGGCTGACGGTCAAGTGGGCCCGAAGCTACGACGAGCGGATCGACGAGGGATCCGAACTCGATGGGGGCGTGATCCAGGGCCGGTGGGAGCGGCTGCGCGACGAAGGGCTGTCGTACTCGGCCGATGCGATGCGGGTGGGGGCGAACTACAACCCCGGCCTGGGATTCCAGAACCGGAGGGGGTTCAACTATCTAGGAGGTCGAATCCAGTACAAGCGCTTTCAGGACGCGGAGTCCCCCTTTCGCTCGATGGCGTGGAACGCCGACGCGGGCCGCTTCGCCCGCAGCCTCGACGGCACGACCGAGTCCGGGTCGATGGCCTCCGAGGCGAACGTCGAGTTCAAGGGGGGCACCAGTGTGCGCCTGAAGGCGGAGCGCCGTTTCGAGGACGTTCGGAGTGCGTTCCTGGTGGCGGGACTCCCGATCGAGCCGGGAGAGTTCACCTTCCATTCGGGGGAGCTCCGCCTGCAGATGGCGAGGAGCCGACCCTTTCGAGGGAACCTGACCGTGAGCGCCGGCCAGTTCTACGATGGACGGCGCTGGAGCGTCAACGTCTCTCCGGCTTGGAATCAGTCGAAGTACCTCGAATTCGGCGGGGGGCTCGAGGTGAACCACCTGAGCTTTTCCGAACGGGATGAGGCGGTGACCGCCGGTCTGGCTCAGTTCAACACCCAGATCGCCCTGAACACGAGCCTTTCCCTGAGTGTTTTCGCTCAGTACAGCAACCTGGCCGACCTGACCACGGTCAATGCCAGGTTCCGCTACCACCTGCGCGAGGGCACCGACCTGTGGGTGGTCCTGAACGAGGGGATTCACATGGACCGGGATGCCTTCGACGGCCCGCGGCCGCCCCGGTCCGCGGGGCGCAACCTGATGATCAAGTACACCCATACCCTGATCTTCTGACGTCGCGACGTTTGGTGGAAGAATCGGCGTGGCATTCGGGTGCCCTCGCACGGGAACCGGCGTTCCTGCGGCACCACGCGGGGCCGCCCCTCGCCGGGTTCGGTCGCGGACACAACTGTCCACACCCTCGCTTCCGGACAGAGGGTGTGGACACTTCTGTCCGGGATCCCACGAGGATACTGGCAATGACCGGGAACCGAACCCGGACCTTCGGGGATTCGCTGGGTGAGGGCGCGATCGGGGGTCGCTTGCCGCATCGGCTGGGTGTCCCCTGCGTCGGCTGGGCATCCACCGCACCCGCCCGGCGCCCGCCGCATCGATGCCACAACGCTTCGGCTGGAGGGTCTGAATGAAATCCGGATTCACGAGGAGGCGAACGGCCGAGGTCTCGGACTTCCCGCTTCGCGTCGCTTCGCTCGCGCTCCCCCTGCTGACGGGGGTGCTGCTGGCACTCTCCGGCTGCGATGACGGGGTCTCGCCTTCGAACAACGATGACAACGGCGACCGGCCCTCGAACCTCTTCGAGGGGATCCAGTGCTCGGTTCCGAATGGCGACTTCGTGGGTGGGGGCGTGGGAAGCAACGCGGTCCCCACGCTTCAGAATCCCACCCTCGTCGCTCCCGACCACGCCGGCGCGTCCTATGTCACCGACGAGGATCGGGTGATCGGGGTGGTGGTCGACGGCGAGCCGATCGCCGTGCCTTACTGGATCATGTACAAGCACGAGGTGGTGAATCTGGATCCGCCGACGGGCGCTTCCGTCGCCGTGACATACTGCCCGCTGACGGCCACGGCGCTCGCCTTCGATCGGACCCCGATCGGGGGGGCCGAGCTCGGGGTTTCGGGCGCGCTCTTCCGCAACAACCTGGTCCTCTACGATCGGAACGACGAGTTCTCGCTCTGGCTTCAGATGTGGGGCCAGGCCCGCTGCGGTGTGCGCGACGGGACCGTGCTCCCCCAGATCCCGACCCTGGACCTGACCTGGGGAGCATGGAAGCGACTCCACCCCGACACCCGTGTCGTGAGCTCGGACACCGGCTTCAACCGGGACTACTCGGTCAACCCGTACCGGATCTACGAGCAGGTCGGAAACGAGGGGACCGTGCAGGAGCAGTCGAATCCTGATTCCAGACGCCTGAACAAGGAGCGCGTGTTCGGGATCCCGTCGGACCGGCCGGACGGGGGCGCGGCCTACCCCTTCCTCGAGCTGGATGCCGGCGCTGCGCCGACCTTCGCGGTGCACGACTTCGTGAATGCCACGAGCGTCGTGGTCTTCTGGGACCGCGAGGCGCAGGGCGCGGCGGGCTTCCGGCGGAACCTGGGATCGGAAACCCTGACCTTCTCGGGGCACGATGGGGCGTTTCGAGATGCCGAGACCGGCTCGACCTGGCGGCTCGACGGGCTGGCGGTGAGCGGGCCGCTCGAAGGGGAGCGCCTGGTCCCGATCACCGAGGCCTACACCGCCTTCTGGTTCGCATGGACCGACTTCCACCCGGACACCCAGCTGTGGACTCGATGAGGGCCGTCGGCGTTGGCCTCACCGCTCTGCTCTGCACGATCATCTGGACCCCCTCGGTCGAAGGGCAGTGGGTGACTGCCCCGGGCGAGGGATGGGTCGATGTCGGGACCTTCTACCACGACACCCGGGAGTCCTACGATCACACCGGGACCCGAAAGGAGATCTTCGCCGAGGGCCATGCCCGAACGCTGTCGGTCTTCACGACCCTGAACGTCGGGATCGTCCGGGGGCTCGATGTCTGGGCCCAGATCCCCTTTCACCACCTTCGCTTCGACGACCTGGCCCGGGACCGAACCAGCTCGGGGCTCGGCGATCCGAAGTTCTTCGTGCGGATCGCTCCCGAACTCTTCCGCGGGGCCTCGCTCCCGCTTCCGTTGGCCCTGCGCGGAGGCGTCAAGCTGGCCGGCGGAGACTTCGATGTCGACGCCGAGATCATTCCCCTGGGCGAAGGGCAGCGTGACCTGGAGCTCATGCTCGAGCTGGGCCACTCACTCTACCCGCGGCCCTACTGGGTGGCGGGATGGATCGGGCATCGTTGGCGGGACCCGAACTTCGAAGCCCGGCGGCGCCCCGGCAACGAATGGTTCTGGTACGCCGCCGTCGGTGCCGACTTCGGTGCGATCAGCGCACAGCTCGCCGGAGAGGGGCTGAGCTCGGACCCCTGGATGATCGACGGACTCCTCCTCGAGACCGCCCGGCGCGAGATGGTTCAGCTCCTGCCGAGGGTTGGCATCGAGGTGCAGGGCGGTGACGCCTACGTGGGCGCCCGTGTGCCGATCCACGGGCAGAACCTCCCCGCCGGCGCCGCAGTGACCTTCGGGTACTTCCGTACCCTCTCGCTCTGGTAGCACCTCGGGATCCCCTCCCGCTCCCCTTCTGTTCGCCGGGCTGGGCTGGGCGGGGCTTTGCTGAGCGCGGCTGAAGTCGGCTGAGTTCGTTCCTCGTTCGAGTGCCCCGTTACCAAAACTTGACATTCCGATTGCTAATACGTATTTGGTGATACGTATGAGCACCCGCTCGAAGGATTCTGACCGGGGAGGCCCTTCGGGGGGCCGCCGACGTGTGACGGGCCATGATGTGGCCGCGCACGCGGGCGTTTCGCAGTCGACGGTCTCGCTGGTACTGAGCGGGAATCCGAAGGCTCGAATCGCCGACGAGACGCGTGAGCGGGTGATCGAGTCCGCCCGGGAGCTTGGGTACCGCCCCAACCTCCTGGCCCGCGGGCTGGTGCAGCGCCGTTCCTTCGCGCTCGGAATCGTGGTCCCGGAGCTCGACAACCCATTTTTCACGGAGGTCGTCAGTGGCGCCGAACGGGTGGCGGGCGAAGCCGGCTATGGGGTCCTCCTGGCCGACAGCGGGCAGATCCCCGCGGCGGAGCATGTGATGCGTCTGCGCGAGCGGCAGGTCGACGGGGTGATCCTGGCCGGGGTGCCGGTCGAGACGATGCCCGACGAGGCCCTCGCCGACGCAAACGTCGTGGTGGTCGACGAGCCCACCGGCCGGTACCCCGGCGTCGCGAGCGATGCGACCGGGGCGGGACGGAAGGCGGCCGAGCACCTCCTCTCGCTGGGGCATCGGTCGCTGGCCTTCATGGGTCCGGCCGATCCCTCGTACACCTTCCGCATGCGCGAGCGGGGCTTCGTGCAGGCGCTCCGGGAGGCGGGCTGCGCCATCACCTCTCCCCTCCTGCGCAGGGCACCCGCCTCGGTGGCGGGAGGCGACCGCGCGATGGCGGCTCTCCTGGCCCTCGAGGTGCCCCCGACCGGACTCTTCTGCGCCAACGACCTCATGGCGCTCGGCGCGCTCAAGGCGTGCGCGGCGGCCGGGGTGCGGGTGCCCTCGGAGTTCTCGATCGTGGGCTGCGACGACATCGAGATGGCGCGCTACGTGACCCCCGAGCTGACCACGGTCATGGTGCCGGCCCGCGGGCTCGGGGCACGTGCGGCGCGGCTCCTCCTGCTGACCCTCGACGGCCGGGACACGGGCGCCCTTTCGGGCAAGCCGCTCGAGGTCGAGTTCGTCTCGCGCCAGACCACCGCACCTCCGCCCCGAAGGGAGCCATGATGAGCCGACCCCCGACCCACACGACGCACCCGACGATCCTGGGCACCGGCAGCTTCGTGCCCGAGCGCGTGGTCACGAATGCCGAGCTCTCGCGCAGCCTGGGCGAGGAGATCGACGAGTTCGTGTCGGGAACGCTGGGGATCCGGGAGCGCCGGTGGTGCGGCCCCGACGAGTCGGTCGCCGACCTGGCGGAGCCCGCGGCGCGCCGGGCGATGGAGGCGGCCGGGCTGGGGACGGACGAGATCGACCTCCTGGTGGTCTCGACCGACACCCCCGAGTACATCTCGCCCCCGACCGCCTCGGTGCTGCACGGACGGCTCGGGCTTCCCTACACGACGGGCACCTTCGACCTGAATGCGGCGTGCGCCGGATTCGTGACCGCCCTCGACCTGGCCGCCAAGTACCTGGTGGCCGAGCCCCGGCTGAACCGGATCCTGGTGGTCGCCGCGTACGCCATGACGAAGTTCGTGGACCCGACCGACAAGAAGACGGTGACGATCTTCGCCGACGGGGCGGGGGCGGTGGTGGTGGGGCGCAGCCCGGAGCCGGGGATCCTGGCCTCGGAGTTTCGCGCCGACGGATCCCTCTCGGACGGGCTCGGCGTCTTCGCCGGAGGCACCGCGGAGCCCATCACCCCCGAGGTGCTCGCCGAGGGCTACCGCAATCGACTGCACTTCGTGAAGAAGTATCCGCCCGAGGTGAATCTCGAGGGGTGGCCGGCCATCGTCCGCGACGTCCTGGGCCGGATCGATCGCCGGGTTCCCGAGGTCGACCACTGGCTCTGGACCCAGGTCAATCTCTCGACGATCCGCGAGGTGATGCGGCTCCTGGACGAGCCCATCGAGAAGGCGCCCACGATCATGGGCACGTGGGGCTACACCGGATCGGCCTGTCTGCCGATGGCGCTCGACGACGCGGTCCGGTCGGACCGGATCCGACCCGGCGAGCTTCTGATGTTCACCGGATCGGGGGCCGGGCTGGCGATGGGCTCCCTGGCGATGATCTGGAATCCCCGGGAGGCCCCATGAGCGACGCCCGCGCCCGCCACATCCCGGGGATCGGCTACTGGATGGACAAGGCCGCCCTCATGCACCCCGATCGGACCGCGCTCGTCACCCCCGAGGGGAGCCGCAGCTACCGGGAGATGGCCGTCGGCGTCGAGCGCGCGGTCGCCGCGCTGGAAGGGACCGGTGTCGGGGCGGGGGATCGGTTCGGGATCCTGATGTGGAACGACGCCCGCTTCCTGGACCTGCTTTTCGCTGCAGGCCGGATGGGTGCCATCGCCGTGCCCCTGAACTGGCGGCTCACGGCCGCCGAACTCGCCTTCCAGACGGCGGACGCCGGGGTCGAGGTGGTTTTCGTGGGCCCCGAACAGGAGGAACTCGGCGAGGCCCTCTCCGAGACCGCCGGATGCCGTGTGGTCGGGGTCCCCGGCGAGTACGAGACGCTCGCGGACTCGGCGTCGGAGGGCGAGCTCCCTCATCGCCCGACCCCCATGGCGCAGCTCCCGGGCGACGACGAGCCTGTCCTGATGGTCTACACCTCGGGCACCACCGGCCGCCCCAAGGGCGCGCTCCTGACGCACCGGAACCTCTTCTGGAACGCGATCAACGACATCCTGGCCGTGGGGCTGACCTGGCGCGACACCTCGCTTACGATCCTGCCTCTCATGCATGTGGGGGGGATCGGGCTGTTCACCCTGCCCACTCTCCTGGCCGGGGGCCGCGTGATCATGCCCCGGCGCTTCGATCCCGAGGAGACGCTCGCGGTGATCCGCGACGAGGGGGTGAACGTCATGCTCGGGGTGCCGGCGATCCATACGATGCTGGTGAATTCTCCGGACTGGCCCGATGCCGATCTGAGCTCGCTGCGCTTCATGTACAATGGGGGGGATGCCTGCCCGCTCGAGATCGTCGAGCGGTTTCGCGAGAAGGGGGTGCCCTTCGCCGGGGGGTACGGGCTCACCGAGACCGCGCCGACCGCCTTTCTCACCGAGCTCGACCAGCTCGACCGCGCGGCGTCGGCATCGGGATTCGCAGGGAAACCCTCCTTCAGCCTCGACGCCCGGATCGTGGGGCCCGCGGGAGAGGATGTGGCCCCCGGCGAGGTCGGCGAGATCGTCCTGCAGGGCCCCAACCTCTTTCGCGAGTACTGGGGGCGTCCGCAGGAGACCGAGGAGGCCTTCGCGGGGGGCTGGTTTCGCACCGGCGATCTGGCCTCGTGGGACGCCGAGGGCTTCACCTTCATCGCGGGCCGCAAGAAGCAGATGCTCAAGAGCGGGGGCGAGAACATCTACCCCGCCGAGGTGGAGCAGGCGATCCTGGAGCACCCCGAGGTGGCCGAGGTCTGCGTGATCGGACGGCCGCACCCGAAGTGGAGCGAGGTGCCCGTCGCGATCGTGGCCCCCCGCGAGGCCGGCGCGGTCACCGCCGACCAGCTCCGCGACTTCCTCGAGACCCGGCTCGCCCGCTTCAAGGTGCCCGCCGACTTCGCCTTCGTCGACGCGATCCCGCGGACCTCGATCGGCAAGCCCGACCGTCCCCTCCTGGAGCGGACCTTCGGCCGGCCCGAGGGGGCCTGATGATCGGGATCGCCGGACTGGGGACCGCCTTCCCCGAGGGAGTGATGACGGCCGACGAGCTCGCCCGCCGCTCCGGGATCCCCGTCGAGGTGGTGCGCGACCGGATGGGACTGCTCGAGAAGCGGGTGGGCGGCCCCGGGGATCAGGTCAGCGACCTGGCCGCCCGCGCCGCCCTGGTCGCCATCGAGGATGCAGGCGGTCGACTCGGAGCGCCCCTCGAGCCATCCGAGATCGACGCCGTGCTCTACTTCGGAAGTCCGCACAAGGACTACCCGGTCTGGCTTGCCGCGCCGCGGATCCAGCACCTGATCGGGGCGGAGCGGGCCTTCGCCTTCGAGATCGCGGCGGTTTCGGCCGGGGCGCCGGTCGCCCTTCGGGTTGCCGCCGACATGATGCACGCCGATCCGGCGCTCCGGACCGTCGTGCTCGCCGCCGCGTCGCGCGAGGCCGAGCTCCTGGACTACACCGACCGCAGCGCCCGCTTCATGTTCAACTTCGGCGACGGGGCGGCCGCCGTGGTGCTCCGGCGCGACTGGCCCCGCAACGTGATCCTCCGTTCGGCCTTCCGCACCGACGGGAGCTTCTCGGAGCACGTCCGGGTGCCCGCCGGGGGGAGCCGGATGCCCACCTCGGAGGCGACAGTCCGCGACGGCCTCCACAGCCTCGGCGTGCACGACCTGGAATCGATGAAGGCGGGGCTCGACGCGGTCTCGATGGAGCGGTTCATCGGGGTGGCCCGCGAGGCGATCCGGCGGAGCGGCCGGGAGCCGGACGAGCTGGACTTCCTGGCCACCCTGCACACCAAGCGGTCGATCTTCGAGTCGATCCTGGCCGAGCTGGGGCTGGCGGAAGAGAACTCGCTCTACCTGGATCGCTACGGGCACATCTCGGCGGTCGATCCCATCATCGCGCTGGCCGAGGGCGAGGCGATGGGGCGGCTGCGCGAGGGGATGCTCGCAGTGGCGCTCTCGGCCGGGACCGGCTACAGCTGGGCCGCCACCGCGCTCCACTGGGGCCCCTTCGAGGGCGAGGAGGCCGCATGACGGTGCTGAGCGCGGGGCAGCCCAATGTCGTCGAGCTCTTCCGGAGCCGGGTGGCGCGCCACACCGAGGCGCCGGCGCTTCGCACCTTCCCCGAGGGTCGGGTGCTGAGCTGGGGCGAGTGGGCGCGGCGCTCCGAGGCCTTTGCCCGGCGGCTGCGGGCCGAGGGGGTGGAGCCCGGGGACCGGGTTGCGATCTGGGCGGGGAGTCGACCCCTCTGGCCGATCGCGGACCTGGGGGCGCTCATGGCGGGGGCGGTGCCGGTCGGGCTGTATCCGTCGAGCGCTCCCGCCCAGAGCCGCGCGCTGCTGGCCGACGCCGGGGTCGTTCTCGCCGTGGCCGACCTCGCGGAGCGGACCGAGCTCCTGCGCGGGCTGACGGGCGAGCTCCCCCGGCTGCGGCAGGTTCTCGATGAGGGCGAGGTCGACTCGCCCGGTCTCACGGAGTCGGCGGGCGAGAGTCCGGACCGGTGGCCCGGCTCCGGAGCCGGGCTCGGCGACGACGCCCTCCTCATCTATACCTCGGGGTCGACGGGCGAGCCGAAGGGGGCCCGGCTCTCGCACCACTACCTGCTCGCCTCGGCCGCCTCGATCCGCGAGGCGCTGGGGCTGCGCGAGGGCGACGTGACCCTCTCGTTTCTGCCCTACTGTCATGCGGCGGAGCGGGTCTTCGGGCTCTACACGCGGATCCTGACGGGGATCGAGGCCGTCCTGGTCGAAGACCACCGGCGGGTCTGGGAGGCCGCGCGCGCCCATGATCCCACGGTCTTCGGGGGGCTTCCGCGCTTCTTCGAGAAGGCCGTGGAGGGGATTCGGGAGCACGCGGCCACCGGGGGTGATCCGGCGGAGCGGGTGCCCCATTACTTCGGGCGCAGGCTGCGCGTGGCGACCTCGGGAGGGGCGACGCTCGACCCCGAGGTGTCGGGGGCGCTCGAGTCGGTGGGGGTGCGGGTGCTGGGCGCGTACGGACTGACCGAACACCTGTGCGCCACGATGAATCGGCCCGAGCGGCACGACCTGGCGAGCGCCGGCTTCCCGATGCCCGGCACGGAGATCAGGATCGCCACCGACGGCGAGATCCTCCTGCGCCGGGGGCCGCTCACCTTTTCGGGCTATCTCAACCGCCCCGACGAGACGCATCGGGCCTTCACACCCGATGGGAACTGGCTCCTCACGGGGGACCTGGGGCGGATCGACGATGCGGGCTTCCTGCATGTGACCGGGCGAAAGAAGGAGCTCGTGGCCCTGTCGACGGGAAAGAAGGTGGCGCCGCTGCCGATCGAGACCCGGCTCGCGCGGGACCCGTGGATAGCCCAGGCGATGCTCGTGGGCGAGGGGCGCAAGTTCGTCTCGGCGCTCTTCGTGTTGAACCGGAGCGAGGTCGAGGGCTGGGCTGGGGCTGAAGGGATTTCGGGTGACTGGGAGGCCCTCGTGGGGCATCCCCGGGTGCTCGAGCGGGTCGACCGCGCGGTGGCCCGGGTCAATCGGGACCTCTCGCGCACCGAGCAGGTGCGGCGCTATCACCTGCTCGCCGAGGAGTGGACGGTGGAGCGTGGGGAGCTGACCCCGACGCTGAAGGTGCGGCGGGCGGTGGTGGCGGAGCGGTACCGGGGAGTGATCGACGCGATGTACGAGGGGGCGGCCCCCGCCCCCGCCTCCGCGAACGAGGAGACGCGATGAGCGACGAAGCGCAGTCCCCGCAGCCCGCGAAGCCTGCGGGCCCCGACATGCACCGCTGGGCGCTCGGGCTGATCGTGGCGTCGGCGATCGCGATCGGGCTCGCCTACGCATCGGCGTTCCTCCCGGGCGGCACCCCGGGGTGGGCGCCCTGGCTCTTCATGATCGGGACCTCGGTGATCATGGTCGCGACGATGGCCGTGGGGGCCGCGCGGGGCGGGAGCATCGGGCGCCTCTGGATCCCCTTCTCGATGGTCCTGGTGATCGTGATGGGGGGCTTCGGGCTCGTCCTGGCCCTGCCCCCCGCGGATCCCGGTGACCCGGAGCTCTGGCTGGGGCTGCCCCCCCGGGCCGCGGTCATAATGTACGGGATCGGATTCCTCCCCTTCTTCCTGGTGCCGGTTGCGTATGCCTGGACCTTCGACGACCTGACGCTGGGTGAGGGCGACCTGGAGCGGGTGCGCGACGAGGCCCTGCGGGCGAGGGGAGAGATGCCGAAATGAGCCTCCTCGGACTCCTCTCGGCCGGGATCCTGCCGGGCTCGGTGACGGCGCAGGTCGAAGAGTTGCCCCACGTGGTCGAGCCCACGATCGTCTGGGTCGCGATCGGCTACTTCGCGATCGTGACGGTGATCGGGGCGTGGGCCACCCGTCGCACCCGCACGGCGGGCGACTTCTTCGTGGCGGGCAAGGGGATCGGGCTGATCGCGCTCTCGCTCTCGGTCATGTCGGCCACCCTCTCGGGGTTCGCCTTCATCGGGGGGCCCGGGCTCGTCTACTCGATCGGGCTCGGGGCGATGTTCATCATCCTGCCCGCGGCGCTGACCAACGCGATGGGCGCCTGGGTGCTGGCGAAGCGGCTCCGCCTGATGGCCGAGGTGCGCAACACGATCACCCTGCCGGACGCGATCGGGGCCCGGTATCGGTCTCCCCTGGCACAGGGGCTCGCCGGGGTCTCGATCCTGGTGGCGGTGATCGGATACATGGCCACCAACATCCTGGCGCTGGGGCTCGTGATCGACGCGGTCTTCGGGATCGGGGTGGGGTGGGGGATCTGGCTGGGGATGGGGATCACGATGGCGTACGCGGTGGGTGGCGGGATCGTGGCCGGCATCTACACCGACGTCTTCCAGGGCTCGCTCATGGCGGTCGCCTCGGTCCTCGTCTTCCTCTTCACCCTGCAGGCCGGGGGAGGGCTTTCGGGGATCTCGGAGACCATCCTGGCGGCGGACCCCGGGTTTCTCGGCCCCTGGGGGCACCTGACCCCGATCGCCGCGCTCTCCTTCTTCTTCGTCTTCGGGATGGGATCGCTCGGGCAGCCGCACGTGGTCCACAAGTTCTACATGCTGCGCGACCCGCGGAAGCTGCGCTGGTACCCCCTGGTCACGACCTTCGCCCTGATCGTGGCGATGCTCCTGTACTTCGGGGTCGGAGTCTCGGTGAAGGCGCTGACCGTGGACGGTGCGCTGGCCCCCCTCGCGAATCCCGACAACGCCACCCCGATCTTCCTGCTGAACTACACGCCGCTGATCCTGGCGGCGCTCGTCTTCTCGGGGGTAGCGGCGGCGATCATGAGCACCGTGAACTCCTTCATGAACATCGGGGCCGCGGCGATGATGCACGACATCCCGGTCTCGCTAGGCAAGCGCATCGACAACGAGCTCCTGTGGGGGCGCATCTGCACCGTGATCATCTCGGTGGCGGCCGCCCTCCTGGCCCAGTACTCCGGGATGCTCGTGGCCTTCCTGGGGGTGTTCGGCTGGGGGCTGTTCGCCTCGACCCTCGTGCCCGCGCTGGCGATCGGGCTCAACTGGAAGGGGGCCACGCGGGCCGGGGCGATCGCTTCGATCGGGACCGGGCTCTCGATCACCCTCGTGTTCGAGACCTTCGCCTTCTTCGAGCTCTACTCGTTTCCCGTGGGAGTCACCGTGTCCGGTCTTTCCCTCGTTCTTTCGATCCTGATGTTCTTCGGCGTCTCGTGGGTGACCCGTGAGACGGCGGCAGACACCCTGGACCCGGACATCCGGGTCGTGATGGAGGCCTGACGATGACCGACACCGCTCGATTCGAAGCGCTCGAGGTGGGCCAGAGCGCCCACTTCAGCAAGACCGTCACCGAGGCTGACGTGATCTTATTCGCCGGGGTGACCGGCGACATGAACCCGGCGCACATCGACGAGGTGGCCGCGTCGGAGTCCCGCTTCAAGGGGCGGGTCGCGCACGGAATGCTCTCGGCCTCGCTCATCTCGACCGTCCTGGGGACCCGCCTGCCGGGCCCGGGGACGATCTACGTGGGGCAGACCCTCCGATTCACCGCGCCGGTGCGGATCGGAGACACCGTGACCGCCCGGGTGACGGTGCGCGAACTCGACCCCGAGCGGCGCCGGGCTCGCCTCGAGACGGTCTGCACGACCCAGGATGGGACCGAGGTGGTCACCGGCGAAGCCGAGGTCCTGGTATGAAGACGCACCAGCACACCGAGGAGTGGCCGAGGGACCCTCCCTGACCGGTGGAAGGGGAGGCCCGCCGGAACTCGGCCTCCCACAACGACGTCGCCGGACTGGCGACGATGCTAATACGTACCAGCACCGCGCCGGGAGATCGCCCGGACGGAAAACGTGGCACTCCGATGAATGAGGAGACAGCAATGCGTACTCGAATCAACGTTCTGATTCTGGGGCTGGCGCTGATGATCAGCGTCGCGATCCCGACCGGAACCGCCGAGGCCCAGCAGACGGGAAGCGTCATGGGCACGGTGGTGACGCAGGAGGGCGCACCGGTATCCGGCGCCCAGGTCACCATCCCGGGCACTGGACTCCGCCAGGCGACCGACGCCCGGGGAAGCTACCGGTTCGCCTCGGTCCCGGCGGGCACCTGGCAGCTCCAGGCCTTTCAGCTCGGCTTTCGCGAGGTCCGGATCGATGACGTCCAGGTGACCGCCGGGCAGGAGACGCGGGTCAACGTGACCCTCGACATCCTCCCGATCGCGCTCACGGGGATCGTGGTCTCGCCCGGCCGCCGAGCGCAGCGCCAGACCGAGGCCCCGGCCACGGTCACGCGCGTCGGGACCGACGAGATCATGGGTCAGCCCGGCGGGAGCTTCGCGAACGCGCTCAAGCAGGTGAAGGGCCTCGACTTCATCCAGGTCGGGGTGACCGGGGTCGCGGTCAATGCGCGCGGCTTCAACTCGTCGTTCAACAACCGGATGCTCATGATGGAGGACGGCCGGATCGCCGTGCTTCCCGAGAGCGGCCTCCCCCTGGGCCAGTTCACCCCGATCCCGCAGATCGACCTGGCCGGGATGGAGGTGCTGGTGGGACCGGGATCCGCCCTCTACGGCCCGGATGCCTCGAGCGGTGTGATCAGCCTGGAGTCGAAGGACCCCCGGGACTTTCCCGGAACCTCGGCCATGGTGACGGCCGGATCGCGCAGCTATCAGAACGTGCAGGTCCGGCACGCCGGGGTCGCCGACAACCTGGGCTACAAGGTGACCGCCGAGTACCACAGTGTGAACGACTTCGAGAACCGACTGAACTACGGTGACGCCGAGAGTCCGCTCTGGGAGGTGGGAACCGGTGGGAACTTCCACCCCGACAGCGCGAGTGGAGTGGAGTGGCAGAACCAGGCGATCCGGGGCCAGGGATCGCTTGTCTACTATATGGACGAGAGCCGGGTCGAACTCGGTGCGGGCGCGAGCCGGCTCAATGGCGTCGGGCAGACGAACGTGGGCCGCAACCAGTTCGACGACTGGACCTACAACTACCTGCAGGCGCGCTTCACGACCCCCGGCTGGTTCTTCAACCTGTACCGCACCCAGTCGCAGTCGGGCGACTCCTACGCGCTGAACCGCTTCACCGAGAACCGTGCCGCCAACGAGGATCCGACCGACGACGAGATCCGCCTGGGCTCCGACTGGCCCTCGGACGGCCGCCTGCTCGCCGCCGAGGTCCAGAACCAGTTCACCCTCGGGGCGCTCCGCGGGAGCGAGATCACCTGGGGTGCGCAGTACCGCCGCGACGCGGTCTCGAGCGACCGGCAATGGCTCACCGACCGGCTCACCGGCGAGGACGTGATCATCAGCCAGCTCGGCGTCTACGGACAGGTCGAGACCCCGATCACCCCGGAGCTGCGCCTGGTCCTGGCCGCCCGGGTCGACGATCACGAGAACTACGACACGCAGTTCAGCCCGAAGGCCGGGGTGGTCTGGTCTCCGAGCGCCGATCAGGCCGTGCGCTTCACCTACAACCGGGCCTTCAAGTCGCCGACGATCCTGCAGACCAACTTCTGGATCCCCGACTTCGTGCCCTTCGTCGGCGTCTTCCACAACACCGACGGATTCATCATGCGCAACGCCGATGGGGACGAGGTGGCGCGACTCGATCCCCTCACCCCGGAGTCCAACCAGACCTGGGAGCTCGGATACCGTGGCGTGCTGGGGGATCGCTTTCTGGTCGACGTGGCGGGGTACGTGGGTTCGTACCAGGACTTCATGAGCCCGCTGACCGTGTTCGCGAATCCCTTCGGCGCCACGATCTTCAGCGCCGAGCCGACCACGGCGTACTGGGCGAGCGGGGAGTTCGAGGGTCAGCCCGTCACCAATGAGGATGGCGGTCCGCAGATTCCTCTCACCTACTGGAATCTCGGGGAGGCCGATATCCGCGGTCTGGACTTCGGCGGCACCTTCATCGTGAATCCGCGGGTGGACGTGAAGAGCACCTTCTCGTACGTGGGACTCTCGAGCGATCGGGCCGAGGGTGGACCGGCCCAGGAGGCCACCGCGCTCAACTCGCCGAGCACGAAGTGGTCGCTCGGAATCGACGGCCGGGAGTTCAACGGCTTCGGCGGGGGTGCCACCCTTCGCTACGTGAACGGGTACAACTTCCAGTCGGGGATCAACCAGGGGAAGATCCCGACCCACACGGCGCTCGATCTGACGCTCCGGTACCAGGTGCCCGGCACGGGCCTGCACCTGAATGCCTCTGCGCAGAACCTCTTCGCCTGCGGGGGCGAGTCGGCGGGCGCGGAGCGCTCGTGCGGGATCGATCAGCCGTACATTCAGATGGTGAACATGCCGGCGCTCGGATCCATCTTCCTCATCGGCGCCCGGTGGGAGCTCTGAGGACGCGTCGGTTTCAAGGCACTGTACACTCCGGGAGTGCGGCTCCCCGGCCTTCGGGTCGGGGAGTCCCTCCCGGTCGGGAGGGTCGTCATGATCAAGTTCGGAAGTCTTCTTCTTCTGATCACCCTGAGCGGGGTCGGGGGGGAGTTGCCACCGGCCGACAGGGAGCGCGCGATGCGGGGTCACAGTCCTGAGAATGGGGAACTTCGGCCCGAGGTCGAGCCATCCGGGGTCGATCGATCCGCAGGCGAGGTGATTCGCGGCACCTTCCGATCGCCGCACGGGGACCGGGCCTGGCGCCTCTACCTGCCCCCGCCCGACGCGGTGAGGGCGCCCGCACCGACGGGGCGTCCTGGAATGACCGTCCTGGCGGATCCGCAAGGGGAGCCAGGTGAGCCGAGGGCTCCACTCCTGGTGCTCCTGCACGGGTGCACGCAGGACGCCGACGACATGGCTCGGGGTACCCGCATGGACCAGCTGGCCCGGGAGCGGGGGGTCGCGGTCCTCTACCCGGAGCAGTCCACCGCGGCGAACGCGACCCGCTGCTGGAACTGGTTCGAGCCCGCACACCAGCGCAGGGGCGCGGGCGAGCCGGCGCTGATCGCCGGGATGATCGAAGAGACCGTCCGGGCGCGGGGGCTGGATCCCG
>SLBA01000055.1 GCA_007126575.1 Gemmatimonadota bacterium | reverse complement strand
GGGCGCAGGAGTCTGTGAATCGTCGTGATTGCGGCCTTCACGTCATAGATCAGCTGCAGCGTCTGGGTCACGATGATGCAGTCGAAGGCCTCGGAAGGGAGGTGGTCGGCCGAGGTGAGGTCACCGACCAGGGTGACCCCGGGACCCATCTCGGCGATGTGCAGGACGTCGCTCTTCCTGACGCGGTCGCCCCCGAACCGGAGGGTGTAGTCATTCGTGTCGATCTCGAGAACCCGTCCGCGGATCCGTGGCGCCTCCTCCTCCAGGAAGCGTTCGATGTAGTGCCGATCAATGGGGGTTCCCCGATCGAACCCCCAGTCCGAACTGATCGGCTTGAGGCGACGAAGCGAACCGAAGCGGACAGCTCCGATCGGGGGACGCCGTGTCAGATTCGTACCCATCCGCGACAACGCCCTTCGAAGGTCGCGCGGCAGCAGCCGCCGGAGCAGCTTGCGGATGGGGCCGCCGGAGCCCGCGGTTTCCGATGGGTGTTGGCGTGTGCCGATCGACATGGCAGGGAACCTTCATGGCTGATTTCGTTGCGCATATGGGCTGAGGATTCAGGGGCACAACCCTTGCAACTTGCAGGCCGTATCATATCCGTTTTCCCAGAGCGGCGCGTCCCCCCCGTTCCCAACCGTCTCCCGAACCGGCCTCCCATGTCGTCAGACACCTCGCCCGATACGATTGCCCCCGGCCGGTTTGGTGGGACGGCGGCTCCGCCATGGGCTCTCGAGGTCTTCGAGCATTCCCTGAAAAAGCGGCTGAAGCTGGAGCTTCTGATGGAGCTTGCCGGTGAACTGGGGGACCGCCGTTGCCTCCTCGTCACGTGCGGGGACAATCCCGGTGCCCTGAACTGGCACCTCAGGGGAGCCGGGGGCAGATGGAGCTGGGCAGAGATGGAAGAGGACCGGATCCCGGCGATGGCCGCGCTCCTGGGCGACCCGGTGCATCACTCCGCCCCCGATCGACTCCCCTTCCCGGGCGAATACTTCGATCTTGTGGTCACGATCGACGTCCACGAACACCTGGACCGGGTCGGACCGCTGAATCGCGAGATCCGACGCGTGCTCGCGCCCGGAGGCCGGGCCCTGGTGACCACGCCCAGCGGAAACACCCGCCTCCCCCTCGCCAGGGTCAAGCGACTTCTCGGAATGACTCCGGCGGTCTACGGGCATCGGGTACAGGGCTACACCGTCGAGGAGCTGGCCGGCATGATGCGGGATGCCGGGCTGGAGCCCGAGGACCAAGGGGCCTATTCCCGCTTCTTCACGGAGGGCATCGAGCTGATGATCAACCTGGCCTACGTGCGGGTGCTGGGGCGCTCTCCCGAAGGCAGTGCGCCGGCCGAGGGCGAAATCGCACCGTCCAGCGAGGAGCAGCTCGAACAGGTGGGGGGTGCCTGGCGACTGTACCGCCGGGTGTACCCCCTCCTGCGTGGAATTTCCCGTCTCGACGGGCTCCTGCCCGGCCGGGGGGGATACGCCGTTGCCCTGTCTGCACGGAAGCCCCGATGACCGGCAACACGGGGCGCTCGATCGATGGGCGTCGTGGTGCGAAGGGCGAACGGGGTGTGGCTCCCGAGCGACACCTGCCGGCCGAGGAACCCGGTGGTTCGCTGGGGTCGCGCACGGTCGTCGTCACGGGAGCAGCCGGATTCATCGGGCGTCACGCGGTCACGCGTCTCGTCGGCGAAGGGTGGCGCGTCCGGGCGCTGGACATCCATGACCCGCCGGTACCCCGAGTCGGGGAGCCCGATGCGGTGGGACCCGAGGGCGTGGAGTGGTTCAGGGCGGATGTCAGGGACGATGAGGCCCTCCGGCCGATCCTCGCCGGCGCCGAGGTCGTGGTTCACCTGGCCAGCGCCCACCTCCAGCACCGAGCCCCGGCGGGCTGGTACCACTCCGTGAACGTGGATGGCGCCCGGACCCTCGTGCGGATCGCGGCATCGCTGGGCGTCCGGCGCCTCATCCATACCAGCAGCGTGGGGGTGTACGGTCATGTCTCCTCTCCCCCTGCCGACGAGGAAAGCCCCAAGCATCCGACGAACGACTACGAACACACGAAGCTGCTTGGCGAGGTCGCGTCGCTCGAGGAAGCCGAACGTACCGGCCTCGAAGTGACAATCCTCCGGCCCGGCTGGGTCTACGGTCCCGGGTGCCCCCGAACCGCGAGGCTCCTGCGGACGATTCGGCGCGGCCGGTTCTTCTTCGTCGGCGACGGCGCGAACCTTCGCCATCCCATTCATGTCTCAGACACCGTGGAGGCCTTTTGTCTGGCGATCGACGCACCGGCGGAGACCACCGGCCGGCCCTACCTGATCGTGGGCCCCGAGTCGGTCCGGGTCCGGGAGTTGGTCGAAATCTGCGCACGGGTCCAGGGGGTGGCGATCCCACGTGTCCGTCTCCCTCGCAGTGCAGTGGCCGTGGGCCTGGGCGGTGTCGAGCTCGCCTTCCGCGCGCTCCGGCGTGAGCCCCCGGTCTCCCGGCGTTCCCTCGCCTTCTTCGAGCATGACAACGCCTTTTCCGGCCGCGCGGCTGCCGAGGGTCTGGGGTTCGAGGCGAAGGTCGGACTGGAAGAAGGAATCCGATCGACTCTCACCGCGTCCGATCCGATTTCAGGTGGGGTGAGGGCCTGATGTGCGGAATCTGTGGAGTGATCGGCGGGGATCCGGGGCGGGAGCGCCAGGCGGTACGGCGCATGTCGGTGGCCCTTCGCCACCGAGGTCCCGACGACGAGGGCCTCGAGGTGCTGGATGGTGCCGTCCTGGCCAATCGCCGTCTGGGCATCATCGACCCCGAAGCGCCCGCTCAGCCCTTCTGCAACGAGGACGGCCGCCTCTGGATCACCTTCAATGGCGAGATCTACAACCACCGGGAGTTGCGGGGCGGTCTCGAGGCGCGGGGTCACCGGTTTCGAACCCGGACCGACACCGAAGTCCTCCTCCATCTCTTTGAAGAGGAGGGATGGGGTGCCCTGGATCAGCTGAGGGGAATGTTTGCCTTCGCGATATGGGACCGAAGCGCCCGGCGCCTCTACGCCGCCCGGGACCACTTCGGCCAGAAGCCTTTCCACTACAGCGTGGTGGGGGGTCGCTTCCTGTTCGGCTCCGAGATCAAGGCACTCCTGGCGCACCCCGACGTGCGCGTGACCCCGCAGATGGAGGCGGTCGACCACTACCTGACGCAGCGGTTCGTGCCGCCCCCCCTCACCATGTTCGAGGGAATTCATCGGCTGCCGGCCGGCCATCGACTCGAGTGGGCCGCCGGCGAAGTCGCGACCGAGCGATGGTGGAAGCCTGGCTTCACCCTCGAGCAGAGCCGACCCGACGCCGAGTGGATCTCGGAACTCGAGTCGCGAGTCGACGCCGCGGTGGCGCGCCACCTAGAGAGCGACGTGCCCGTGGGCGCCCTGCTTTCCGGAGGGCTCGACTCGAGCGCGGTCGTCTCGGCCATGGCTCGAGCGGACGGTCCCGACTTCCCGACCTTCTGCGTGGGAACCGAGGTGGCGTCGCTCGACGAGCGTGGGTTTGCGCGTCAGGTCGCGGACCACATCGGAACCCGGCACCACGAGAGGCGGGTGGGAGACGAGGTGCTCGGCTCGATCCCGACGCTGGTGCGGTGCCTGGACGAGCCCTCCGACCCGATCGCCGCCTGCACCTGGGAGGCGGCCCGGCTCGCGAGCGAGCAGGTGAAGGTGGTGCTGGGCGGAGATGGGGGCGACGAGATCTTCGGGGGGTTCGATCGGTACGCGGCCTTCCCCTGGGCCGAGCGGTACGCGGCCGTTCCGGCCTGGGTACGCGACCGCCTGATGGCACCCGCGGTCGACGCCCTTCCGGGAGCGCTGGCCTACAAGAGCTTCGGACAGCGGGCCCGGTGGCTGAACGACCTCGGGGGGCGCCGGGGAGGATCCCTCTATGCCAGGATGACCAGCGTCTTCCGGTTTGGCCCCGAAGAGAAGGAATGGGTCTACGGACCCGTCCTTCGAGTCGCAGCCACCGGAGCGGCCGAGGCCTGCATCGCGGACGCCTTCGATCGGGCACCCGCCCGGGACCCGCTGCACCGAATGCTCTTCGCCGATCTCGTGACCCGGCTTCCGGAGCATTCTCTGATGCTCTCCGACCGACTCAGCATGGCGCACGGCCTCGAGCTCCGGAGCCCCCTCCTCGACGTCGACCTTGCCGGGTTCACCGCTTCGATGCCGTCGCACCTCAAGGTCAGGGGAAGGAGTACCAAGGTGGCGCTCCGGGCGGCGTTCCGGGATCGGCTCCCCCCCTCGATCCTCGAGCGCCCAAAGCAGGGGTTCATGCTCCCGGTATCCCACTGGCTGCAGGGCTCCTCGCTGAATCAGGTGCGCGACACCATCGAAGGGGGAGTCCTCGTGAGCGAGGGCTGGGTGGCCCCCGGGGCCGCATCCCGGCTCACCGAAGAGCAGGCCTCCGGTCGCAGCGATCATCACGTCCGACTCTGGATGCTTCTCAATCTCGATGCCTGGTGCAGGATCCATCTCAAGCTGAACGGGGGAATCGAATGGCCGGACCACCTGGCCCCCGCGGGAAACCGGAGCTGGGCTCGATGAGCCCGGACGCCTCGGAAACGGACGTGGTCGCCGCCGGCCGTCGCCGGTCTCCCCTGCGGAGCTATCAGGACCTGGTGGTCGGATCCCGTTCCATCGTGCGCCTCCTCCGTCACGAGTTCACGACCTGGATCGCCTACTGCCCCGGCGCCGTCGGTGTGGTCCTTCGCAAAATCCTGATCCCCGGTCTTCTGGCCGAAAGCGGCTCCGGTACCGTATGGGGACATGGAGTCGTCCTCCGCCACCCGGGAAAGATGCGGGTCGGTCGGGGGGTGGTGGTCGATGACGGCTGCTACTTCGATGCGAAGGGATGCAAGGTCGGGGAATTCGAGATCGGCGATGACGCCTTCGTGAGCCGTGGCTGCATCGTGAGCGGGAAGGACGGGCCCCTGACCCTCGGGCCGCGAGTGAATCTCGGTGCATCGTGCATCCTGTATGCGTCGACCGGACTGCACATCGGGGCCGACACGATGCTCGCCGCGAACTGCTATATCGGTGGTGGGCGTTATGATCCGCATGCCCGAAGGGACCGGCCCATCGCGGAGCAGGCCCTCCCCCGGAGAGGAGTGGTGATCGAGGAAGACTGCTGGATCGGCGCGGGAGTGACCGTCGTGGACGGGATCACGATCGGCCGGGGCGCTGTGATCGGAGCTGGGGCCGTGGTAACCCGCGACGTGCCCCCCTACACCATTGCCGCCGGGGTTCCAGCCCGGGCGATCGGAGAACGAGGTGGTGAGCATGAACCGCACGCAAGCTGATTCCGGCCAGGAGGGCTCGGCCGGTTCGGGAGAGAAGATGGATCCCGAGCTGAAACAGACGGTGGACTCCATCCGGGACTACTGGGATGCCCGAACCCTGGGCGTACAGTATGTCAGCGACCCCACCCTCGAGCGGGGCACGCCCGAGTACTTCGACCACATCCGGCCATGGATGAACCCCTACAAGTTTCCGTGGATCATGGAGCGGATCGAATCCGAATCCGCCCTCCTGAAGGGAAGACACCTCCTCGAGATTGGATGTGGCATGGGCTTCGACAGCCTGGAGTTTCTCAAGCGAGGGGTGCGTGTCACGGCGACCGACCTGACCCCGGCCGCGGTTGCCACCACGAAGCGGCACTTCGAGATCGAAGGGGTCGAGGCGGAGGACGTCCGAGAGGCGAACGCGCTCGAGCTCCCCTTCGAGGACGAGAGCTTCGACGCGGTCTGGGCGAACGGGGTCCTGCACGCCACCGGCGACACGGCGCGTGCGATCCGTGAGGTCCGACGGGTGCTCCGTCCCGGTGGACGGGCGATCATCTCGCACTTCTACCGAAAGCCCTCCTGGATGTACACGGTCTCGCGGCTCGGCCGCGAGAACATCGAACACAAGGACGAGGATCCGCCGGTCAACGAGTTCTACACCGACCCCGAGATCCTCGAGATGTTCGAGGGATTCGAGATCGAATCCGCAGTCCGAGAACACCACCGGGCGCTCCCGGTGGCCAAGTCGGGGATCAAGGCGGTCCTGTACCGATGGGGGTTCCGGCCCGTCTACAACCTCCTGCCCGAGTCGGTGGCCCGACGCTATGCCTACAAGCTCTCGGTGACGGCGGTGAAGCCGAAGGATTCGGGAACCTGACCGATGCGGATCGGCGTTATGCTCCGGGCGCTCGACGAGAAGGGCGGCGTCGCCGTGTACACCCGGAACATCATCGAGGAGCTGCTTCGGATCGATGATCGCAACGAGTACGTGTTCTTCTACCGGAGCGCGGAGAATCTCGGACGATACGGCGACCACCCGCGGGTCGAGGAGCATCTCGTGCGGGGGAGACAGAAGCCGCTCTGGGACCAGGTCGGAATCCCCCTCGCGTGCCGCCGTGAAGGGGTGGACGTGCTCTTCCATCCGAAGTTCACCGTGCCGCTCCTCGCGCCCTGTCCGACCGTGATGACCGTGCACGGCGCGGACTGGTTCATTCCCGAGCATGCCAGGTTCTACGGCCGCCTCGACATCGCGTACATCCGAGCGGTCATGCCTCTCTACTTCCGGAAGGCGGCCGCCGTCCTCTCGGTGTCGGAGATCACCACCCGGAACTTCAACCGGATCCTCGACCTGCCCCCGGGAAAGGTCGTGACCACCTACCTGGCACCCGCTCGGCATTTCCGAAGAGTCGATGACCCGAGCATCCTCCGCGAGGTCCGGGAGCGCTACGCCCTTCCGGAGCGGTTCATCCTCACGCTGTCCAAGGCGGCCGGGGGGGACCGCAAGAACGCGAACGGGGTGTTCGAGGCGTACCGGCGCCTGCACGACGAGGTGCCCCAGCGGCTGGTGGTCGGCGGAAAGGGGTGTGAGGTCTTTCGGGACCTCTACGACCTTCCCGATGACGGATGGGGTGCCGCGGTCGACTTTCCCGGCTGGATCGACCAAGAGGACCTGCCGGCCGTCTACTCCCTGGCTGACCTGTACCTGTACCCGTCCAACCTCGAAGCCTTTCCCATCCCGATCGCCGAGGCGATGGCCTGCGGGACACCGATCGTGACGTCCCGAGTCAATGGGCTCGAGGAGATCGCGGGCGAGGCCGCGCTCCTGGTGGATCCCGAGGATCCCGACGAGATCGCTGCGGCGGCACGCCGTCTCCTGACCGACCCCGAGCTGCACGCTCACGTGCGTGCTGCCGGGCTCGAGCGCTCGAAGCGCTACAGTTGGGACCGGTGCGGCGCCGAGACCCTCGAGGTGCTCGAACGGGTGGGATCCGCACCATGACCCTGGATCCGGACCGAGCGCTGCCCGGGACACTCGTCGTGGTGGCTCCCCATATGGATGATGAGCTCATCGGGTGCGGAGCGATCCTGGCTTCGCTGCGGGATCCAGCCCGGGCCCACGTGATCTATGCCTCGGATGGATCGGGATCTCCCGCCCCTCCGGTCCCCTGGCACCGAGTGGACCGGGCCGAGCTGGCTCGGGTTCGCCGGGAAGAGGGATGCGCCGGCCTCGAAGCACTCGGGATCCCCCGCGAGAACGCCCGGTTCCTCGACCTGCCCGACGGCGGCCTCCGCAGGCATCGAGAGGCGCTGGAGGCGCGACTCTCGGAGGCGCTGGCCGTGCTCGGTCCGGATATCGTACTCGTACCCTTTCGACTGGACCGCCATCCGGACCATCTCGCCGTGCATCGGGCGGTGCGCCGGCTGGCCGAGTGCGAGCAGATCACCGGTCGCCTGATGGAGTACTTCGTCTATGCGCGTTGGAAGCTTCTGCCCGGGGGCGACATTCGAAGGCGCATCCGGCCGGGACTCCTGCTCGCCTTCGATCCGGGACCGGAGGCGCAGGCCCGGAAGCAGCGGGCGCTGAGACGGCATCGTACCCAGACCACGCGATACTTCCCCTGGCAGAAAAGGGCGAACCTGACGTCGGAATTCATGGAACGCGTCGGGTCCGAAACCGAATACCTTCTGGCCTCCGACCGGAGAGCGGCAGCGGAGCCCGGGACGGGTGGGGGCGATGTCGGGGCCGGCGTTCGTTCGATCTTCCCGATCCGAGGCGGCGACCGCCCGGCCGACGACGAGGTCTTCACCGGGTCGACGTTTTGGATCCGGGTCGTGCACCTGCTCGAGCCTCCCCTCAAGAGAGGCAAGGACCGCCTTGTGGCGCTCGTGAGGCGTTGAGGTGGCCGATGACTCCCGGGAGTTTCCGACCTCGCCCCTCGATCGACCGATCCGTGTCGTCCTTTTCTGCGGTCCGGCTCTCGAGCGGGGGACCGTTCGGTTTGCCCGCCTCCTCGAAGCCCATCCCGACGTCGAGTTTCTCGGGGGCGTCTGTCAGACCGAGGGGCTGGACCCGCGAACCCGGGTCGCGAGCCTGTTCCGTCGTCGAGGGGTCCTTGCACCCGCCCTTCTCGGGGTCGAGGTCCTGCGGGCCGGATTGCGGTGGCTGAGAGGTCCTCGGGCCGAGACCCGTGCCAGGCGAGAGGCGAAGCGGCTCATGGCCCGGCTCCGACTGACTCCCGATCTTCACTCCCCCGAGGTGCTCGACCCGATCCGCGAGCTCGAGCCGGATCTCGCGGTGAGCTACGGAGGGCCCATCCTGAAGCCCGAAGCCTTCGAGCTTCCCCGATACGGGACCCTCGGTATCCACCACGGTCGCTTTCCTGACTACCGCGGAAAGAAGGCGACCTTCTGGGCACTCCTCAACGACGAGAGGGTGGCCGGTGTCACGATCCAGCGAATCGGTTCCGCGATCGACGCCGGACCCGTGGTGCGCAGTGGCGAGGTCCCGGCCCGGGGGCGGAGCTACCGACGGGTCGAAAAGGACCTCGAGGAACTCGGGCTCGACCTCTATCTCGACGCGGTTCTCGCGGTGCGCGACGGCACGGCTCGGTCCTTCGGGCCGCCCGGTGAGCCCGGCCCCCTCTACCGCGACCCCGGCCCCCGTCACCTGACCAGGTACGGGATGAAGCGGATGAGGGAGATGGTGCGCCGGCCCAGGGGCGCCGGTCCGTCCACGAAGGGAGCTCGCCCCCTCGGGGTTCTCCTCCTGACCGAGAGCTATCATCCGATGGTCGGGGGGGGCGAAACCCAGGCCCGGGGTCTCGCCAGCGAACTCTCCGGAGCAGGGCTCCCGGTCCGTGTCGTCACTCGCCGGTGGGACCCGGAGCGTCCCGCCCTCGGTCGGGTCGACGGGATTCCCGTTCACCGCCTCGGTCCGGCCGGGCAGGGTCACCTGAGAAAGTGGGGGCTCGCCTGGACGGCGCGAGGACCGATTCGAGAACATCGAAAAACCCACCCCGTCCTGCTCGTGAGCGGGTTTCGGGTGCTCGGGATTCCCGCCGTCGCAGCCGGACGTCGCAACGGTGCCCGGGTGATCCTGAAGGCCGACAGCCCAGGTGAATTCTCGGGCACCTTCTTCGGCCCGGGTCTCGCACGGTACGGGGTATCCGCCCGGGCTCTGCCCGTCCGCGCACTCCTCGGACTCCGAAATCGCCATCTCCGAAAGGCGGACGCCTTCGTGGCCATCTCGTCGGTGATCGAGCAGGAGCTCCTCGCTGGCGGGGTCCCCCGTGAGCGCATCCACAGGATCCCGAACGGGGTCGACACCGAGGCCTTCCGGCCCGCGCTGCCGGGTGAGCGAGAGCAACTCCGCACCCGACTCGGGCTTCCCGTGAACGGCACCCTCGTGCTGTACACGGGGCGACTCGTGTCGTACAAGGGTCTGCCGCTTCTTCTCCGGGTCTGGGCCGACCTGGCTCCCCGCCATCCGGATGCGCACCTTGTTCTGGTGGGCGAGGGTGGGGCGGACATTCATGACTGTGAGGCCGAACTGCGAGCGATGACTTCAGGGGGCGGCGCCGTCCCCCGGGTGCACCTTCCCGGTGCCGTGGAGCATGTGGGCGAGTACCTGAGAGCGGCGGACCTCTTCGTCTTTCCCTCCGAGGAGGAGGCCTTCGGGCTCTCGGTGATCGAGGCGATGGCCTCGGGGCTTCCTGTCGTTTCCACCCGAGCCGGAGGGCTGGCGGATGTCGTGGCCGAGGAGAACGGGGCGCTCCCCGTCCGCACCTCGGACGGAGCGGAGCTCTCGGAGGCTCTCGACCGCCTCCTTTCCGACCCGACCCTGCGCCGCGAACTCGGCGATGCGGGGCGCCGGACCGCGGTGGCCCGATACGACTTCCGGGGGGTTCGCGAGGCCTGGCTGGCCCTGATCGACCCGGAAGAGGACCGCAGATGAACGCCGCATCCGACCCGACGGACCTCCCCGGCTCCGTGCCCCCGACGCTGGCGGAGGTCTCGGTCGTGATTCCCACCCTCGGCCGCCCCAGCCTGGCGCGAGCACTCGAGGCGATCGCGACCGGTACGCACCGACCGGCCGAGATCCTCGTGGTGGACCAGGGCGGCGACGGGACCGGGCGGGAGATCGTGGAGGACGCCCGGGAGCGGGGACTCTCCGTCCGGCACATCGCGTCGTTGGGCCGGGGGAGGGCCGTGGGCGTGAACGAGGGCGCCCGAGCGGTGCGCACCTCCTTCCTTCTGGTGACCGACGACGACTGCCTGGCGGAGCCGGAATGGGTCGAAGCCATGGCCCGCGCGCTTGCCGAGCACCCCGGCGCGATCGTGACCGGCCGAATCGAGGCGTGGAAAGGGGGCGAAGTCCCGGTCGTCGTTACCGCCCGAAGTCCCTTCGTGCAGCGGCGACCTCGGCTGACCCACGACTCCCTCTCGGGGGGCAACATGGGGGTGGCCCGCAGCGTGTTCGAGGCCCTCGGACTCCTCGACGAGGACTCCCGCAGCGCCACCGCCGAAGATGCCGAACTGGCCTACCGGGCGCTCAGAGCGGGGATTCCCCTGGTCTACGAGCCCGCATCGGGGGTTGCGCACGTCGACTGGCGCGAGGGCGACGCCCGGGTCTCCCAGTACCGATCCTACGCCCTCAGCCACGGGGCCTTCTACGGGAAGTACCTGCGGCGGGGGGACCCCCTGATCGCGGCCCGTTTCCTCGTGCACATGATCCGGGCCGCTCGCCGGTGGGTGGGCGGTCTGGTGCGAGGGGACTCCGACCGTGCGCTGAACGGCCGTTCGTATGTCTGTTTCCTCCCCCGGGGCGTCATGGCGGGCTGGCGGAGCCCCGAGGGGGTGGTCGTGCCCCGGACGGAGGGTCCGGAATGACGACCCCCGCGCCGGATGCGGATTCGACCCCCAACCCTCGGATCGCCATCCTGATCCTCACCCTGAACCAGGCCGAAAGCACCCTGCGAACGCTCGAGAGCCTCGACTCCGAGATGGGGCCGGGTGTGAAGGTCCTCCTCTGGGACAACGGATCGACCGACGGGACCGCGAAAAGGGTCCGTGCGCGCTTCCCCGAGGTGCTCGTACACGATTCCGCCGATAACCTCGGGGTCGCCGGAGGACGAAATGCCGCGGCCCGGCTCGCAATCGAGCGACTGCGGCCCACGCACCTGCTCTTTCTCGACAACGACATGGTGGTGACGCCGGGCTTCGTGGAGTCGCTGCTCGAGCCGTTCCGGACCGACCCACGGCTCGCCCAGACCCAGGCCAAGCTCCGCTTCATCGCCGAGCCCGACCTCCTGAACGACGGGGGGGGCTTTCGGGTGACGTTCTGGCTGGGCAAGACCGAGCCCGTGGGGTTCAGGGAGGTCGATCGGGGGCAGCGTGACGAGGTTCGGCCTTGCCTTCCCTGCGGCGGCGCCACGCTCGTCCGGACCGACGTTTTCGAGGAACTGAAGGGGTTCGACGAGGTGTTCAACCCCTTCGGACCCGAAGACCTGGACTTCTCGCTCCGGGTTCGTGAGGCGGGATACCGAGCGCTCTACGTCCCATCGGCGATGGCCTATCACGCGGTCACCACGACCTTCGAGGGGGGCCGGTACACGGAGCTCTACGCCAGGCACAAGGCCCGGAATTGGCTGATCCTGATGCGTCGCCATGCCCCCGTCCACCAACGCATGGCCTTCTACATGCTGGGCCTGCCCTGGCTGGTCGGACGGATGCTGGTCCGCGAGGGCCCCCGTCGGGGGCTGTCGGCGCTGAGAGGGTGGATTCGGGGTGCGACGCGGGGGTGAGGTGTCGCTACCTCGGTCATCGATCCGGCCGTACCGCCCGAATCGCAAGATCCGTCGCGAAAGTCGCGGGGAGGAGGCGCTCGAGATGGTACCGGAGGGGGATCCGGGAGTAGCGCTTCGGACACTTTGCGTGCTCCACGACCTCGAATCCCGCCGTGTTCACGAGAGTGCGGATCCCCCGAAGGGTGTAGCAGTGCAGCGTATGATACCCGGTGGTCGCCGTGTAATCGCGGCTCGAACCGCCCAGCAGCGACTGGAAACGCCGATAAAGCGAGACCTCGTTCGGGACCACCACGATCAACTCCCCACCCTTCGTGAGCACCCTGCGGCACTCCTCCAGAAAGGTCAGGTCGTCGGGAATGTCGTCGAGGATCGAGGCGGCCACGACCGTGTCGAAGTCGCCGTCCGGGAAGGGAAGGGGACGGTTGAGATCGTGTGCGACCGCCTCGAGCCCGTGCCGGCGCTGGGCGACCTCGACCATCTCCGGCAGGTCGACTCCCACCACCTCGTTGCCAGCGTCGCGCACCAGGGCCGAGATATCTCCGTCGTGGCAGCCCAGGTCGAGCACCCGTCGACCTTCTCCGACCCAGTCCAGGATGATCCGGGTGATCGGAAGCGCCCGAATGCGCTCGACCGCGTCCGAGTCCGCGCCCGGGTGGGGCGCGTTCAGCCGGTAGTGCCGCTGGACTCCGGACACCCTCGGCGGGAGTGGCTTGTCTGCCATGCTCACCTCCGATGGGTGTCGAGAAGGGACAGGTGGAAGGCTCCGAAGATCGTCTGGACCCCCAGCCCCGTGAAGAGCATTCCCGGGATCACGAGCCTCAGGATCCTCGGATACTCGAGGTCGCCGAACCCGGCGCTCCACCACTGGAGTACGGCGAGTCCGAGCAGCACCACTCCGATCAGCCCCAGAATCAAGCCCGCCACCAGTCCCGTCTCGAGCCGACGGGGGCGAAGAAGTGCCATCACCGGACCGTTCCGGGGCAGGAGTCCCTCGCGCAGCCCGTACGCCTGGGCCGAGGCGGCCAGGATGAGGGCCTGATGGCCCACCAGAGCGCCCAGGGTGGCGAAGAGCAGGGTGCTGACATCGAACTGCACCCCTCCGACCCGAAGTCCGGGAAGCGCAATCGCGTACCCGAGGATGCCGAAGAGGATCAGCGCGATGCCCGGGTACACGAAGAGCCACCTCGGGCTGAAGAGGAGGAAGAACCGGAGGGTTCGCCATCCATCCCGGAAGGTTCGCAGGTGGGGGGGATGGGAAACCCGACCATCCGGGTGGAGCGTCACGGGGATCTCGGTGATTCGGGCCTGCGAGATGCTCGCTTTCACGATCATCTCGCTCGCGAACTCCATCCCGACGCACTCCTGACCGAGCTCCATCTGCCACTCACGCCGAAACCCCCTCAATCCACAATAGATGTCGGTCACCGGCGAACGGAAGAGGAGGCGGGCGAGGGCCGAGAGGATCGGGTTTCCGATCCACCGGTGGAGAAAGGGCATCGCCCCCGGCATCACGGTCCCACGCCCCGCGGGAAGTCGGCATCCCTGGACCAGATCGTATCCTTCGCGGAGGCGCTCCACGAACCTCGGAATCTCGGCGAAGTCGTAGCTGAGGTCGGCGTCCCCCATGATCACGACTTCCCCGTGGGCCTCGGCGATCCCCTCGAGCAGGGCGGCCCCGTACCCGCGAGTCGCGACGTGCACGACCCGGGCCCCCTCGGCGAGAGCGATCTCGACCGAACCATCGGTGCTCCCGTTGTCGGCGACCACGATCTCACCCTCGATACCCGCCGACTGCATCGCTTCGCGCGCGACGCGGATGCAGGCCGCAAGAGTATCGGACTCGTCCAGACAGGGAATCACTACCGATACCTCGAATCCCGACGCCTCCCGCCGGGACCCCTCGGCGCGGGGCGAGTCCCGGGCCTTCATCTCGTCCCCGTCCGTCGCGGGTGCGCTCTTCGTCGTCATTCCCAGTCTCCTCCGGCCAGTACCACGTAGTAGGCGGTCTCCCCCAGCCGCGCCCAGCCCTCGGGGGCGGGATGCCATCCGGGAACCTCGGTGACCAGGGCGACCGCCCCGGTGCCCAGGAGGGTGTCGACCGTACGGCGCCGCACCTCTTCGTCCCCATCCCAGAAGAGCACCGCCTCGCGCTCGGGAACTTCGGCGATCACCCGGACTCCGGCCAGCCGTGCCCAGTAGGAGTAGTATCCGTAGCCGACGAAGGCCACGCCGTCGCCTTCGGATACCCCGAGATTCGCCAGCTCGCGCGCCACCGGAAGGTTCGCCATCGATCCCCTCGTTCCGTGGTCGAACCATGCGGTGGCGGTGCGGGGTTGGGGATCCTCGAGGAGGGATCCGAGGGCTCGTGCATTCGGAATCAGGAGATTCAGGGCGAAGACCAGGATCATCAGCCCCCCGGCCCCGTTCAGGAGATACCGCCGCTCTGGACGGTCGGGCAGCCTCAGCACCGCCAGGCCCGCGCCCCATGCCAGGACGAGGAATCCCGTCAGGTAGCGCATCTCCACGTACACGATACTGTACATGCCGATCGCTGCTCCCGCGGGAAGCCAGATGGGCCAGAGCCGAGCGAGTCCTCTGAGTCCGAACGATCGGTTCGGTCCCATCGCCATCAGGAGGAGGAAGAGAGCGGCGATCGCCGCCCCCTGGCGCTTGAGAATACGCTCCGTATACTCCTGCCCGGTGCGTGCGAAGGCCGAAAGCTGCTGAAGGGGGTCGAACCGCACTTCCACCCCTTCGTACCAGTACGAAGGGTCATACCAGGGTGGGTATGTTCCCCCGACTGGATACGCGAATTCGAAGGCGTCCGGAGACTCTCCGATCTGCCGTGTGGGGTGGACGGGTTCCCCATTCCCGGGGATCTCGCCCTGCCAGTGGATGTCGGGGACTCCGTTCACGTACCGGGCGTAGTTCAGGTGCCCGGAGTCTCCGAAGGTGAAGCGCTCCTTCTGAAGGCTCAGGGTCACCAGGTACGGCGACGCCAGCACGGCGAACAGGAGGAAGGCGACCAGGAGTCGTGCCCCTCCCGCGCGCGAAAGCCCGAGGTAGCCGGCCGCACCCGCCAGGAACACGAAGGCGAGCGGAAACATGGCCGCCTTCGCCATGTACCCGAATCCGAGAGCGACGCCCAGCCCCACTACGGGCCACCAGGCCCGGGGCCGTGCCCGAATCCGGAGCAGGAACCCCCCGGCGAGGAGCACTGCGGCCATGACCAGCATGTCCGGCGACATGGTCCAGACCCGGATGAGGCGCAGCGTGCACCAGAGGAAGAGCGTATACCCGATCCCCCAGAATGCCCACGTCGGCATGACCCCCGGTGGATGCGGCCCCGGATGCGGGGACCTCCCTTCGTCGGCGTGGGCCCCGACATCACTCGCGGCGTCCGCGTCGGTGGCGTCCACCCGCAACCGATCGACTTCGCGCCAGAAGAAGATGAACGCCGCCAGCGTCATGAGGTACATGCCCAGGTGCACGACCTTGACCAGGATCAGCTCGTTCTCGAGAGCTGGACGAAAGACCGCGAAGGCCGCGGCGAGAAGGAGAGGATAGAGCGACCCCCAGTACCCGTTCGTTCCCGCGGCCCAGCCTTCGTCGAGATACGCGTCCGCCACGTCGAGATAGGCAAGGCCGTCGACGGTGACGAATCGGCGCCACGCCCCGAACGCCGCGGCGATGACACCGAGGACGACCACCAGAGCCAGAACCACGCTGTGGACACGGGTGAAGGAATGAGCGCGGCCCCTGCTCTCCTGGGTGTGTATCATCTGGTCCCTGTGAATCGGACGACGGTCCATGAGCGGCCCTTCGGACGAATGGCCTTCGGGGATGTCTCCGGGATAAGGCTCGACTCGGGTCCAGCGAGCAATTATCGCGCCAGCGAGGCCTCGATCGCCCCGGGGCGGCTCCCACCCATTCGGTCTCCGACTCTTCATTCCGCATCCGCTCCGTTAGCTTTCCGACTCTCCAGGGCGGGCGGTACGCTGCACCTCGGCCGGGACCCGCTCGCCCCGAGCGCTTCCGCCTCTCAGTTCGAGACTCCATGACCTTCCGGACCTCGTCTGCCTGCGCCCTCCTCCTCGCCCTTCCCGCCGCAGGATCCACGCAGGGGCCCGACTGGGCCTTCGTGACCGACGGCCCGATCTATTCCTCGCCCACCCTCGACGCAGATGGCCTCTACATCGGGAGTGGTGACAGGCACCTGTACGCGCTCGACCAGCGAACGGGGACCGAACGCTGGCGTTTCGCGACCGGCGGGGCCGTCGACTCCACCCCCGCGGTGGCCGACGGCGTGGTCTACGTGGTGAGTCGTGACGGAAGCTTTACGCCGTCGACGCATCCGAGGGGACGCTTCGGTGGTCCCATGCGACCGGGGGCGAGCAGAGGCTGGACTTCTGGGACTTCTACCTGTCGGACCCGCTGGTGCACGGCGACCTGGTGGTCTTTGGAAGCGGTGACGGAACGATCTACGCCCTGGACCGGTCGACTGGGGCGATCGCCTGGATTCTCCCGGTCTTCACTCGCGTCTTTGGGTCCGCCGTACGAGTGGGTGGCGAGGTGGTGTTCGGGGGGTTCAACGGAAAGCTGACGGCGGTCGACCCGGCGACCGGAGTCATCCGTTGGGTCTACCAGACCCCCGCCAGCCGAATCCGCTTCGACACGGTGTACGATGAGGAGGGCGGCCTGACCGAGGAAATGCGGGAGATGTACGCGGATGGACGCGGACGCCAGGCGGAGTTGCGGCTTCTCGAGCTGGGATCGATTCCTGCGACACCCACGGTCCGCGGGACCATGGTGTACTTCGGTACGACCGAAGGGGTGCTCTATGCGCTGGAAACGGAAGGGCGCGGCGAGAACGCGCTGAGGGGCCTGCCGTAGAGCCGCACGCCACGGGGTCGCCGGGCCCCACCCATGGCGGGTTTCGCACATCCCTTGCGCAGGTCGAGGTGAGGGGGAACGGTTGTTCTCGCCCATCAGGTTCGCTCACGATGGAGGGTCCTTCCATGTCTGCCCGGTCCTTCTGCGCCCGGCTTGCTCCCACCCGATCCGCTCCCGATGGGCCCGGAAGGAGCCCTGCGTTCGGGGCACTTCTTCTTGCGCTCCTGCTGGCCCCCGTCGGGTGCGACAGCGACAGCGACCCCGTGGTCCCCGACACCGACAACACGGTCGTGGCCGTCGAGGTCACCCCACAAAGCGGGGCGCTCTCCGAGGTCGGCCAGACCCTTCAGCTCGGCGCGAACGCCCGAAACGCCGATCATCGTATCGTGACCAACAACGCCGGCGATTTCACCTGGAGCAGCGCGGCACCCGAGGTGGTCTCGGTCGACGCTCAGGGGCTGGTCACGGCCGAGGGCGAAGGAGAGGCAACCGTGACGGCGTCGCTCGCCGGGCAGAGCGCGGGTGCCGTGATCACCGTCGATCTGGCGGTGGCTGAAATCGAACTCACGCCCGCCGCCGATACCCTCCGCACCCTGGGAGCCACGCGCCAGTTCGCCGTCGAGGCCCGCACCTCGCAGGGAGGCCTCCTCACCGACGATCCCGGTGATTTCACCTGGGCCAGCTCGGATCCGGGTGTGGCCACGGTCGACGAGGCCGGCCGGGTCACGGCCGAGTCCCCGGGCAGCGTCACCCTGACGGCGGAGCTCGACGGGGTCACGGGCGCGGCGGCCGTCGTGGTCGATGCCGTGGCCCCGGGCGAGTTCGCGGACGGGCAGCTGGAGTCCGCGGTGCGCCAGGCGCTCGGCCGGCCCACGGGAGCCCTCTCCGCCGAGGATCTGGCCGAACTCACCGTCTTGAATGCCCGGCAGATGGGAATCCAGGAGCTGACCGGCCTCGAGCACGCCGTGAATCTCGAAGAGGTCGACCTGGCCCAGAACGAGATTCAGGTGCTCGGGCCACTGGGCCGCCTGTCGCAGCTCAGGGAGGCCGATCTCGCGGTCAATTCGATTTCGGACGTGTCTCCCCTCGAGGGCCTCGAACAGCTCGAACTCCTGAATCTCTCGGCATCGACGTTGACCGAGGGACTCGAGGTCCTCGCTGCTCTCCCGGCTCTGCGGGACGTTAGGATCAACGGGACCGGGGTGTCGGACCTGAGCTTCCTGGCCGGAGCACCCGTCCTGGAGGCACTGCAAGCTGCGGCGATGCCCCAGCTCACTGATCTGTCGGGACTCGAGGAGGTCGCGACGCTCGACCGCCTCTTCATCACCAACAGCAACGTGGAGAGTCTGACTCCACTCACGGAACTCACCGGGCTTCGGATCCTGGCGGCTCTCGGCAATCCGATCGAGGACCTGGATCCCCTGTCGGACCTCACGTCTCTCGAGAGCCTGACTCTGGGAAACCTGGAAACGAATGACCTTTCCCCTCTCTCCGGATTGATCAATCTCACCAGTCTCACGATCCGGGACGTCGTGCTTCCCGGGATTGAGGCGGTGAGCGGGATGACCGCCCTCCAGTCCATCTCCTTGACCGAGAACGAACTCGCCGACCTGTCCCCCCTGGAAGGGCTCGAGAGGCTGAACCAGGTCATCGTGGTACACAACCTGGTCGAGGACCTCGGTCCCCTCGTGGCGAACCAGGCGCTCGGCGAGGGCTCCGTGGTGCAGGTGAGCGAGAATCCGCTCAGCCAGACCGCGCTCTGCCAGCAGGTCCCAGCCCTCGAAGACCGCGGCGTCCGGGTCTTCCACACCGGGAGTTGCTGACGGCGGGGGCGGCATGAAACATGCACCGAGGAGTGGTCCGGCGGGGCACGGTCGGGCATCGGTTCGCTCCGAGGCTCCTTCGTCCTGCCGTGAGCCGATCATGCGGTTTCCCAACCTCGAAGGGTGGGCAGGATGGAGCATCTGTCTCTCGACCTCTGGGCGTCCAATCTGGAGGTTCGTCCGCCCGATCTGGTTTCCTGGCTTGCCCGGCTCGAGCAAAGGCTCGCGGCCTCTGCGGCTCGGGGTTCCCACATGCTCGTGCTGCCGGAGTATGCTTGCGCCCAGTGGCTCTCCTTTGCACCCACCGACCTGCCGCCTGCGGGACAACTCGGCTGGCTTGGCGAAGTCGGGAGCAGTGCGCTCGAGTCCATGGGGGCGCTCTCGGCGCACTATGGCGTCTGCCTCCTTCCGGGGACGATCCCGCAGCTGATGGGCGAGTGGGACGGAGGGCCGATGTACGCCAACCGGGCCTGGCTGTTGACGCCCCAGGGACATCGGTTTCACCAGGACAAGCTGAGCCTCACGCCCCTGGAGGAGCAGTCCGCGGGGGGAGTGACGGTCCGGGGCGACCGGGTGAATGTGATGACATGGGGCGGACTGAGGATCGCGATCGCGATCTGCCTCGACGTGGAGTACACCGCGCTCTGGGCCCGGCTGGGAACGCTCGACCTGGACCTGGTGCTGGTTCCCGCGAAGACCGACATGATCTCCGGCTTCCACCGCGTGTTCGGCTGCGCTCGGGCCCGTGCGATCGAGCTGCAGACCGCCGTGTGCGCAGTGGGCGCGGTGGGTGAGCCCCTCGGCCACCCGGTGACGGACACGGGTGTGGGTGGGGCGACGGCATTCCTGCCCTGTGACACCTCCGTCCGAATGGACGGCGTGTTTGCGGCGATGCTGCCCCAACCTCCTTCGAAGCTCACGGACTCGGTGCTCGTCGTGCAGAACCTGCCCGTGGGTCAGTGCCGCCGGATCAGAAATGGCGCGGCGGAAGCAGAGGTCTGCCCGGCAGGGTGGGCGGCGGACCACCTTTTGATCGAGGACGTGTGACGCTGGAAGGGTGCCGGCGGCACTCGAAGTTCCTTCCATGCCAGTGCACGAACGGAAGAGGGTGGCCCGTGCGCCGGCCGCTGAAACGGACGGCGCCCCGGCAATCGAAGATGAATGCCGGGGCGCCGTCGTT
>SLBA01000148.1 GCA_007126575.1 Gemmatimonadota bacterium | reverse complement strand
GGCCGGGATCGGTCAGCCCCCCCGCCGGTTTGCCCTCCCGGTTCCGGCGGGGCATTGTGGATGGATCCGATCCACTTCGTCCCCGTCACCCCCGCTCCGCCATGCGCATATTCACGATCCTCACGTCCTTCGCGACGGCGACCTTCGCGGCCCGCCCCTTCTCCTTCACCGCCCGCCCACGTACGCGCCAGCGCCCGCCCTCGGTCACGCTCGCGGCTCGCCCACGCACGCTCCTCCCCGCCCTCCTCCTGGCCCTCCTGTTCGTCGCTCCGGCCGGGTTCGCCGTCCCCACCGAGGCCGCAGCGCAGGAGCTCCGGGCGCTCGATCACGACGACTACGACCGCTGGAACTCGATCCAGCAGTCGACGCTCTCGGCCGACGGGGCCTGGCTCTCGTACCGGATCGTCCCGCGCGACGGCGAGGCGGCCCTCCACGTCCAGCACCTCGACGACGGCTCCGAGACGATCATTCCCCGCGCCACCGGCGCCCGATTCACCCGGGACTCCCGCTTTCTCGTCTTCCGCATCGAGCCGCACGAGGACGACGAGGACGAGGGCGACACCGAGGCGGAGCCCGAAGAAGGGGAGCCCGAAGAAGAGGAGCCCGAGGAGCAAGACCGCGCGAGCGAGCCCGAGCCCGCCGACTCCCTCGGCGTCCTGGAGCTCGCCACCGGGGAGATGCGCACGCGCGTCCGGGTCGATGCCTTCGCGCTGGGCGACGATGCCACCGACTGGCTCGTGGTGCACTTCGAGCCGACCGAACCCGCCGACGAGGAGCCGGACGAGCCCGCCCCCGAGGGCGAGCCGGACGAGGACGAGGCGAACGACGAGCCCCAGCGCCCCGAGGGCACCGACCTCCTCTGGTGGAACCTGGATACCAACGAGGAACGCCACTTCGACCACGTGACCGAATTTCAGGTCTCCGACGACGGCCGCGCACTCCTCTACGTGCGCTCCTCGCCCCGGGGAGAGGGCGACGGGGTCTTCTTCGCGCAGGCCGATGTCGACACCCCGCAGGCGCTCCTCGAAGCCCGGGGGCAGATCGAGCGTCTCACCGTGGAGGACGACTGGAACCGCGCCGCCTTCCTCTCGAACCACGCGGACTGGGGCGACGAAGACCCCCCGCTGCACCTGATGATCGCCGAGCTCGACGGCTCGAGTGCGGCCCGCACCGCCGCGGCACCGGGCACGGCGGGGATCCCCGACGGGTGGCTGCTCTCGGAACGGGCCAGCCTGCGCTTCTCCGACAGCGGCGACCGGCTGCGCTTCGCCACCGCCCCCGCCCCGGAGCCCGAACTCGACGACGACGAGAAAGACGAGCTTCTCGAGAACGTCACGGTCGACATCTGGAGCTGGCACGACGACTTCCTGCAGCCGCACCAGCTCAACGACCGGCAGCAGGAGCTGAACCGCACCTACGACGCCGTCCTGCACTGGAGCGACGGGCGCGTCGTGCAGCTCGAGGACCCGAGCCTGCAATCGGTATCGGTCGCGGCCGGGGGCGATGCCGACCACGCACTGGGCCAGGACGACCTCCCCTACCGCCCCCGCGTCTCCTGGGACACCCGCTACGTGGACCTATACCGGGTCGACATGAACACCGGCGAGCGGGAGCTGCTCGCAGAAGACATCCGCGGCAGCGGGTCGCTGTCGCCCGAGGGCCGCTTCGTCTACTGGTGGGACGGCGACGCGCGCGGCTGGCAGGTCATGGATCTCGAGACCCGCAGCACGGTGAACGCCACCGCCGGCATGCCGGTCCCGGTCTTCAACGAACTCGATGACCGTCCCTCGCCCCCGGGCTCCTACGGGCTCGCCGGATGGACCGAGGGCGACACCCGCATGGTGGTCCAGGACGCGCACGACCTGTGGGAGGTCGACCCGCTCGGGCAGGCGTCCCCGGTGAACCTGACGCAGGGCTACGGGCGGGAGAGCGGGCTGCGGCTGCGCATCGTCCGGCTCGACTGGAGCGACCTGACGGTCCCGACCGACGAGGACGTCCTCCTCTCGGCCTTCCACGACGGCACCAAGCAGGACGGCTTCTACCGGACCCGGCTCGACGGGAGCACCACCCCCACCCGGCTCACCCTCGAAGACGTCGCGTACTCGAACCCCAGCCGGGCCGAAGACGCCGATCGCTACCTGTTCACGAAGCGCACCTTCCGCGACTTCCCCGACCTGTGGGTGAGCGACGAGAACTTCGAGGGGCAGCGCCGCGTGACCGAGGCCAACCCGCAGCAGGCCGAGTACCGCTGGGGCACCGCCGAACTGGTCAGCTGGACCTCGACCGACGGCGACGAACTCCAGGGCATCCTCTACAAGCCCGATGACTTCGACCCGAACGAGGAGTGGCCGATGATGGTCTACTTCTACGAGCGGTCCTCGAACGGGCTCCACAACTACTTCGCGCCCGGCACGGGCACCTCGATCAACCGCACCTTCTACGTGAGCCGCGGTTACCTGCTCTTCGTGCCCGACATCCCGTACAAGGAGGGCTATCCGGGCGAGAGCGCGATGAACGCGGTCGTCCCCGGGGTCCTGTCGGTGGTCGAGGAGGGCTATGTGGACCGGGAGCGGATCGGGGTGCAGGGACACTCCTGGGGTGGCTACCAGATCGCCTACATGCTGACGCGCACGAACCTGTTCGCGGCGGCCGAGGCCGGGGCACCGGTCACCAACATGACCTCGGCGTACGGGGGCATCCGCTGGGCCAGCGGCCGGGTGCGCCAGATGCAGTACGAACAGGGCCAGTCGCGGATCGGCGCCTCGCTCTGGGAGGCCCAGCACCGCTACATCGAGAACTCACCCCTGTTCACCGCCTACAAGGTCGAGACCCCCCTGCTGATCCTGCACAACGACGAGGACGGGGCGGTGCCATGGGAGGAGGGGATCCAGTTCTTCGTGGCGCTCCGGCGGCTGAACAAGCCGGTCTGGCTGGTCAACTACAACGGCCAGGGGCACGGCGTCAGCGGCGAGCACAGCCAGATGGACTGGGCGATCCGCATGCAGCAGTTCTTCGACCACTACCTGCTCGACGCCCGCCCCCCGGTCTGGATGGTCGACGGGGTGCCGGCGGTGGCGAAGGGCCGGACGCTGGGCCTCGAACTCGTGCCCGAGGAGCGGGTCACCGACGCCGACGACGGGGACAACAACGGAGGGGGCGGCCGCTAGTGTCCTGAGTCACGGATCCGTCGGCATTCGCGCGCCGCTGCATCCACTCGGCTACGTTGCCCCTCGCTCGGAACAGCGGTGCTATTCCTCGTCGGTGCGCCTTGCACGAGCGGCGCATCGACTCGCTCGGTGGTTCGGACCTACTCTTCGACGTCCGCCAGTTCGGCTTTCGGCTCTGTAGGTCCTGAACTGTTCCCTACTCCACCGCTGAGGTACCGTCGGGTGCGGCTGACGACTCTCTTTGCGGCGAGGCGAGGAATGCGGATGATCCGATGGTAGGTCTGGACAGCCGACCAGGCGAGAGGGGAGCGGAGACGCCGTCCCTCCTTGGGTGACATGCCGGGGCGAACCATCTCCCTGGTGGTGGTACAGTAGGCCGGCTTCCCCAGAAGTGAAGCCACCTTGCAGCAAACCTCCAGGGACCCGTCGATGAGAATGTCCGCGCCCGAGGATTCGTATATCTCTGCCTTGAACCAGACATCCTTTTCACCCGCCCGCTCCGACCATCCTTCGTGTTCTCCGCGCATCACGAGTCGCGTGTAGTCCACGCCATGCGATGCGAGCCAGTCCTCTGTCCTGGGCCGACTCGCCTCGGACTGGGTGGACAGCAGCCACCCCACCGGATGATCAGGGATCCAGAGGGGCTCCACCCCGTCGAGACCACTGCTGCTGGCCTCCTCACCAGCGCTCTCGAAGGCTGAGTCCAGGGGACAGAGGACGCCCTCGATGGAGATACAGCTTCTGGCCAGTAGCGACTGGTTGTGCATCAGGTTCCACTCGAAGACCCGGGGTCGCGCCACGACCTCGCAAAAGTGGTCGACGAGCCGCTCGTCCCGGGCCTCCGGGGTAATGTAGACGGCGGCGTAGTCGATGCGGTGCGGGAGGTCGGCATCTGCGATCTCGCGCCGCACACGGCCCATCTGCCCTCCGTAGGACACGCTGTCATCGACGACAAGGACGTTGCGCGGCCGGGACAGGAGCGTCGAGCCGGATTCTCCCTTGTAACGAGCACCCGCGCGCAGAACTCGCCCGCTCACAAGTCCGTCCACATCCGTCATTGGCAGATTCAAGTACATGGACAACAGATTTGCGACAAGAAGTCCGCTACGTGGAACGCCTACCACGAGTTCGATGTCACTGGGCAGGGCCGCAGTCCAACGGACCACCGTGTCGTTAAGTTCGGCGATGCTCCGGTAGTTCATCAGGACCTCGGCAGAAGGCACGCAATCAGGAAAGAGAGATCGATCATATATCCTGCAACCTGTCATTTGAGGCAAAACTCGTGCCCAAGCGAGGTTGCAGGAGAATCCCAGGTCTGTCCCGCTTGGTAGCGCAGAGACTTCTGAACCCCCCTTGTTCTATTGGCTTCTCAGATAGGGAGTGGCTGTCATGGATTTGAATCTGGGTGCCTCTCGATGCATCTTGCCGCGACTTTTGGCGCCGGGCGTAAATCTGACACGTTCGCCGGGCCAAAATCGGACTCCTGGCAGTTGATGCGCGTCCCCGGTTCGCCACGTTCTGGCGAACGGGGCAGGTCCCACACCCTTGGTGCCTTCGACCGTTTCGTCGGAGGCGCCACGCACGGACAGGAGACGCGGATGCTGCTCAGGCACTATCTGGAACAGGGGGTCAAGCGCTGGCCCGGCAACTTGGTGTCAGTCGGGATACGATCCACCGGTGGATCCGTGAAGGGGAGTTGGACCGGGACGTGGATCAGGACCCGGTGTGCTATGGACCTCGGCGACCCGTCGTCACGAAGCTCGACGCATACAAGGCGATCATCCATCGCCCGTCTTGAGGCCCTCTATGGGGCACGCTGTCAAGACGCATTTCCCCCCACACGCTGCCCGATCTCATCCGGAGGTGTCCCGAAGTCCGACCCGGGCCCGCCGCTGGGTGTCATCCAGGGTCAGGTCACGGGATAGGGCCGCCTCGCTTGCCGCGCAGGGCGATGTGACCGTGCCCTGGTCCAGATGCCGATCAACCAGCCATCGGGTGAACTTTTCTCTGCCTCGCGCGTTGAGGTGATCACTGTCCCGGAACAACTCCGGTGATGAAGAGAAGATCCCCACGGACTTGTCGATCCACCGCACCCCGTTCTCGTCGGCCAGGGATCGGGTCAACGCCCTCATTTTGGCTGGCTTGCCAGCTGCTTCCATCCTCTCGGAATACGATGTGTAGTACGGTGGCGTGACGAGCACCACATCCACACCACGGTCCTGGAGCAGGGCGATGGTTCGGTTCAGGGACTCATACGTGGCCTGGGAAAGGTCCGCGTCCTGGGCCATCATCAACCTGGAGCGTCCGAGGTAACGGTCCACCCGAATCTCGGCATGCTCACGCAGGTCCTCGTGCGTCTGCGTCGGGCTGTTCTGTGTCGGCCATTCGATCCCTCGAGTCAGCCCGATCACGACGTTCCTCCAATGGTCCGAGCGGGCAAGCCAGTAGGTCTTGCCCTGCACGTAATTCCGGAAGTCGCCCGAAATCCAGGGGGTGAGCAGTCCCTCCGCATAGAACATCCGTCGACTGTGGAGAAGGCGTTCCTCCTCTCCCAGAGCGTTGTCCCAGTGAAAACTCGTGTAGGATACCGTGAGGATGACCTGCCGGAGGCACGGCATCGAAGGCGCGAGCGCGCGGGCCTGAGTCTCGACCTCGAAGATATCGTTGTCCGCGAGTCCGAGAATGCCTGCTTTCCAGGGAAATTCATCCGGATCGAAGGAATAGGATGCGTGCGAATTCCCGAGGACGAGGACCTCGATGGAATCCGCGTGTTCGTAGACCGTCTGGATGCGAGACAGGTTGCGGTGTTGCGAGTCCGTCGGCGGATAGCGCTTGCTCAGGGACTCGAGGGCCGTGAGAAAGGCAAAAGCCAGGGCGACGAAGACCACGCCTCGCAGGAAGAAACGGATGCCCGTCCCGATATCGTTCATCAGAATTGGAAGTAGATGAATTCCTGCGCTCCGAACTCACCGAAGAGCAGGATGGCGAACAGCAACGCGTAGTCCATCCCCCACCGAACAGGGGTAGAAGCGGTCCTGGCGCGTTCGTAGAGTACCGTGATGCTCTGCACTATGTGCACCGACAGCAGAACGGCGATCGACCCGAACGCGAGAAGCATGTCCCAGCGACCGAACGGCCAACCGAGCACGGTACCCCCAGCCGCAGGTCTCCACATTGCGGTCAGCACATGGACGGCGTCAGGGAACGACTCGGCTCGAAAGAACACCCAGGCGACGAGCACCAGGTGAAAGGTCAGTAGGACCGCGATGCCCTTTCTCAGGACCTCAGCCCAACGCGGCAGGGCATCCATATCGCTCGTAGGACCTGCCGCCTCCTGCTTCGGGAACGATCCCGAGGGCGTGGCCACGTTTGAAACCCTGCGTCCCGCGAAGCGCGCGTATGAGTCGCTGACCTTCTGACGCAGACCGGGCGAGGGGAAGCCAAGAACGTGGAACATTGACTCGTCGGGCAGCGTCGACCGAACCGCCGACTTCGGCTGGAGCACCGCGCTGACGAAGTCTGATGCGCGCTGAACCGCAGCAGCGAATCTTCGCCACGCATGGTCACGCAGATCACTCGTGACGAGCGAGACCACCAGATACGCTCCGTGCAGCGCCCCCCAGACGACGAAGGTCCACGCGGCCCCGTGCCAGAGGCCGCTGATCACGAAGACAGCGAAGAGGTTCACGTACCACCGCCACCTCGACACGCGGTTACCTCCCAACGGAATGTAAAGATAGTCGCGGAACCAGGTGGAGAGAGATATGTGCCAACGACCCCAGAATTCTCGAATGGAAGCGGCGAAATAGGGCCGCCGGAAGTTCTCCATCAGGTCGTACCCCATCACCCCCGCGGCCCCAATCGCAATGCAGGAATACCCCGCGAAGTCGGCGAAGATCTGGAAGGCGAAAAAGTACGTGCCGAGAAGAAGCGCCGAGCCGGAGTACGCGCCTGGATCGGCGTAGACCTCGTTGACGAAGAGGGCGAGGCGATCGGCGACCACGATCTTCAGGAAAAAGCCCCAAAGCATGAGCCGCAGTCCCGAAACCACCCGGTCGGGGTCGAAGCGCTGATGTGCGTAGAACTGCGGCAGGAGCCGGTACGACCGCTCGATCGGGCCCGCGACCAGCTGGGGAAAGAATGAAACGTAGAGCGCGAAAATGCCGAAGTGCTTTTCCGGCGGTGTCCTCTCGCGGTACACGTCGATGGTGTAGCTCAGGGACTGAAACGTGTAGAAGGAGATGCCGACCGGCAGCAGGATGTCGAACGCCGGGACACCGTAGAAGATGTTGAACTGGTCAAACGCCGCCCGGATGGACTCGTTGAAGAAGCTGAGATACTTGAACGCGAAGAGGAACCCGAGGTTGGTCCCGACACTGAGCGAGAGCAACAACTTGCGCACGCGCGCCCGTCGGAATCGCCCCATCCCGCGGCCGCAGAGATAATCGACGACCGTCGAGGCGAAGATGAGGACGACGTACTCAGGCCTCCATGCGGCATAGAAGTAGTAGCTCGCGCCGAGAAGGAGCAGCCATCGCCATCGCTGCGGCGTGGTAAAGTACATCGCCACGACGAGCGGAAAGAAGAAGACGAACTGGATGGAATTGAAGAGCACGATCCGGCCGGTTCCGAAGAAGTGCACCACCCGCTGCTAACGCAAGGCAGCACCCGTGGTCACGAAGCACGAGATCGAACCACGGTCGGACGCGACCTCGGAAGGCATCCCGAGCGATGGCCCACAATTCCGCACGGGCGCATTTCGCGGCATGCCATCTCAGACGCCTGACACCGCCCGGATCATGAACCGGGGACAGGAAACCCAGTCGCCGTTGGTTCGAACAACCTCCGGAGGGTGGGGACCAAGGTAGGTAGCGGCTCGTGGCCGTGCAAGCAAGCGGAGATGTCATGGAAGGCATGGAAGGCAGGCTCCTGCGCTCCTCGTTCACCATCCCTTCAGGGCGCAACGCACGCGACCTGCGCCCCAATTCTGATTCAAGTCAAATTGCAGCTTTTCGAGCTTCTCCGGACCTGGGGGTTGAAGAGCGCCGGCCGCAAGGTCAGCCGACGTAGAACGGGCTACACTCCCATGGGGCTGGTCCACCGAGATGATGTCGGGTAGCGCAGCTCTTTCCGCCACTGCCTCAGCCAGGATGGCCGTCAACCGCCGGGGAGATAGCGGGCGTGCCAGCTCTGGCCCGCCCGCGTCTCCCAGCGGCCTTCGCGCAGCTCCGAGAGCCGGGTCAGGCTGAGGTCGTAGACCACGGTGTCGGCGGTGATCTCGCCGGCCCCCGCGAGCCGCTTGAACTCGGGGCGGCTGACCCGGTGGATCTCGTCGCCGGTGCGGTACCAGACCGGGGCGCTTCCCACGAGCGAGAGTTCCATCTCCTGCTCCAGCTCGCGGAGCCGACGCACCAGCGCGTCGATCGAACAGCCCGAGGGCGCCGAGACCGTGTCGTCGACGGCGACCAGGAGGAACCGGCCCTGCCGCCACTCGTGCGCGGCGGCGAGGGGGTGCCCGTGTGCCTTCCATTGGCCCAGGAAGCCCTCGACCTCGTTCAACAGTCGGGACTCCTCGCCCGCGGTGAGCGGACGGCTGGCACCGAAGACCCAGAGGCGGGCCGAGTCCGGGAGCGGGTCCAGGGTGGCGCGGGCGCGGGTCTGTTCGGTCATCTCATACTCCTTCGTCGGTATCGATCGAGGCGGGTCCGGCGGCTTCGGCCTGTGGTGGAGGCTCCTTGTCGAGCAGGAGCGCGATCCAGCGGAGATCCTGCGTGTTCTCGAGCCCGATCTTCACGACC
Source organism: Gemmatimonadota bacterium (assembly GCA_007126575.1). Classification (GTDB taxonomy): domain Bacteria; phylum Gemmatimonadota; class Gemmatimonadetes; order Longimicrobiales; family Gaopeijiaceae; genus SLBA01. The sequence goes on along the minus strand of SLBA01000148.1, from coordinate 11,124 downwards.
ATCGTCAGCGGCACGGCGAGCAGGGCCCCCACCGGACCCCAGACCCACGCCCAGAAGAGCAGCGAAAGGATCACGACGAGAGTCGAAAGCCCCAGGCGCCGACCCAGGAGTTGCGGCTCGATCAGATTTCCGAAGATCAGGTTGATCCCCCCGTACCCGAGGGCCACGACCGCCACGAGCCCCAGGCTGCCGGTCTGGATCACGGCCAGGAGCATCGCGGGGATCGCGGCCAGGATCGAACCGATCGTCGGCACGTAGTTGAGCAGGAAGCCGATCAGCCCGAGCAGGATCGGAAAGTCGAGTCCCATGATCCACGCCCACAGCCCGATCGACAGCCCCGTCGCCACGCTCACCAGGGTCTTGATCACCAGGTATTCCTGAACCTCGCCGGTGATCTTCGCGAAGCGGCTCACGTCCTGGTTGTCGCCCTGCCCCAGAACGGCCCGGAATTTCTGCGGAAAGACCGAGGCCTCGGCCAGGATGAAGACCATGACCAGGATCACGAGAAAGGCGTTCGACAGGAAGGCGGCGATGCGGGTGAGTGTGCCCCCGGCGAAGTCGAGGATCGCCGAGACCGAGATCAGTTCGGTCGACAGGAACTCCCCGGCCGGGATCCCGCGGTCCTGCAGATTCTCGATCCAGGCCGCGTAGAGATTCTGGAAGCGGCGCACGTACTGCGGCAGGCGTTCCTGGAAGTCGGTGACGGACTGGGTGACCAGCAGGACCAGGACCCCCAGGACCGCCAGGTCGATGAGCACCGCGACGAGGATCGCGATCGGGGTCGGCACCCCCTTTCGCTGCAGCGCGAACATGATCGGCAGCGAGAGGATGGCGAGAAAGAGGGCGAGCGAGAAGGGCAGAAGGATGGGAGCCGCGGCCCGGAGTCCGGCCACCACGACGACGGCGCTGGCCGCCAGGAAAAGGAAGCGGGCCCCGGGTCCCCAGATAATTTTCTCCGACATTCCGTGACCGACCTCTGCAATTTACGAGGATGGGCTCATCCACTCCGCCGTCCGACGCGGGGTGAGGATCCCGCATCGCTCCTGCGCACGCCCCGGGTTCGGGTCATTCTAACACCCCTCCGGGCCTCGCAGGATCCCCCTCACCGGTCCGTGAAATGTGCAGGAAGCGGGCCATCTCGCGCGGGCGGATCCGAGAGGTCCGGGACCTCGGGCGGACTCGTTGTGAGGGCCCCCCCGGGGGGCCGGGGATCCGCGTACGCCTTTCCCCTCCCCCGGTCCGCATCATACCTTTCTGGGTACAGGTCTCCCCTCCCCGAACCCAGAACCTCCGACCGGCGACCCGCGGACCATGGGGTCCCGGCCGGACCACCCCTGACCTCGATCGGAATTCACATGTCCACTTCCGTGCTTCGGGTGCTGATCATCGACGACGAAGAGGGCGATGCCCTCCTCACGCGCTCCCTGCTGGACACCATCCCGGGAACCACCGTCGACACCGAATGGGTCTCGAGCTTCCACGACGGGCTGAACCGCCTGCAGGAACACCATCACGACGTCTGCCTGATGGACTACATGATGGACTCGGGGACCGGACTCGAGCTGCTCCGCAAGGCACGCTCGCTGGCGGTGCGCACCCCCGTCATCCTCCTGACCGGAAAGGGCTCCCGCGAGATCGACCTCGAGGCGATGCGCACCGGCGCCGTCGACTACCTGGTGAAGGGCGAGATGGACCCGGAGTCGCTGGAGCGGGCAGTTCGCTACGCGGTGGAGCGGCATCGCACCCAGGAGGAGCTGCGGCGGAGCGAAGAGCGCAACCGGGGGATGTTCGACCACCTCCCGCTGGGCCTCTTTCGCGTGGGTCCGGGTGGGGAGTACATGGAGGCCAATCCGGCGCTTATTCGGACCCTCGACTACCCCGACCGCCACAGCCTCCGTGAGCTGCTGGCGAAGAACTTCTTCGTCTCTCCGCGGGACCGCGAGCGCTTCCTTCAGACGCTCGAGGACCAGGGGCTGGTGGCGGGCTTCGAGACGCGGGTCCAATCGGGGAGTGGTCGGGTGATCCGACTGCGGATCACCGCGCGCGTCCACCGGGGTCCGGGCGGCCGACCCGAATACGTCGAGGGCTCGGTCGAGGACCTGACCGGCCTGCGCTCGGCGGGCGAGGTCGAGTCCGAGGCGGCCTGCTTCCGGGTGCTCACCGAGGTCACCCGGAGCGGAGTCGCGGTCGCCGACCCCGACGGACACCTGCGCTCGGTCAACCCATCGCTCGCGGAGTTCCTGGGCGAAGACATGGCGACGCTCGAGGGGCGCGGGATCTGGACGCTCTTCCACCCCTCGGACCAGGACCAGCTCGCCCGGGCATTCGAGGAGGTCGCCGCGGGGGGCCGCGACCGCGCGACGCGCACCGTGCGCCTGGTCTCGAGCGATGGGCGCGAAGAGGAGCGGGTGGCGGTTCTGGCCGCCCTCACCGGACGAGGGGGCAGCCTGCAGGGCCTCCTGCTCTCGCTCGACCCCCTGCCGGCGGAATCGCCCTCGTCCCCGACATGAGCCACCCTCGAATCCCCGCCGACGACGACGAGCTGCTGGCGCAGTGCCGGGTCGACACCTTCCGCGCGGGGGGCAAGGGAGGACAGCACCAGAACACGACCGACAGCGCGGTGCGGCTCACGCACAAACCCACGGGGTTGTCGGTCGTGGCGCGCGACGAGCGAAGCCAGCACCGCAACCGCAAGATCGCCCTGGAGCGCCTGCGGGCAGCTCTGAAAAAGAGGTTCCGGAAGAAGAAGAAGCGCGTGCCCACCCGGGTGCCGCGACGCGAGAAGAAGAAACGGCTGCGCAACAAGCGTCGAAAGGCGCAGAAGAAGCAGATGCGCAAGCCGCCGTCCCGCGACGACTGAAGGCGGGGTGCCGGGAGTTCGGCGTCGCCCTACTTCTGCTGGACCACCCGCTCCATGAAAGCGCGCTCGGCGATCGTGAGCGACGCGATGCCATCGGTCTCGGCCTTCCGCATGATCCGCTCGTATTCCTCGCGGTTCAGGGGGTGAAGGCGTTCGGCCTGCACCTCTTTCCAGCGCTCTTTCAACCGCCCCGGCGGCTGTTTCGGGGCCGCCTGGGCCTCGACCCGCCGTCTGAACTTTTCGGCCGGGGTGTTGCGCTCCATGACGACCAGGTAGAGCCACGCCCCCGCGAAGCCACCCAGGTGGGCGAAGTGCGCGATGCCGCCGATCCCCATGAAGCCGGCGCCCACCGAGAGCACCGCGAACACGATCACCAGGACACGGGCCTCCATGGGAAGGACCGCCATGATGTAGATGCGCTCCGACGGCCAGTAGCGCGCAAACCCGAGGAGCACGCCGAGCACCGCCCCCGAGGCGCCGATGATGAGCGAAAACGGAGTGAGCAGCGAGAAGAGGGCTCCGGTCAGCCCCGCCACGAAGTAGAGGCTCAGGAAGTGCCGCCCCCCCAGTCGCGCCTCGAGACGGGGGCCGAAGAAGTAGAGTCCGATCATGTTGAACGCGAGGTGCCAGAAGCCCCCGTGCAGGAACATGTAGGTGATCGGACTCCACGGCCTCTGTGCGATGTCGACGACCCGGAAGCCGAACATCTGCGCCCAGTACCCGAGCTGCGGGGCCGTGATCAGGAAGATGAAGACGTTGACGAGAAGCAGCCGGAGGACCCAGGGCGTCATGGTGTCTCCCTCCCCTTCGAGGGGAGGTCACACGCCGGGAGTGTCGGTGTCGGGATCATGGGCTATGACTGTCGCCGAGGACCCTGGACGGGTCCGGCGTGAGGGAGAATCGTCTGGAGTGGGCCCGGCAGGACTCGAACCTGCGACCCTTCGATTATGAGTCGAGTGCTCTAACCACCTGAGCTACGGGCCCGGGGCCCCCGGGGGTGCCGGGGAGCTCCACGCCGCACCGCCATCGCGGCACGATGCCACCCAAGGTAGAAGGGGGAGGCGACTCAATCCAGAGCCCCCTCCCCCTCCGGCCTTCACTCCAACCCGATGCAGCCCGCCTCAGAGCGTATATCGCAGCCGGGCCGCGACACCCTCTCCCTCGGTATCGAGACGCTGGGCGCCGTTGAGCGAGAGCTCCTCGACCTCGGCATGCTGCTCGAAGGCCGCGCCCACCAGGTGGTCGGCGTAGTCGGGATTCGCGCGGATGAAGCCGCGGGAAAGAAGCAGGGTGTCGACGCGTGCCTCGCGGAGCGCCTGCTCCACCGTCTCGGCGCCGAGAGCGCCTCGGCCGCCGCTCTTCGCAAGATCCTCGACCTCGCCGAGCAGCTTTTCCTGGTTGCTCTGGTTGAGCTCCGAGGCCGCCTGCTCGAGTGCGGTGCGCACCTCGGCGTCGCTCATCTCGACCCGAAGCCCCGACTGCTCGATCATCCGGCCGTTCAGGTTGCCGGGGAGCTGGGTGCGGGCCTGGTTGACCGCCTCGGGTGTTCCGCCGAGCACCAGGTGCCCGGTGTCGCCGACCGCTTCGGCCACCGTCTCGCCCAGCTTCTTCATCATCCGCTCGGACCCCACGTTCAGGAACTTCTGGGCCGCGTCGGTGCCCGTCTTGCCACGGACCCCGGAGTGCGCGGTCGGCCGCTTCGAGACGTTGATGTCGGTCAGGTCACCCAGGAAGGTCTCGGCATTCAGGTTCAGCGACTCGCTCAGCTCTCCGCCGCGGTATTCGAAGATGCGGGCACGGCGGGAGTCCACCAGGACCGTCACGACCGGACGCTCCTGCTTGAGCGCGCGGACGTAGGGCGCCACCCGGATCCCCTCCTCCCACCGGACCAGGTCGGGCATCGGGACGCGGATCGCCCCGCCGTGGATCAGGGCACTGGGGGTGGCGAAGGCCACGAATCCGTTGCCCGGGAGGAAGTTGTCGAACTTCTGGAGCTCCTTCTGCACCCGGTCGAGCGCCTGCTCGAACTCCTTCTTCTCGCTCTCCTCCACTCCTTCGAGCCGCTTGCGGGCCTCGCTGACTCCATGCTCGAAGTGCCGGCGCCATGCGCTGCGCTCGGCAAAGTCGGTCGCCTTTCCGTTCAGGTAGACACTCAGGACCCGGTCCTGGCGATGGGTCCGGTACAGATCCACGAGCTCATCATGGGTTAGCATGGCGCTCCTTCGTTCAGATGGTAGGTATGCGTCGAGGCCCCGCCTGCTTGATTCCCCGAACGGCCCCGGGGGTTCCCGATCAGCGCGTCCCGAAGAGCCGGTCGCCGGCGTCTCCCAGCCCGGGCAGGATGAAGCCCTGGTCACTCAACTGGCGGTCGAGGGCGGCGGCGAAGATCGGCACGTCCGGATGCGCCTCCGAGAGCGCCCCGACCCCCTCCGGCGCGGCGACGAGACACATGAAGCGGATCGACCGGGCGCCGGCCTCCTTGAGCCGGCTCACCGCTGCCTTCGCCGAGCCCCCGGTCGCGAGCATCGGGTCGACCACGATGAACTCGCGCCCCCCGGGAGAGCCGGGGATCTTGAAGTAGTAGCTGACCGGCTCGAGCGTCTCTTCGTCGCGGTAGAGTCCGATGTGCCCGACCCGGGCACTCGGGACCAGCCGGGTGATCCCGTCGACCATTCCGAGTCCTGCCCGCAGAATGGGAACGACCACGAGCTTCTTGCCCCGGATGCGATGCGCCGTCATCGACTCCAGCGGGGTGCGAACCTCGACCGGCTCCAGCGCCAGATCGCGCGTGACCTCGTACGCCATGAGCGTCGTGATCTCGTCGACCAGCTCCCGGAACTGCTTCTTCGAGGTGGTGCGCGCTCTCAGGTGCGAGAGCTTGTGCTGGATCAGAGGGTGGTCGAGGACCGTGAAGGGCGCAGACGGTTGGGGCATCGGCGAGGGTGGGTCGGGGAGCTGGGGACAGGGAGGCCGGAGGGGCACGACCGCACCCCTGCACAGACGCACGATCGCCCCTCCAATGTAGGCCGGGGTGCGCCGGGGGGGAAGCGCTGGAACCCCCCTGCGTGTCACCGCTTGATGCGCTCGCCCTTGTCCTCGTAGCGGAAGATCCAGGCGCCCATCCGGCCGGGACGGATCTGGCCACTCCGGTCGCCGTACTCGTGGTCCCCCCGGGACCCCAGTTCCAGTCCGGGACGGATGTCGACACCGTCGCGGAAGCCGCGCAGACGATCCCGCCAGAGCGCCCAGTTCGAGGCCCGCAGGTCGACCCACCCGCGGTCGACCAGGACCTTCGCCGCGAGCGACTCCCCCTCTTCGGGAAGGACCTTGACCCGGGGGCCCCGCAGGATCGAGTTCCCGTCGGGAAGCAGGATCGGCAGTCCGATCGAGAGGATCCGCTGGCGGAGGTCGTCGTCTTCGTCGACCAGGCGCTCGGCCCGGGCCGCCGTCTCGTCGGGATCCAGCTCGCACCCCGCCTCGACGGTCTCGTGCAGCCGACGCAGGATCGCCCCTTCGAAGAGGAGCTTCGAGAGCCGCGGGGGGCCGAGCATCTCGTACGAGACCCCGGCGGAGCCCGCTTCGTCCTCCATGGCCTCCATCCGCTCGAGGGCCTGACCGCGCAGGATCCCGGCACGGTAGGTGGGCCCCATGGTGCTCGCGTCGAGTGCGGCCACCACGTCCTTGCCCGACGGGATGCCGCGGATCTCGCGGATCACGTTCTCGGCGATCTCTTCGGGGGTCACGAACTCCATGAGCCCCAGTGCGGTGAGCGTCTCGAACTCCGATGCCGCAAAGTACCCGTTCTCGCCCGAATCCAGGTAGACCCCCTCGAGGGGCTCGTCGAGGGTCGTCCACGCCGGATCGTGCCCCGGCGCGAAGGCCTCCCCCAGGGGGACGGGGCGAAGCGCGTCGCAGCGGGGCACCGGACGGCCTCCCCGAAGGATGGGGCCGCGGGCCATCGCCTTCCACGAGATGGCGGCGGTGGGCTTGATCTCCTTGACCGCCGGTGCTTCCGGGGTACGCGCCATGAGGAAGAGGAGGAGCGACTGCGCCCCGGCGAGCCCGGCCTTGGCCAGCAGCACCCGTGACGGCCGCTCCTCGGAGTGGGTGAAGGGGATGTTCAGCCCCATGCCCCCGGTGCCCGCCGTGCCGATCTTCACGTACATTCCGGTGCCCGCCCGCTTCATCCCCTCGAGCGCGATCTGGGTGTGCCGGATCAGCTGCGGCAGGTAGAGGGTCGAGAGGTGACGCTCGACCGTCGCCAGGTCGACCCCACCCTCGACCGCGGCCCGGCGCAGGTCGGCCGCGGAGCGGAAGGCGTCCTGGTACGCCAGGGCCCCGGCCGTGTTGATCGAGTCCACGACGATGTCGGGCGACTCGTCGACCAGGAGGCGGCCCAGGGCGGAGCGCGAGAAAACCTCTTCGGTCAGCTCCCCGTAGAGGTCGTCGACGAAGAGGGCCCGGGCCCGGTCATCGGCCAGCACGTCGCCGCGCGGGCGACGAGAGAACTCCTCGGGAACGAACAGGTCGCCCCAGAAGGGATCGATCCGGGTCCCCTTCGCCGCCGCATCGGACCGGAGCACCTCGACGGCCTCTCGCGCCTCCTCCTCGCGGAGGCCGCAGACGATCAGGCGGGCGGGGGCGAAGTCGAGCATCCGGCGTGCGACGGCCAGCCCGACCAGCCCGGCGCCACCCAGCAGGAGTACAGTTCGATCCTGGAGTTCCATGGTCCTCTTGGTGTTCGTGATGTTGACGAGCAGGGGCGGGGGCCAAGGTAAGGGGTGGGCGCCCCGAATGCGATCCGTTCAGGGGAATCTATCGAACGTCCGTTCAGGTGTCCCGGTCAGGGTTCGGCGGGGAGCCCCGCCGCCTTCCGAAGCGCCGCGATCTCGTTGGGTCCGAGCTCCCGCCACTCGCCCCGCGGGAGCGTTCCCAGCCGCTGGGGGCCGAAGGCGATCCGCTCCAGCCGGCGGACCGGAAACCCGATCGCCTCGAAGAGCCGCCGCACCTCGCGCTTGCGACCCTCGCGAAGGGTGAGCTCCACCTCGCACTCCCCCCCGGCGAGGGTCCGCCCCAGGCGCAGGCGCTCGGGGCGCGCCGGGCCGTCCTCGAGCTCGATGCCCCCCTCGAGCCGGCGCAGGGCGGGTCCGTCGGGGACCCCGGCGAGACGGGCTCGATACTCGCGGGGGACCTCGGAGGAGGGGTGCAGGAGGCCGTGCACCGCGTCGCCGTCATTGGTGAGAATCAGCAGGCCCTCGGTGTCCATGTCGAGCCGGCCGACGTAGTTGAGGCTGCGGGCGTCGTCGGGCAGGAGCGAGTAGACGGTTGGGCGCCCCCCCGGATCACTCCGGGTGCAGAGGACCCCATCGGGCTTGTTCAGCAGGAGCCAGCGGAACGCTTCGAGGCGTACGACCTGGCCGTCGACTTCGACGCGGTCGGTGCGGGGGTTCACACTCATCCCCGGGCTCACGACCCGCTTGCCGTTCACCTTCACCCGACCCTGCGCCATGAGCCCTTCGGCGGCGCGCCGCGAGGCCACACCGGCCCGCGAAATGAACTTCTGCAGGCGCATCTCCTCGGTGTCGCTCATGCCGTCTCCTCGGTTCGCTCGGGTTGCTCGGGTTGTTCGGGTTGCTCGGGTCGTTCCGTTCGCTCCGACTCGGGCTCCCCCTCGTTCTCGTCCTCGTCTTCGGGCAGGATCGGTGACTCGCGGTCGCGGAGGACCACCGGGAGCTCCTCGGGACGCGGGAGGTCATCGATCGACCGGAACCCGAAGTGCTCCAGGAAGCGTGAGGTCGTCCCGTACAGGAGGGGCCGACCCAGCCCCTCGCCCCGCCCCACCACCTCGAGCAGGCCCCGGTCGAGCAGGGTGCGGATCACCCCGGAGGAGCCCACGCCCCGGATGTACTCGACCTCGAGACGGCCCAGCGGCTGCCGGTAGGCCATGATCGCGAGCGTCTCGAGCGCGGGACCCGAGAGGCGGCTCGACTTCGGCACCGTGTCGAAGCGGTCCAGGTAGGACGAGAACTCGGGGCGGGTCTGGATCTGCCAACCCTCGGCCACCTCGACCAGGTCGAAGGCGCGCTCCGACTCGAGGTAGAATCGGCGCAGGGTGCCGAGGGCCTCTTCGACCCGATCCTCGTCGAGGTCCTCGTCGGCCCGGGCGATCTCGTCAGCGCGCAGGGGGGCGTCGCTGGCGAAGAGGACCGCTTCGACGATCTGATCAGCTCTCATGTGGTCTCCCGCGGGGTCGGGTCTTCGGATGGGGTCGGGTCCGGGATTCCGGAGAGGCTGTCGTCGAGCACGGGATCGCCCCGATCGCCCTCCCAGGGATAGATCCACAGCTCGTGGAAGGGGGCCGACTGGCGCAGGTGGATCCGACGGCGGCGGGACAGCTCCAGCCCCGCCAGAAGCGTCATGACCCCGTGCATCCGGAACTCGCCCCCCTCGACGGCGAAGGGCTGCAGGATCGTGCGGAAGGCAAAGCCGTGCTCGGTTTCGAGCCGGCCGAGGATCAGCCCCACCTTGTCGTCCATCGAGACGGTGCGGGGGGTGACCCGGTGCGTGTCGTCGATCACCTCGGGCAGGGTCACCGCGAGCGCCACCTCGAAGAGCTCGCTCCATGTGGTCTCGAGCGGGGTGTCTTCGGGGTCCGGACGGGGGCGGGACTCCACGAAGCCCCGGGTGAAGCGCCGGGATCGCTCGGCCTCGGCCCGCTCCATCCGGCGGGTGATCTCGCGGATCTGCTCGTACTCGAGGAGGCGGCGGACCAGCTCGGCGCGCGGGTCCTCGTCCTCGTCGGACTCGGGGCGCGGCAGGAGCATCTGCGCCTTGATGCGGATCAGGGTGGCGGCCATCTCCAGGAACTCCCCGGCCGAGTCCAGCTCCGACGCCCGGATCCCCGCCACCGCCCGCAGGAACTGGTCGGTGATCCGGCGGATCGGGATGTCGAAGATGTCGATGTCCTGCTGACGGATCAGGTGCAGGAGCAGGTCCAGGGGGCCCTGGAACCGCTCGATCTCGACCAGGAATCCCTGGTCCGTCCCCGGCACGGACGGGGCCGTCATGGCTGCACCACCAGCCGCACCACCGAGACCAGGATGTCGGTCATGAAGAAGACTGGGGCCATGATGATGCCGAAGCCGTCGGGCACCAGGAAGAGGAAGCCGAGCAGGATCACGATCCCGATCCGGCCCACCGAATCGTACGACGCCCGGAGCCCTTCGGGCAGCAGGTGCCGGAGCACGTGCGAGCCGTCGAGCGGGGGGACCGGGATCATGTTGAATACGGCCAGGATCAGGTTGATCAGGATCCCGTAGAAGGCGGCCGACACGAAGAGGCTTCCCTCTTCGGGATTCATGGCGGCCCCCATCCCTCCGGCAAGGGAGACGGCGGGGATCAGGAGCAGGGTGAAGACCAGCGCCAGGAGCACGTTCGACGCGGGTCCCGCCATCGATACCCGAATGTCGCCCCAGACCCGGTCGCGGAAGTTCGCCGGGTTCACCGGAACCGGCCGAGCCCAGCCGAAGATGAAGCTTCCCGGAAGGGCGATCAGGATCGCGGGCACCAGAAAGGAGCCCACCGGGTCCAGGTGGGGGATCGGGTTCAGGGTGATGCGCCCCTGCCGCTCCGCCGTGTCGTCGCCCTCGCGGCGGGCGACCCACGCGTGCGCCAGCTCGTGCACCACGATGGAGCCGATGAGAATCGGTAGGAGAAGAAGCCAGATCATTGCCGTTGAAGCTATCCGAACGGGGTGCCGTGTTCCACCCCCGGCACCGGCACAGCGATGGGCCTGAGCGCCCGGGAGTTGATCCGGCCGGCCCCTTCTTCTATACTATCAAGCTACATATTGAACGCTACATACGTTTCACGGGACAGAGGTAGGGAATGCCGAACATCAAGAGTGCGAAAAAGCGGATGGAGCTGAGCCGGAAGTGGCAGGCCAAGAACCGTGTCGCCCGGTCGCGGATTCGCACCGGAATCAAGCGGGTTCGCGAGGCCGAGGATGCCGAGACGGCCGAGGCCCGGCTTCGCTCCGTCACCTCGCTCCTGGACCGCGCAGCCCGCCGGAACCTTCTTCATCCGAACAAGGTTGCCCGGCTCAAGTCTCAGCTCGACCGCAAGGTGAAGGAGCTGCGCGAGGCCTGACCGCCCCGGCGATCCGACCGGGACAGGCCGCCGACCCGCGGCCTCCCCCCGAGCGGGAAGCCCGAAAGGCTGAAATGAACGAGGCGCGACCCCCGGACCGTGGGGGTCGCGCCTCG
>SLBA01000193.1 GCA_007126575.1 Gemmatimonadota bacterium | reverse complement strand
CGCGGTGGCGATCCACCTCGTCGGGGAAGTAGCGGCGCATGGTCTGGATCGGGAGCGGGGCCATAGTGCCCAGGGCACACAGCGATCCCAGCTCCATCGCCTCGCACAGGTCCGTCAGCAGGTCGAGACGTTCATCGGTCACCCCGCCCTTCGCGGGGTCGAGCATCTGATCGAAGAGCTCCGTGCCGCGCACCGAGCCGATCCGGCACGGGAAGCACTTGCCGCAGCTCTCGACCGCGCAGAAGTGCATGAGCCCCCGGCAGATCTCCATCAGGTCCTGATCCTCATCGTATACTACGATCCCTGCGTGCCCCAGGATCCCCCCGACCGCGGCGAGTTCCTCGAAGGCGAGGGGCGTGTCGAGGTGCTCCTCGGCCAGGATCCCGCCCAGGGGACCTCCGATCTGGATGGCCTTGAAGGCCTTGCCGTTCGCCATCCCGCCGGCGAGCCCGTCGATCAGCTCCCGCAGGGTGATCCCGAGCTCGACCTCGTACAGCCCCGGGCGCTTCACCGCGGTGTTCAGGCTCACCAGCTTGGTGCCGCGCGACTTCTCATACCCGAAGCGGGCGTACGCCTCGCCCCCGTGCTCGATGATCCAGGGCAGGTTGTGGAGGGTTTCGGTGTTGTTCACCGCGGTCGGGTACCCATTGAGCCCCTTCTCGGCCGGGTACGGGGGCTTGAAGCTGACCAGCCCCGGAACGCCCTCGAGCGACCGCAGCAGGCTGGTCTCCTCGCCGCAGATGTACGCCCCCTGGCCCTTCACCAGGTGGACCTCGCAGTCGAAGTCGGAGCCCAGGATGCCCTCCCCGATGAGCCCCGCGTCCCGAGCCTCGTCGATCGCCCGGCGCATGATCTCCATCGCGCGCGGGTACTCGTAGCGCAGGTAGATGTAGGCGTCGCGTGCCCCGCACGCGTAGGCGGCCAGCAGGAGCCCCTCGAGCTGGGTGTGCGGATCGCGCTCCAGCAGCTCCTTGTCGATGTACGAGCCCGCATCGCCCTCGTCGCAGTTGTCCACCACGTACCGCTGGCCGCTCCCGTCGTGCACCTCGGCGTTGGCCACAGTGCGAAGCTTGAGTCCGGTGGGGAAGCCCGCTCCGCCCCGACCCCGGAGCCGGCTGGCCTCGACCTGCACGATCACCTCGTCGGGGGTCATCTCGTGGAGGGCTTTCCGGAGCGATTCGTAGACTCCCGCCCGGCGGGCCGCCTCGAGGGGCACGACGGCCTGCGGATCGTCGGGGTCGAAGTGCCGCAGGAGGATCCGGGGCTCGCCCTCGTCGGGCAGGTACATCGGGTTCATCGGCTCCTCGAGCCCCAGGGGCGCCCCGTCGTGCAGGTGTGCCGCGACCCGGTCCACCGCATCGTCGCCGGCGAGAGAGACCGGCAGGTCGTCGACCATCGCGTTGGGTCCGAGTCCGCAGTAGCCCAGGCAGGCCACGTGCTCGAGCCGCACCCCACCCTCCGAGACCTGGTCGACCCCGGTGCCCAGCGCGTCCGAAAGCCGGCCCTCGAGTGCGTCGCAGCCTCCCCCGGGGGCCGCGCGGCAGGCCTCGCCGATGCAGACCTTGACCGTGTGATCCGCCGGGCGCTCCTGCCCGAGCTCCTCGTAGAACTTCGCGGTGGAGCGGATGTGGGCGGGGGGCAGGTTGTACTGCTTCGCGAGGGCGGCGATGTCGGAATCCTCGATGCACCCCTTCGCGTCGTGGATCACCGAGAGCTTGTCGTACACGGTGGTACCGCGACCCAGGAACTTGTTCTGCAGGGCGATCAGATTTTCGGACATGAACGCGGACTCCGCCGTCGATACCGGGAACGCTGGGGGGAACAACCGTTCACAGTAGGTCGCGCGAGCGTCCAATGCAACCGTCGAGAGGGCCGGCGGAGGCCCAGATGACCCGCAGGATTCGAAGGCGCCCGGGGCACGGGGCGAGGGATCGGGTGCCGTGACCCGGTCGTCTACCCCCCCTCCGTCTGTGAGGCCACGAGGGACCTCGCGCCCTCGTTGCAGAAGTCCGCGACGGTTCCCCCCGGAGCATAGGTCGCCGTGAGCTGGACCACCCACTGCGTGCTCCCGTTGGAGGGTACCGTCCACTCGGCCGACCAGCCCGGCGCATCGGAGAGGTCCTCGGTGGCGACCGTACCCGTGTTCCCCGAGATCCGGGCGAGACTCACCGCGGTATTGTTGCTCCGACCCTCACCGATGACCTGGGCCATCAGCATCCCGAAGTCCCCGTCACGGAAGCCGGAAGGGAGCGGAACGTCGGCCGACACCCGTCGACCGATACCGCTCAGCTCGGAGACCGTGGGATCGATCGCGGGTGGAAGCTCGATCGTCCGGCTCGCGAGCGCCCGGTGGAACTCGGTGGCGAGACGTGACGAGCCGTTTTCGATCTCGGTGGCGGTGTACTGGTGGAAGTCCCCGTCGCGCTGCAACGCCTCGGGGACCCCCGGCATCTGGGCGGTCGATGCACCCGGCGCCAGCCCCAGGGAGACATTGTTCCCCAGGCACTGAGACCCCGAAAAGTACCCCATCAGAAGGGAGTTCGTACCCCCGGCTGCTCCGCCCACATTCACGGTGGCGAAGGCCGGGTCGAAGGCTTCGGACCCCTCGAAGTCCAGGGTTCCCAGACTCCCGCCATCAACCACCTCCACATCCCTGCGGATCAGGAGCCGGTCCGGGAGCATCCCGACCGTCGGGTCGACTCGGGCCGCGATGAGATCGACCTCGACTTCGGTGAGCATGGTCACCTCGAGCTGCGGGGCCGCTCCGGTGGCGACTCCCGATCCTGACCCCATCGAGACCATCGCGATGTCGGTGGAGTCAAGTCCGCTCACCGTGCCGGTCATGACCGCTTCACCCCGGGCGGGCGCGCAAATCCGAAGCGGCTGCACGGCCAGGAGCTCTTCGCGGGTCAGGTGGGTGACCTGTGTCATGATCAATCCATCGTCCGACACCCAGGCGTAGGCCACCTCGTCGGCGGTGATCTCGAAGGTCCAGACGGGGCCGGAGCCGGTCACCTGCTCCCAGCCCGCCGACCCGTCCTTGTAGCCGACCCAGATCGGCTGATCGACTGCGCGACAAGCGCTGAAGTCGAGGGACACATCGGCCGGGTCCCCGCCCTGGTCGGGTTCGGTCACCGTCAGCGCGAAGGTTCGGGTGACGGCAGCAACCCCCGTTCCGGTGGCCCGCACGGTGAGCTCGTGGCTTCCCGCTGCGGCCGATGCGGCCACCGCGAGCTCGATCCCGAAACTCGCCGTCGTCCCGGTTCCGCCACCGGTCACCGAGGCGGTCACCCCCGAGGGAAGCGCGAGGACCTCGACCGTCACGCCTCCCTCATACCCACCGGAGCGGGTCACGGTGGCCGAGACCGAGAGGGTGCTTCTGGCCTCGACCGTCCCGCTCGTCGGCGAGACCGAAAGGGCGATCGCGGGGTCGGGCCCATCCCCATTCGGGTCGGTCACCCCGCCGGAGTCGGACCCGCAACCGGGCGGGAAGAAGAGGAGCGCGACGAGGAGCAGGGGAATGCAGAAGGAGCGGCGGCGAACTTCCCGGAACGAGCGGAACGGGCGAGGGCGCATGGTCGTGTCTCCAGCACGGGACCCGGGTCGCTTCACCCCCGTGGAAGCGGACCCAACTTGGATCATAGTGCAGTGATGAAACGTGATTCGGCAAGGGTCTCGAAACGCGGCGCAGGGCCGGGGAGGAGGGCATTTGCCTGTTCGGGAGGCGAGTGGTACAGTGGGTGCAGCCCGAACAACGATTCTCGTCGTTGTGCGTAACGACCTCCTCTGGCTCCGGACCCACAGGCCCGGGACCTCCGATCCCCTCGGCGGCCCCTGGGGACTGACCGGCTTTCGTGTCGTGGTGGAGGAGGAGGCCTCGGAGTCCCGTCGAGGGTTGATTGGAGGGTCCTTCCGGACGGATCGTGCGCACGCGGATCCGTCGGCCAGCTCATCTCGAGGCACGGAGGCTGTGATGTCGAGTGTTCCAGAGTGAACGCATTGCGAACGAATGTCAGAATGGTCGGATCGAGCCTGATCGTCATCTCGATGGTGGCGATCGGTTGCGGTCCGGCAGAGAACCCACGCCCCGCATTGCCCGAGCTGAGCCTCATCGGGACCTCAGAGCCGGTACCCTACTCGGAGAACAGTTCGATTGCGCTCATCGATTCCAACCGGGTCTGCATGATCCACTCGTACGAGACCCAGGTCGTGTGCGGGGACCGCTCCTGGAATGAGACGATCACGCTGGGCCAGGACGGTGAAGGACCCGGCGAGTTTCGCTCCGCCCTTCACGTTCTGCGGGGACCGGATGGGGCGGTGGGGGTCTTCGACGGGGCCTTGGCTCGCGTCACCGTGTTCGATCCGAATGGTCGGGTGCTGCTGACTTCGCCCACGCCCTTCCTGCTGAACCCGGTCGCCGCCTTCGATTCCACCGTGACCGGCAGGTACGCGAGGACAGCCCTCGGGGAACAGTTTGCGGGAGTTCCGATTGCCACGGTGCATCTTCGGACGCAGGAGATCGTCTGGGACACAGATCTGCCACACCCCAGCGAGGTCGGCGTACGCACCGTCTCGGAGCGGGGCCTCGCAGGTGGGGCCCGATCATCGTCCGGAGTGATCACCTTCCTCACGGGGAACCACGACTTCGTGGATTACACGCAAGATGGACGGGTCCTCCGAACCTTTCCAGCGGAGGGATACCGGGAGGAGTACCCCGGGCCCCGCGACATCGAGGAGTACCGCAGCCGGCAGTTCCTGGGCAGTACGCCGGGGGAGGCGGAGGTCCGGAGGTACTCGGAGGAGCCGAAGCGCTACATGCACCTCGGGAACCAGATGCGGTATGACGATGAGGACCGGTTGTGGTTGCTGACACTGCGCGACCGGGATGCATCCTCGTACCTGGACGTGTACCAGGACCAGGAGTGGCTCGGGAGCGTTGAAGTCAGGGGCCGAGCCTACGGGTTCGACCTCCTCGGAACCCTGCTCGTGGTCCTGCTCGAGCGGGCCAAGGTCGACGCGGAGGGACTTCCCATACGCGCCATCGACTGGTACGAACTGCATCCGAACTGAGCAACGCGGGTCGTTCCGGTGCGAGGTCTGGCGCGAGCGTAAAGACGATCCACCTCGCAGATGATGGAGGAACGCGAGGTGAAAACAGCTGTCCTTCCATTGAGCCTGACGCCGTGCTACTTTTTAGGACATGAGAACGCAGGCGACAGAGTACCCAAGCACAGCCTGGGCAGACGACCTCGACCTATTCGGAGCATCACCGGCCCGCGCCCAGATTCTCCGCTTCTTCCTCATGCGTCCTGATGCGGCACCCCACGTCAGGGAGATCCAGCGCATCCTCAACCTGGGCGCTCGTTCCGTACAGCGCGAACTCGCACGCCTGGTGAAGCTCGGCGCGATCGAACGCATCGAGGATGGAGGTCTCGTTCGACACCGCGCATGCCCGGGGGCTCCCGTCTGGGATGCCGTTCGGTCGCTCATCCGGCAGTCTCCTGACCCAGTCGCTTGTGTCCGCGCCGCGCTCGTCGACGTGGACGGGATCGAGTCGGCATTCGTTTTCGGCTCCGTCGCCACCGGGACCCATACGGAAAAAAGCGATATCGACATCTTCCTGATCACAACGCCGGGTCTGGACAAGAAGGTGCTCTTTGAACGGCTTTCCGAGCTCAGCCTGGCCCTGAGAAAGGACGTTTCTCCTGTACGCTACACAAGAGAGGAGCTCGAGCGCAGGCTGGGTGACACCAGCGGTGCCGGGGTGTCTTTCCTCCGGGCCAGCCTGGCAGGGCCGAAGCGCGTTGTTCGAGGGAACGGAGAGGTCATCGAGAGGGCGATCTCCATGACCGCGGATCCACCTGAACCGGGGGCTTCGGTGTGACGACACCCGCGGGAGGTCCCCAAGGGTCAAGGTCAGACGAATCCGCCCTGCCTGCCCGGGTTGAGAGGCTCCTGGCAGACCGAGCCCTCGGCCGCATTGAAGTGACCCCGGCCGACGTTGCGCAGGTCTGGCAGAAGGCGCTTGCGAATGCGAGCGATGCCGAGCTCCCCGGCATCTCCCTGGAAGGGACCATCCAGTCCGCCTACACGGCTGGCCTCAACGCGGCCCTCTGCCTTCTCCTGGCCTACGGCCTGAAGACGCAGGGTGGGGGAGGCCACCATGAGCGCACGTTCTTCGTCGCACAGGAGCTCGGCGGAGCGAGACTCGACGACCTCGTGGTCGACTCGTCCGAGATACGCAGCCTTCGAGCCGGGTCGGTCTACGACCCGGTGTTGGCCGACGAGGAGGACCGGACCTCCGCCATCCAATGGATGAGAAGGACCCTCCCCCTCATTCGGCAGGCACTCCTGGAGGCAGACGAGGAGCTGGCCCCGCGTCTGCCGAACTTCAAGCCATGAGGCCGCTCGTTCGTTGGCCCTTGAGTCCGCCCGAGCGACGACCCGCCGCGCGGGGGCAGTGGAGACTGGCGGTACCCGCCCGTTTTCTTTAAGGTGGAGGTTTCCCGACACAATCCTGTCCCTCCCGGGTGGTGAATGCCGCCCGTCAGCCGAATTGCGACGCCATGCCCAGTACCCACACCATGCGCCCCGAACGCTCCAGCCTGACGCTCCCACTCGCGACTTTCGCACTGGCGGGCCTTCTCTTCCTGCCCGCCGACCTTCTCGAGGCGCAGGACTGGGACGTGAACGATCCCCCGTTCCCGACCTACGAGATCGAGATCGACACGCGGGAGGGGACATGGATGAGTGTCGACGTGAGCCCCGACGGGAGCGAGATCGCCTTCGACATGCTGGGCGACATCTACGTGATCCCGATCGAGGGAGGCACGGCCACCCAGCTCACCGAGGGCATGGCGTGGAACATGCAGCCCCGCTTCTCGCCCGACGGCCGCTGGATCGCCTTCACGAGTGATCGCGCCGGGGGCGACAACATCTGGGTGATGGACCGCGACGGATCGAATCCCCGACAGGTCTCGAACGAGAGCTTCCGGCTCCTGAACGGGCCGGCATGGACCCCGGATTCCGAGTACATCGTGGCCCGCAAGCACTTCACGAGCGCCCGCTCGCTCGGTGCCGGCGAGATGTGGCTGTACCACCGCGACGGGGGCACGTCGGGGCTGCAGCTCACCGAGCGTCCGAACGACCAGCAGGACGTGAACGAGCCGATCTTCTCGCCCGACGGCCGGTATCTCTATTACTCGCAGGACGTGACCGGCGGCTCGACCTTCCAGTACAACAAGGACCCCAACACGGGGATCTACGCCGTCCGCCGGCTGGACCGCGAGACCGGAAACACAACTACGGTGACCGGGGGCCCGGGAGGGGCGATCCGGCCGACCCCTTCGCCCGACGGCACCACCCTCGCCTTCATCAAGAGGGTCCGCTACCAGTCGACGCTCTACCTGCGCGACCTGGAGTCGGGGCGCGAGTGGCCCATCTACGACGGGCTCGACCGTGACCTGCAGGAGATCTGGGCGATCCACGGGGTGTACCCGACCATGGCCTGGACCCCGGATGGGGAGTCGATCGTCTTCTGGGCCAAGGGCGGGATTCACCGGATCGATGTGGAGTCCGAAGAGGTCACCGAGATCCCCTTCCATGTGCAGACCACCCGCCGGATGGCCGAGGCGCAGCGGGTCCGCGTCGACATGCAGCCGGACGAGTTCCAGGTCCGCATGCCCCGCTGGGTCACCGTCTCGCCGAACGGCGACCGGGTTCTCTTCCAGGCGCTGGGATACCTGTGGGTGCGTGACCTTCCCGACGGAGAGCCGCAGCGACTGACCACGCAGACGGATCACTTCGAGCTCGAGCCGGCATGGTCGCGTGACGGTCAGTCCGTGGCGTACACGGCCTGGAACGACCAGGAGCTCTCGACGGTGCGGGTGGTGTCGGCGTCGGGGGCGGTCGAGGGCCGCGTGGTCGTCGATGGCCCGGGCCACTACCGGGAGCCGATCTTCACTCCGGACGGATCGACGCTCCTGTATCGGCGGGTGTCGGGGGGTGGGCTGGTCTCGCCGTACTACTCGAACGACACCGGGGTCTACACCGTGCCGGTCCAGGGAGGCGAGCCGCAGGAGCTCAAGATGGGCGGGGGCTCCAGCTTTCACTTCGGGCAGCGCAGCGACCGGGTCTACTTCACGCGCGGCAGCTCGCTTCTGAGCATCGGGCTCGACGGACACGACGAGCGCCAGCACCTGTCCGGGCAGTACGTTTCGGACATTCGCGTGGCACCCAACGACGAGTGGGTGTTCTGGAAGCACCGGTTCCAGGCGTACATCCGGCCCTTCGTCCCCACGGGAAGCAATGTGAGCCTGAGCCCGGGAAGCCGCGCGGTCCCGCAGCGCCAGGTGACCGAGAACGCCGGCGACTTCCTGCACTGGTCCGGCGACAGTGAGCAGATCCACTGGGCGCTCGGCCCCGAGCTTTTCGGCCTCGAGGTGTCGGGAGCCTTCGAGTGGGCCGACGAGTCACGCGAGGATCTGGTCGACCTGCCGGTGACCGAGGGCATCGACCTGAGCTTCACGCACGCGGCCGACCGCCCCGAGGGTGTGGTCGCCTTCGAGGGCGCCCGGATCATCACGATGCAGGGCGACCAGGTGATCGAAAACGGCACCCTGGTTGTCGACGGCAACCGGATCGTCGCGGTGGGTGCGGCGGGTGAGGTCGAGATTCCGGCCGACGCCCATCGGGTCGACGCGGCCGGTCACACGATCATGCCCGGCCTGATCGACGCCCACCAGCACGGAGGACAGGGGAGCGGGCCCATCATCCCCCGTCAGAACCGCGCGAACTACGCCACCCTGGCCTTCGGGGTCACCACGATCCACAACCCGTCGGCCAGCACCCAGCAGATCTTCGCCGCAAGCGAGATGGCGCGGGCGGGTGCGGTCGTCTCTCCCCGAATCTTCTCGACCGGCACGATCCTGTACGGGGCGATGTCGGGGAGCACCGCCGAGGTGAACAACCTCGACGACGCCCGCACGCACATCAGCCGGCTCAGTTCGGTCGGCGCCTTCACCGTGAAGAGCTACAACCAGCCCCGGCGGGACCAGCGGCAGCAGGTCCTCGAGGCGGCGCGCGAGCAGGACGTGCTGGTGGTACTCGAGGGCGGCGCTCTCTTCCAGCACAACATGAACATGATCCAGGACGGGCACACCGGGATCGAGCACTCTCTCCCCCTCGAGGCCGTCTACGACGACGTCCTCCAGTTCTGGGGCGGAAGCGACGCGGGGTACACGCCGACCCTGGTGGTGGCCTTCGGCCCCCTTTACGGAGAGAACTACTTCTACTACCACGACGACGTCTGGGAGAACGAGCGCCTGCAGGGCTTCACCCCCCCCCTCCAGATCGAGGCCCGCTCCCGGCGGGTGACCTCGGTGCCCGACAACGAGTGGGGTCACATCCGAACCGCCGAGGTGGCGCGTGACCTGCTCCGTCAGGGCGTCCTGGTCAACCTGGGCGCCCACGGTCAGCGCAACGGGATCGACGCGCACTGGGAGCTGCGGTCCTTCGGCCTCGGAGGGATGACCCCCCTGGAAGCCCTCCGCGTAGCGACGATCAACGGGGCCACCTACCTGGGGCTCGATCACGAGATCGGCTCGCTGGAGGTAGGCAAGCTCGCCGATCTGATCGTGCTGGAAGAGAACCCGCTCGAGGATCTGGCGAACACCGAGCACATCCGGTGGACGATGATCAACGGACGCCTCTTCGACGCCCGCACCATGGACGAGGTGGGGAATCACCCGCGCGAGCGCGAGCCCTTCTGGTGGGAGACGGATCGGTAGCCGAAGCGCTCCGGGTGGCCTCGGACGCCGGGCTGTGAAGTGGATGCCCGGCGGAAGAGGACCGCTCGTCCCCCGTCACTTGCATTGACCGGTCCAGCGTCCCGATGCCCAGACCTCTCGTTTTCTCGATCCTGCTGCTACTCCTGCCGGGGATGGCCGCTGAGGTGGCCGGCCAGGCGGATGCGACACCACCAGCCATCGTCCTCGGAACGTTCGAGGACGACTACGGCGCCCTGTACGAGATCACGGACACCACCTGGACGCATGGATCCAGCCGGTACCGGATCGAGGCGTGGCACCCGGATGAGCGGTTTCTCCTGTTGACTTCGGAGAGGGACTCGGCGGGCTCCGACCCGGTCCGGGAATGGCTGCGGATCGACTGGGTGCTCTTCGACCGCACCGGGGAGACGCCGGAGGGTCCGGAGTCCTGGGCCTGGGGATACTGCATGGCCGTGTGGACGGCGACATCGGCCGCCGAGGCCAGAGGAGTGCCGACCTCGGACCGGGATGCACCGCGGGTCGGGTGTGGCGACGGCTTCCCCTTCACTCGCATGCAGCCGATCGAGCGCTTCATCGAGAAATAGCACGGCGAGGATCAGCATATTGTATACGGACGCCCGGGGGGTTATCCTCGCCGTACAATCACCCATATCGTGGGACCGGCGCCCGGATGGTCAGGAGCGCCCAGGTCCCCCAACGTTGTCCGGGAGTCCGTCGTGCCTTCGTCAATCATCGTCGCCACCCGTCGGCTGATCCAGGATCCGCCGAGCCCTGACCTCGCCCGCTTCGGCCGCCGCATCAGCTCGATCCTGGCCACCCTCGCCCTGCTGCTCTGGGTGGCGGCGTGCCAGCCTCAGGCGGGAGTCGACGACGAAGCCGAAGCCACCGCCCCCCCGAAGAACGTGATCTTCTTCGTGGTGGACGGGATGGGCTACAACCAGATCGACGCGGCGAGCATGTTCGCACGGGGCAGCGCCCGCTACCAGGTCGGAGGCCCTCCGGGTGACGTTGCTCCGGTCGGTGAGCCGTCTGACCCCACCTGGGCCTTCGAGCGGTTTCCCGTCCAGCTCGGGGTCAGCACGCACACCGCGCTCGGCCAGTACGATCCGCAGGAGGCGTGGGCGGACTTCGAATCGGTCATCGGGACCGAGGGGGAGCCGGCCGAGGTGACGGGCTCCGCAGCCTCGGCGACCTCGCTTTCTTCCGGGGTCAAGGCGATCGACCCCGCCGTGGGACTCGATGCGAACGGCGAGCCCGTAGTCCACCTGGCCAATCGTGCGCGCGAGCTCGGCAAGGCGACCGGCATCGTCACCAACGTACCGCTGAACCACGCGACGCCCGCTGGCTTCCTGGTGCACAACGAATCGCGAACCAACTACCACGAGATCGCACGCGCCATGCTTCTGGAGAGCGACGCGACGGTGATCATGGGCACCGGGCACCCGTACTTCGACGACGACGGTCAGCCTCGCGAGGAACCGCGCTACTTCTGGATTTCCGAGGACGTGTGGGAGCAGGTCGGTGGTGAGGAGTCCTCCTGGACCCTGATCGAGGAGCTCGAGGACTTCCGGGCGCTGGCCTCGGGCCCGACCCCGGACCGCCTCCTCGGGATCCCGCACTCCACGACCGCCGATCAGTTCAACCGCGATCCCACACCCCTCGCCCGCTCGCACCGCGAGGGCCCCCCGGGGCGGGTCGATCCGCTCGAGCGGCCCTTCGAGACCCCGCTGAACGAGAACGTCCCCTCGCTGGCCGAGATGACCGCCGGCGCCCTCAACGTCCTCCACAACGCATCCGACGAAGGGTTTTTCGTGATGATCGAGGGAGGCGCGCACGACTGGGGCGGCCACTGGAACCTGCTGGGGCGTGCGATCGAGGAGATCCACTTCGTCGAGGACGCGGTCCAGGTGGTGATCGACTGGATCGAGGCGGAATCGAGCTGGGACGAGACCCTGGTCATAGTGACCTCCGACCACGAGACGGGGCACCTTTGGGGACCCGGATCCAACCCCGACTGGCAGCCGCTCGAGAACCGCGGCCCGGATTCCCTTCCGGGCTTCGAGTGGTATCACACCTACCACACCAACCAGCTCGTCCCACTCTTCGCACGGGGAGCCGGGGCCGAGGGATTCCACGCCTACGCCGAAGGGCGCAACGACCCGGTCCGGGGCCCGTATATCGACAACACCGAGATCGCCCAGTGGATCTTCGAGCTCTGGGGAGACCGCTGAAGGGCATCCCCAACCCGCTTGCCCCGGCCCCACGGCCCGCTCTACCTTGCCGCTCCAATCGCAACGACGGCCGACCTTCCCATGGCATGGGAGACCCGAGGGTGGGAGACACGTGGGAGTAGACGAGAGCGACACCGGGCCGCAACTCGCGCCCCTCGAGAGCTACCGTGAATATCCCCCCGACGAGATGATCCGCCGGGCCGTGGACTTTCACGCGGAGGTGGCGCGCCGCCGCACCGTTCGGGAGTTCTCGGACCGACCCGTGCCTCGCGAGGTGATCGAGCACGCCCTGCGCGCGGCGGGCACCGCCCCGAACGGAGCGAATCTGCAGCCCTGGCACTTTGCGGTGGTGGCCAACCCCGGGCTCAAGGCCGAGATTCGCCGGGCCGCCGAAGCCGAGGAACAGGAGTTTTACGAGCGCCGCGCCCCCCGCGAGTGGCTCGAGGCACTGGCCCCCCTCGGCACCGACCCCGAAAAGCCCTTCCTGGAGCACGCCCCCTACCTGATCGCGATCTTCGAGCAGCGGTACGGGATCCGACCGGACGGGAGCCGGATCAAGCACTACTACGTGACCGAGTCCGTCGGGATCGCCACGGGGATCCTGATCACGGCCCTGCACCACGCGGGGCTCGCCACCCTGACCCACACGCCCAGCCCGATGGGCTTTCTGAACGACCTCCTGGGTCGCCCCGACAACGAGCGCCCCTTCCTTCTCCTGGTGGCCGGGTACCCGGCCCCGGACGCACGCGTCCCCGAAGCCGCGGGGCGCAAGAAGCCCCTGGACGAGATCGCGAGCTTCCGGGACTGACCCCGGGGAGACCTCCCATGGCCCCTTCGCTCTGGCGCGCCAACCTTGCGCTCAAGCTCTTCAGCCTGCGCCACATCCCCCTGATCGCATACTGTCGCCCGAAGATCGTGCGCATGGACTCCGAGCTGATCGAGGTGCGCATCCGGCGGAGCCGACGCACGAAGAATCACCTGGGGAGCCTGTACTTCGGCGCCCTCGCGATCGGGGCGGACCTGGCGGGGGGCTTTCTGGTCTTCACCAAGGCGAGGGAGCGGGGGCTGCGGGTCCACTTCGCCTTCAAGGACGTGCAGGGTGAATTCCTGAAACGGGCCGAGGCCGCGGCTCACTTCACCTCCGCGACGGCGCGATGATCGACGCCATGTTCGACGAGGCCCTCGAGACCGGTGAACGGGTGAACCGCCCGGCGTCGGTCGTGGTCACCTGCCCCACGATCGACCCGGAGGACCCCGTCGCCCGGTTCACCCTGACCCTTTCGCTCCGGGCCAACCGCCGGTAGAAGCCGCCCTCACTCCGGCAGCGGCACCCTGCCGCTGCGAGCCACGCCCCCCTTCGCCGCATCGACGGTGATCTGCAGCTCGGCAACCGGCCCCTCGCGCACGACGATCCACTCCACGGTGCGACTCCGGTCGGTCACCGCATCGGTGTGGGGGTTGGTGCCGGCCAGGTGCCCGATAGGGGTTCGCCCGTTTCCGTCCTCCACGCGAATCCCCTCGCCCTCGAGGATCGCCAGGATCGGACGGATGATCGGGTCGCGGATCTCGCCGTCGACCTCGCGGCCCTCGGCCCCCCGCTGGGTGAGATGGGTCGCCTGGTATCCCTCGTTGGTGACGGTGACCGCCACCCGGTAGCGATCTTCGCCCAGCGCCGTCACCACCGGCTCGTCGATCTGGATGCGCGGCGACTGTTCGGCCAGATGCAGGATCCAGGGGATCTGGGCGCGCAGCTCCTCTTCGAGCAGCTCCATGGGCGGATTCTGATTCCAGTACTTGGTGTGCCAGCCTCCGATCAGCACCTCGCCGAGGTCGGGATGATCGAACGGGGTCCAGTCGGTGAAGTAGCGGCCGTCGAACTCCTCGTCGTTGGCCCGGTGCCAGTCGGCCTCGGTCACCGCGTCGTCCCCCTCGTAGTCGGGCACCCACGACGAGGGGCCCGGCCAGTACTCGGGCACCCAGCCCACGATCCCGTAGGTGTCGTAGCCGAAGGAGATGAAGGTCCCGTAGCGATGATCCACCGGATGGGTGGCGCTGGGCCGCACCGGGCGCCCCGTGTCTTCGGTATAGAAGGCCCCGAGCTCCTCGATCAGCGCCAGGTCGGTCTCGTCGAACTCCTCGGGGTTCGAGGCCGACGGGAGCCGGTAGATGAACCCACCCGAGGTATGCCCATGCACGATCTGCGTGATGTTGGGGTGGTCGTTCACGAAGTTCGCGGCCGCCCAGGTCTCGGGCTCCGAAAGGGGGAAGTTGTACGATCCCGGCTGCTGGTGGAGCGGCGCCCAGTTGTAGGGAAAGTTGCGGTTCATGTCCATCCCCCCGATCCCGTCGGAGTTGATCACCCCGTCCCCGTTCAGATCCCGCCCCTCGCGCACCTGGCGGTAGAAGGGCCCCTCGTCGTCTGCCTGTCGCGCCCGCACGATCCTCGGGTCATCGGCATCCCGCACCCTGTTTCCCTCGGGGTCCGGAATCAGCATCTGCAGGATCCGCCCGTCCCCGTCCAGGTCCTCGGGGGGGTCGGAGTCGGGAATCCCGTCCCCATTCTCGTCGACGGGCCGGGGGGTGCTGCGCAGCCACTGGTCCTCGTTGAGCACCAGGTCCGATCCGTCGGGATTGAACTTCGGCCGGATGTAGAAGGCCCGGGTGTCCAGAAGCTCCGTCACCTGCGGATCGCTCCCGTAGCCGTTCAGCAGGTGAGCCATCGCATACAGCGCCACCTCGGAGGACGTCAGCTCCTGCGCATGGATCCCCCCATCCAGGTACAGCGCCGGCTTCTCGGCCGCCGGGCCCGTCTCGGAGTTGGTGATCTCGACCACCATGAGCTCCTGACCGAAAAGGCTCTCGCCGATCGAGAACACCCGGGCCAGATCCGGATACATCGCCTCGAACGCCCGCATGATCTCGATGGTCTCGGCATTCGTATGGTATCGATCCCACGTCACCTGGCCATCTGCGCTCACCCATTCCGTTTCGGGGAGGGCTTCCACGGGCGCCGCATCGCTCGGCTCGCACGCAGACACCAGGGGAGCCGTGACCAGCAGGAACAGCGCGAAGACTCGAAGCATACGATGATCTCCAGTTGGAAGAGCGAGGGCAACCCGGTGACCAGACCGAGTCCTGCCTTCAACCTTCGACTTCGGAGACTCAGGCGCCAGGGGTGGAAGCATGCACCGGCAGGAGTCGAATCAATGCCCTCGACGCGTCCAGATCCCGATGGCGCCGCAGCGACGGGCCTGATTGTCGGCCATCTCTCCCGGAAGCTGCGAGACGCCACGGTAGATCTCGATCATCTCGATCTGGTGGGGCGAGAAGAAGTCGACCTCTATCCGGGTCCGAACCCCGTCCACGTAGATCGAAGGTTCGCAGTCATTGACGCGGTGGATTCGAAGGGAACCCGCGGACACCTGCCCTGGCCCGGAAACCAGCCGTACCCCGGGGGTCCGGGCCGCGACCACCCTGCTCAGCCTGTGGGACCCGGGCCCATCGAGGACATCTCGTCCGATGAAGTTCCCGAGTCCCAGGCGCTCGAAGCGCTCCCTCCGGTCGTAGATCTCGACGAGGGGGCCCCACGTCGGCCGGCGGGCTTCCACTTCGACCTCGATGGGTTCGAGCGCGATGGCGTCCCGGAGCAGACGCACCGTCACATTCGTCATCTGGCCGCCCACGACGTCGAAAGTCAGGGGCTCGTCCAGATCCCGATAGGCCAGGTGTGCCACCTCGACCTCATACGCTCCCGAGGGGACCTCCGGCAGGATGAAGCCCCCCGCTCGATCGGTCACCACAAGTTCGGAGAGGCCTTCCGGACCCCGCACCCGGACCTGGGCCGCCTCGATCGGCTCGCCGTCCTCTCCCCGCTCCACCGTCCCCCGGAGCACGCCCGCTTCACCCGTGCCCACCTGCAGGGTGATCTCCTCGGCGTCATCCGAGGTCAGACGCAACTCCTGCGTGCCGGTCTCGATGCCCGCCACCGACACCGTTGCTTGCAGCGAGACGTCCACCGGCAGATCGCAAACCACAAAGCGGCCCTCCGGCCCGGTGCTCACCTCCCACCGCTCATCCTGTCGTTGCGCGTCGCGACGCTCCTCCGGCACCGGATCATGCGCCACCTGCACGGTCACCCCTTCGAGCCCGTCGCGTGTCCCCGCCGAAACCACGACCCCGCTGATCACTCCAAGACCCGACTCCCCCGGCGTTCGCCCGCATTGCCAGATGCCCAGGGTGCCCCAGCCCGGAATCGCAAGGTCCCGGGTGTGGACGTCTCCGGATGCCACGACGACCTCCCAGGACGGGAGGGAATCCACCCCCAGCTCCAGCAGCCGCGGATGGCTCAGTCGCAGTTCATGCCGACCGGGACTCGCGACCTCCATGCGGTAAGAGCCGTCGGCATCCGACACGACCGTGTGATCGGTGCCCACGAGCCGAATCTCGGCACCCTCGAGCGGGGCCATGCGCGTGGAATCCATCACCGTTCCGGTGACCACGGCGGGGTCGGAAGGGGCGGGCTCGGCGCTGCCCCATCGATGGGCCCATGCCCCAGATCAGGATCGTGGCGCCCATCGCCGCTGCGAAGATGGTTCTCGCCTGCCCCAGGAGACCCGAGGTCTTCCGGATCCGGAGTCGAGGTCGTTTCGTTCGTAGCTTCATCCTGATTCGCCTCCCGGGGACTCCTGTCCTTCAACGAGGGTCCCGATTCGTTGCAGCCTTTCCGAACCTGCCGAAGCGGCGCGGCTCGTGCAACGGCACGGGGCGTGACACACAGGGAGGTCGGTAGGGAGGTCCTTCCAGGGCCCGGAGCCGGAAAGGCGCCGGTTATGCGATGCGCTTTTTGCCCCCGGTGAAGTGATCGGAATCGGACACGGCCTTCGCGTCCGAACGAACCCGCTCAAGAACGACACCGGCCGTTGACCAGGTTGGCCCTTCGCGCTCCGGCGTCACTTGCCTCCGCTGGATTCGGGCCGCAGTTCGTAGCGAACCACGTACGGCACCTCCAGCTCGTCCTGCACCACGGCCCACACTCCTGCCTCGTCCGCAGCCATCCGCACCAGGTTCTGCGTCTCGATCTCGCCCTGGAACATCCCGAGTTCGCGAGCGGTGCGCACGGTGAACAGGGGCTCGCCTGTCGGGTCGAGGACCGTCCAGCGCACGGTCCCGCTCCGGTCATCCGGGCCTCTCAGCCATGTTCTCCCATCCAATCCCACCACAACCTTGGTCACGGCCGGGTGCACGCCAGGAAGATCCAGAGCCGACTCGACAGCCCCATGCAGCGCCGCGGTGGAGGGTGCCAGACGCTGAAGCGCCTCGATGGAGACATACTGCTCGAGGATCGCGCTCTGGGTGCCTGCAGAAACCGATTCGAGGTTCACCGTATGTTCACGGTGAAAGACGGTGTCGCCCTCGACCCCGATCCGGGTCACGACGTAACCGTCTCGCTGGACCTCGCGACGCACGGTCGTAAGGGTGGACGCATCGGGGGCTACGGCGAAAAGTGGATGCTGGCCCAGAGGGTGAGTCCGGCGCGCGGGACCCTGGACCCCTGGAAGCTGGATCCTGAACCCGTCGGGGCCTTCGGGTAGCATCCCCAACCGCTCAAGGGGCTGCCAATTCTCGTCTGCGGACCAGATCTCTTCGCGGTACGTCCTCAGCTCCGGGTCGAGGTTCCACCGCCGGTACAGGACCCATAGGTCGTCCCTCGCGGGGAGGGGAGCGCGGATCACCCCCTCTGCTTGGCGATGCGCCCCCCCCACGACGGTGGGCGCCCCATCCTCCGGGTCCAGGAAGGTCACCCGGAACAACCGACCGTCCGCGGCCCAAAGGGTGTCGCCGCGCCACCCCATCGCCGATATGGCCTGGAACTCGCCGGGACCCTCGCCCCTGCCCCCGAGGACCCGCAAGCGTTCTCCAGACGGAGAGAAGATCCAGATGCTGGCCTCATTCGGCTGAGCGATCGCGAGCCGTCCATCAGGAGCCAAAGCAAGGACCGTCACGATGTCCAAGGCCGACTCGGGGTGGTCTACGCTTCCAATCCCTACCGTCGGTTCGAGCATGTACTCGGGGAGCTGTGCCCCTGACGCCGTCGGGAACAGCAGAACGGTGGCCGCCACCCAGATCAGGCCGAGCAGGACGCGGCTGCGTTCTCCGGTCGTGTCAAGGGTGGACCGTCGTCTCGAAAGCGTCATCCCCAGATGCATCGGCGTCCCTCAGTGCAGTTGTTCGTTCAACGTTGCAGCCTTTCCGAACCTACCGAAGCGGCGCGGCTCGTGCAACGGCACGGGGGAGGGCCTGAAACAGGATGGGCCGGCGATCCGCAGAGCGGGGAGTCCCTTCTTCTCCGGAGCTCCCGATTGAACCCTCTGACCGATCCAGATCAGCTCGCACCTGAGCAGCATCCCTCCCGAGGGCGTTGAGTCGCAGCTCTATTCGTCGGAATGGTTGCGAATCGCACGGTGTCGTATGGTCGATGCTGGGTTCACACTTGAGAACGCTCGCGCCGCTATCCTCCTGGGTGCGGCAATCGCCGGATCATGGGCCGCCCTCCAGTTCGTATTCCTCATCCCTCTCACGGGTGGGGCTGAACGAGCGGATGTGCTTGTCAATACCGAGCGGCTGGGCACGAGCCTCGGCGGAAGAATCATCCCCGTGTCACTGCCGGCTCTCCATCTACTGGTACTGATTCGATGATCGCGCCTCCACTGATCAGGCCTGCGAGGGTCCCAAGCAGCGAGCCGTAGACCAGATAGAATACGAATTGTCCAGCCAGGTAGACCCCGTGGTCCGTTAGAGCGCTTCGGACGAACGCGCCCGGAAGCTGAGCCACGCTGCGGTAGATTTCGATCATCTCCACATTGGCGGGAGAGACCATGAAATCGATGGAGCCGAGCTCGAGGTCAACCAGGCCCTGCTGGACGAGGATCTCCATTTTCCGGCGTGGATCCCGCAGGTGCTGATCGAGACCTGTCCCCGGTGACGGCTTCCTTGGTGCCTCCTCCTTCCCTGGGCCCTCGCGCCGGACACTCACGCCGTCTCCCGATGCCAGATGGCTCGCCCTCGTGGTCCCCTGCCGCCGGGTGGTCGGATCCGATGGACGCCTCCGGGGTTTCGGACAAGTCAGGTTGTGCGAGCCTTCCGTCGCTGGAACTGGAGGGCTGGGAGGTATCGAGCCCCGCCGGGTCAAGATCGATGTCGAGGGTGGGGAGCTTCATGTGCTGGACAGTGCCCAGCGGCTCCTGCTCGAGACCCGTGATACGGAGTTCCTGGTCGCGGTCGGAGACGAGACCCGTGACGACGTCGTCGGGCGGTTCCTCGATGCCGGGTATCGGGGATACCGGATCGACAACCCCTATGGAGAGGGACACTATCTCAGCCGCGACTGGCGGGAGGGACCTCCAAGGGTTCAGCCGCTGGGGAGCGGGGACGCCCCGACTGATCTGGTGTTTTCGAGGCAGGAGCTTTCGATCGATCAGGGGGCGTGAGACGGTCCCCGGTGGACGTGATCGGGCCGCGAAGGGCGATGTGCCCGCGAGGCCCGTCGGAACCCCTCGCCCTTCGCTGACCTCTCACATCGCGGGGTCACGTGGGACTTCGCACTCCCCGACGAGGCGCTACCTCCCGGTGATCATCCCCTCCGCCGGTCCCGAACACTCTCGTCCATGCCGATTCACGTATCCCGGACGGTGAGTTGAGCATAGTCTCCCTGGGGCACCGCCGGGTCCTGCTGAGCCTCCTCCAGTGATACCGAACGGTTCTCTGTCGCGAAGACGAGTCTCCCACCTTCGGGCATGGCGTCCTGGGCGTTCACCGCCAGGTTCATGAGGACATGCTCCAGCTGGATGGCGTCGATCCTCACCGGCCAGCATTCGGGTGCGAACCTCGTCTCGAGCTCGATCTGGTCACCGAGCACCGTCTCCAGAAGCTCCACGCTACGCTGAACCACATCGCCAAGGGAGCAGTCCTCCACACGCAGGATCTGCTGCCGGCTGAAGGGTGGGGTGGTTCGTGGCAACGCACGGCGCATGGCAGAGGTGGCGGCCCACCTGACCGACGAGGTGATCCCGCACCTTCCCGTGCGGCAGTGGGTGCTGTCTGTGCCGAAGCGGACTCG
>SLBA01000163.1 GCA_007126575.1 Gemmatimonadota bacterium | reverse complement strand
TCGTAGGCGACGGCCCGGATGTGGACCGTGAAGTCCGAGGGGGAGACCGGCACCTCGACCTCGATGCTCCGCAGCATGTCGAACTCGTTTTCCTCGGCGTCGAGGGTGATTTCGGTGTCGAGCCCTGCTCCTTCGATCGTGATCACGATGGAGTCCATCGCCGCCACCCCGACCGCACGTACCGTGATCGGTAGAATCCCGCCCAGGTCGGCCGCGGGCGGCGCCGTGAGCGCCACCATGGTGGGCGCTTCGGTCACCGGCTGGAAGAGATTTCGTCCGTCGCACGCTCCAAGCCCGATCAGGAGCAGGAGCGCGAGGACGCCGGCGGGCCTGACCAGAGACGGGCGGCCTTCAGCGATTCTAGATGTCATCGGCTGGCTCCTCGGGGCTCCGGACTCAGCGCCGGTTGATCTGGGGGGTGACCAGAATCATCAGATCCCGCTGATTCCGCTGCTCCCGCGTGAGGCGGAAGAAGCGTCCCATGACGGGCAGGTTCATGAGCAGGGGGATCCCGGCGCGCAACTCGGTGAGCTCCGTCACCGTCAGGCCCCCGATCACGACGGTTTCGCCGTCTTCGACGAGCACGAAGGTCTCGGCTTCCTGGGTATTGAAGATGAAGCCGATCTGCGTGTCGGCGATCTCGACCCCGGAGCGCTCGGCCCGCAGCTGCATATAGATCAGGTTGCCGGCCGTCACCTGCGGGGTCACCTCGAGGATGATCCCGGTCTCCTGGAACTGAATCGTGGGGGGCTGGAAGACGACCTGTCCCTCCTGCCCCGGCGCCGCCGGCTGGACCGTCGGGATCGGCGTACGCTCACCGACCAGGATCCGCGCAGTCTGATTTTCGAGCACGCGCACCTGGGGCGAGGCCTGCACGTCGGTCAGGTTGACCGACTGAAGGGCGTCGACAAAGGTGAGCAGGGTGTGGCGTCCCAGGACGAGCGAGGTGAGGAACTCCAGCTGGGCGCCCTGGACCGTCTGGTTCGCATTGCCCAGCGCCGCGATCGAGTTTCCGCCCAGCGAGATCTGCGTCTGCGTGGGCAGGGGCCGGTCGCTCGAGAGCTGGTTGCCGCGCGAGTCCTTCAGGTCGTAGACGACGCCGAACTCCTCGAGGTCGGTCCGGTTCACGAAGATGATCCGGGCCGAGATGCTGATCTCGGGCGTCTCCACGTCGATGCCCTCGATCAGGTCCTCGACCTGGTCCAGGACCCGGGGGATGTCCGTCACCACCAGCGAGTTCGTGGAGCGGTGGACCTCGACCCGGCCCCGGTCGGAGAGCAGGGACTCGATCGGGCCCGAGAAGTCCGCGGCACTCGTATAACTGATCCGGAAGGGCCGGGTCACGAGCGGCTCCATCTCACTGCGGTCCTGAAGCTCGCTGAGCGCATCGACCCGAATGATCCCCGAGGCCTCTTCCTGCGCGGCCAGCCCGTGGGAGTCGAGGATCGCCTGCAGCGCCACGTCCCAGGGCTGATTGCGGATCTCGGTGCTGACCGTCCCCGACACTCCGGAACCGACCACGATCGAGCGATCGGCGAACTCCGCAAAGAAGAAGATCACCTCGCGGATCGGGGTGTTCATGAAGGACACGTCCATACGCTCCGCCGGCTGGTTCGAGACCATGCCCGACCAGCTGGCGGCCCGCTGTCTAGCCTGGGGAGCGGGCTGGAGCGGCTCCGGGCCGTTGTCGGCCCCGGCGGTCGCCGTGGGGCGCATCGTGGGAGTCGCGGCGGCCTGAGGCCTCCACGGCTCGAAGGCCTCTCCGTAGGGGTTCTCGAGCGAGACCCGAATCCAGCCGTCTCCCTGCTGCACCTGGTAGTCGACCAGGGCGTCGAGATCCAGAACGACACGAACCACGTCTTCGGCGTACTGACTGGCGCGGATCGACCGCACCCCACCCCGATAGAGGTCCTGGTAGTTCTCGGACGAGAGCTCATGCGTTGCCCCCATCAGGTCGAGAACGAGGCGATCCGGGCCCTGCATGGTGAAGTCGCGGTAGCTGACCTCACCGTCGACCGAGAGCACGAGCTCCGTACGCTGGTCCGCCGGCACGAGGTGAAGCCCCTTCAGAGTGCCCCGTTCGGGGTCCTCGACGGCGGAGGGGGCGG
Source organism: Gemmatimonadota bacterium (assembly GCA_007126575.1). GTDB lineage: Bacteria > Gemmatimonadota > Gemmatimonadetes > Longimicrobiales > Gaopeijiaceae > SLBA01. The sequence continues at coordinate 4,210 of SLBA01000163.1, read as the reverse complement.
AAAGCCCCAGTACGATGGCGGTCCAAACTGCGACAAAGGGCGTCATGCCAAGCCTCCAGTCCCGTTCATGTCGGTGGTGCCCGTGGAATCCGGGTCCACCCCTGTGGTTCCGGTCGCCCCCGCGGAATCGGGGTCAACGCCGGTGTCTCCCGCCGTATCCGGGGGCGGAGCGCCCGCGTCTACATCCTGCTCCTCTGTCTCACCCGAGCCGGGCGCCGCGGACCCCGGACGCTGCAGTTCGAGCGTCCGGGTCTCGCGAATCCCGAACTCGTCGACCTCGACGACGATCTGCCGAGCGTCGATTCGCATGATCCTGATGTTCCCGAGCACATCCCCCTGTCGGACCCGATAGGTGCGAGCCCCGTCACCGGACCCGGTCCCGACCATGGCGATCGACTGACCGGGGGTGCCCGAAAGGAGCACCGCCATCAGGCGCAGCTGCTCGAAGCGCGGTCCGGACTCGTCGCCCGTCAGGGGCGCAAAGGGATTGCGTCGCTGAAAGGTCGGATAGGTGAAGACCTCGCGCTCGAAGACGAGCTGGACCGTGTCGCCCGCTTCGGGCGGGGGTGGGGGCGGATCCTGTCCCTCGGCGGTTCCGGGAACCGCAAAGGCCACCACCAGGATGATCACGCCCGCGAGTACGGTTCTCATGGGCCTCCTCCTGCGAGCTCCTCGGAGTCGAGCGGATCGACGTCTCGAGGGGAGATGTACGTCTCGATACGGAACCGGGCCCGAACCGGGGACTCCATCTGCTGGTTGACGGGCTGACTCGGCGCCGGCTCGATCAGCAGTTCGACCGGGGTGATGATCCGCTCCAGCGAGGCGATCGAGGTGAGAAAGCGACCCACGTCGTGAAATTCGCCAATCACATTCATCTGGTACGCATCCATCGAGTAGAACTCCCCCTCGACGGTCGGCTGCGGATCGATGCCTCCCATATCGACGCCCGTGCGCAGGGCTTCCGACGCGATCTGGCGCAGCAGCACCGGCACTTCCTGTCCTGCCGGGATCAGTTGCTCGAGTCGGGACAGATGCCGCTCGTAGACGGCGAGCCGCTCCTCGAGCTCGGGACCGCCGCGCGCGGCCAACACCTGGGCCCGGCGGTTCTGGTCCTCGAGCGTCTCGAGCCGGACTTCGAGCACCTCGATCTCGGCGCGCTGCGGCGTCCAGTAGTACTCGTACGACACGTAGATGAGGGCGAGCGCGAGGATGCAGACGAGCAGTGCAACCTGCTTGGAACGGTCGGTCGGCAGAAGGGCCATCGGTCAGCTCTCCTCCCCGGGAGTCGCAGCGGACGGTACCGTGTCGTCGAGACCGGGAATCGCCACCGAAGGCCCGAAGAGGGGCTCGCGATTCAGCAGCTCGGGAGGCGGGTCCTGGTACGAGGCCTCGACGACGAAGTTGTAGATCAGCCGCTGGGAATCTCCCCCAAGGGTAATCACCGACTGGTCCGCCGAGATCAGCCGGGCATTCCGGATGAAGGGCGAGGCCTCGAGGTTCTCGAGAAAGATCGTCAGCGCAAAGATGGTGGCCGCCTGCCCGTGGACCCGAAAGGCCAGGTTCGGGGCCGGGCTCACCTGGAGGAACCGGTTGATCCAGGTGTAGTCGGGGATTGCACGGCCGACCTCGTCCATCAGGTGCGGCCATACGTACCGCGCACCGTCGATCTCCTGGATCACGGCGACTCGGGCGGCGATCGAATCCCGCTGCGAGGTCAACGCATCGGCACGCGCGATCACATCGGCAAATCGAGCGGAGTCAGCCTGGGCGGCATCGATCCGCACTTCCAGTTCCTCGGCCTCACCGGCCACATCCAGGAAGAACCATCCGAATACCAGAAGGGCGAGCAGGCTGAGCCCTCCTGCACTAAGGATCCACGGATCCGAGGGAATCCCCGAAACCTTTGGAAGCGCGAAGGAGCGACTGCGCCCGCCCCCACGCTTTCTCCCCTTCTTGGTGTCGGGGCGAAGATTGACCTCGATCAACGGTCGTTCCTCCGGCTCATGGGGTCCTCATGGCGAGGCCCAGGGTAAGCAGCAGCAGCGGCGCCACCTCGGACAGCTCCACACCGAGCGCCGCATCCGGGCTCACGGGCACGCGCTCGAACGGATTGACCGGGTGAACCTCGACCCCCATGCGCTCGGCGATCGCTTCGGGAAGTCCCGGAACCCGGGCGCCTCCGCCGCTCAGGAAGATGCGACCCAGCGCCTCACCGGCAGCTTGTGTCATGAGGAAGGCCGCCGCCCGCTCGACACCCACCGCAACCTCCTCGCCCCCGGCCTCGACATAGCGCTTGAAGTCGTGGAAGCGTTGCCGCCCCTGGACGATGTCTTCGGCTTCCTCGGAGGTCAGGCCCTGCTCCCGCTGCAGATCCTCGCGGATGCGGCGGGTGCCGAAGGGAATATCCCGTGTCAGGATCGGAACCCCGTCCTCGAGGATGTTCACGTTGGTCATCTCGTGGCCGACGTTCACCAGGGCAACGATCCCCTCCATCGCCTCGGGGTGGTTGTGCTCGAGCGCGTTGTGAAGCGCGAAGGCGTCCACATCGATGATGCGCGCGCCCAGCCCGCTCTCCTGCAGGAGCGACACCTTCATGTCGACCAGCTCGCGCTTCGCCGCGACCAGAAGGACCTCCATCTGGGCATCGGTACCATCGGGGTCCAGGATCTGAAAGTCGAGCACCACGCTCTGGATATCGAAGGGGACGTGCTGCTCGGCTTCCCAGCGGATCACCTCGCGGGCGTCCTCTTCGGTCATACGGTCCATCGTGATCTTCTTGACGATCACGTCGTGGCCCCCGATCGCGGTGACCACGTCGGTTCCCTTGAGCCCCAGGTCCTCCCAGAGGTTACGGACGGTCTGGGCGACGAGAGCGGGGTCCATGACCTCGCCTTCGACGATCGCATCCGCCAGAAGAGGACGCACGGCGATCCGGCGCACTTCGGGCTGGTCTCCCGAGTGATCCATCTCGATCATCTTCACCGAGCCGCTGCCGATATCCAGCCCGACCGATGTCTTTGAACGCCCGAAAAGGCCCATGAATCTCTTCCGAAGTGAGGTGGAAACATATTTTTCCCACCGATGGGGTTCACCTTACCACAGAACCTCGATCGCTGTCAAGCAGGACCGCTCCCGAGAATCCGGGGCCGGTCCGCCGGAGATCAGAAGCCCGCGGCCGTCAGGTCCATCCAGGAGCGGCTCCCCACGGGAACCAGAAACACCTCTGTGGGTGGCTGGAAGGCATTGTTCTTGGCGCGGCTGGCCGCGCAGCTCGAGTAGCGCAGGATCGACCCACCAGCGTAGTCGGACGACTCGAGGTCGGCCGTACCCGTGGCCCGGATCGATCCGATGACCCGATTTCCATTGCCCTGCGTCTCGATCTGACCACGGACCAGGATCATCCCATAGAACTCGAAGCCACCATTCATGTTCAGGTTTCCGTCCACCAGGAGGATGCCCTGCCCACGGCCTCCTCCGCCCCCTCCGCCACCCATCTGGGCGTTCCCGTCAATGTGGATGATCGGAAAGTAGTTGAAGCAGTGGGTCGAGGCGTAGTTGTAGGCGATTCCATCGATCTCGGCATCGGGATCGCGATTCGGCTCCCCCCAGTTCATCGGATCACCGTAGTTGCAGACCCCGCTGTCGTTGTACGAGGGGCCGACACTGGGGAAGGTCCCGCCCGGCAGGGAGTGCGTCGCCGTGGCGACCATCTCGTCCCACCCGAACTCATTGTCCTCGTCTCCAAAGGTCATGAAGTCCTCGGGGTCTTCGTAGGGCACCTGCTCGTAGGCGGGGTCCCCCGCGATGGTGCTCGAGCCCCTCGAGTCCACGGTGGCGCCCTCGTTGTTGATCACACCGGGCCTGTTCTGAGGGCTCCCGGGGCACACGCCCCCACCGAAGCCGCCCCAGGCATCCACCGGCTCATCGTAGCCGATGATCTGGGCATTCCCCCTCGTCTCCACGGCCCCCTGCGTCTTGAGCGCCGCATCGTCATCGAGCTGGGTGTAGTCCACCTCCCATGCACTGGCCGTGTTCCGCACGATCGACCCGAGGGTCCGCTGCGCCCCCGCGAGCACTCCGCCCCGGGTGACCCGACCCGTGCTCTCCAGCCTGTAGCTTCGCTCGGCCACCCGTCGGACCACGACCGTCCACTCGCCCAGTCCCTGGGGCTCTCCGGGAATCACCATGGAGTCGCCCCAGATCTCGAGGT
>SLBA01000192.1 GCA_007126575.1 Gemmatimonadota bacterium | reverse complement strand
TCGTGGTCTGGCCCCAGCTCGGGATCTTCAACATCGTGGGGATCCAGGACCGGGGCGATGTGGTCGAGGTGGCCACGGAGTGGGCCCGCTTCTCCGATGCGGTGACCGAGGCCGACATCCGGTTCCAGCACGCCCTCACCTCGGGACCCCGGGGCCGAGCGATCGGAGTGGCGCCGGCGGGTGCGGAGCCTGCGCAGCAGCCCGAGGGTATGGCCTTCGGGGTCCTGGCCAGCAGCGGCCCCGTCCGGATCACCGAAGACGGGGTCTCCTATTCACCCAGCGGGGGAGGGTATTCGGTGAGCCTGGGCGCGTCGGGAGGCCAGGTCGCGCTCAACGTCACGGCGGGGGGCAGCGGTCTCGAGGCGTCTCTCACCGGGACCATGCGGGGTATGGAGGCCGATGGGGTCATCCGACTCGATCCGGCCGCCGAGGATCCGGACCCGGCGATTGGCCTCTTCTTCAATGACATCACCCTGGACATCGACGGCGAGGTGAAGCTCTCGGATTCCCGGGGCTCCGCCACGATCGCTCCGAACGCCTCGCTGGTGTTCCCCTTCAGCATCGGGCCCATTCCGGCCTTCGTGGCCGTGAGCACCCGGTTCCAGATCCGATCCTCGATCACCCGCGTCGACACGGAGCTCTCGGCTTCGGCCGGGTTCTCGGCCACGGGGGATGTGGCCGTGGGCCGGAACCCCGACGGGCGCTTCGCCGCCCAGGGAGCCATCAACCGGTTCGACACCCAGGGACCGGACTATGCCTTCGAGGTCTCCAACACTTCGGGCATGGGCTTCGACTTCGACGCGCCCCGGATCACCTTCGGCCTGGGACGCCCCGGGCTGAGTCCGGTGGCGATCTACGGCACCCAGAGCGCCGAGCTGACCTTCAACGTCACCTTCAACACCGATGCCGAGTGGTGCGCCAGGGCCTCGCTGGGCGGGGCGGTCACCGTGGGCGGCGAGATCAACGCCTTCGTCTGGTCGGCCGGCACGCAGCGGGTGATCTCGCAGCGCGACGGCCCCAGCCGCCAGGAGGGCCCCGGCTGCTCCGGTGGCATGCTCTTCGAAGAAATCGTGGAGTCGGTGTATCGAGTCGATGGGAGCCCGAGGGCGGGGCAGGTCGGCCGGTTCTGAGTCCCATCCTACTTCCAGCGAGCACCGGACAGGCAGACTTGTAGTGATAATGGAATCTCGCTACGGTTAGGGCGGGTTCGGACACTCGCAGGGCACTTCAGGTCGCCGGCCGGACCTCTCCCATGTCGACGATGGAGATGTCTGGTGGCTCGCACCTTCCTGTTCGTCATATCCGGGCTCGCCCCCGCCTTCGCGGCGGTGCCTCTCGTCCTCGCGCTCCTGATGGCTGCCGCGACCCCCGCATCGGCCCTGGCCGTCTCATCAAATGACGATCCCTGGCGGGCCGTGGCCACGCGGGTCTCGCAGCCCCCGACCATCGATGGGCACCTCGACGAGTCGGCCTGGCAGGAGGCCCCCGAGCTCACGGGATTCCGGCAGATCGAGCCCATTCAGGGGGGGGATCCGACGGTGGTCACCTCGGTTCGGATCCTCTTCGACGATCAGGCGCTCTACGTGGCCTTCGACGTTCAGGACCCCAGCGGAGCCGACGGGATTCGCGTCTCCGAGGTGCAGCGGGACTTCGACTATTTCCAGAATGACCTGGTTGGCATCTCGCTGGACGGATTCGGCGACGGCCGTTCCGCCATGGCCTTTCTGGTGAATCCGTTCGGGGCCCAGAGAGATGTCCGGGTCTTCGACGGCCATTTCTTCGACCGGGAGTGGAAAGGCGTCTGGGAGGCCAGGACCCGCATCCACCGCGAGGGGTGGAGTGCGGAACTGCGTATCCCCTGGTCGACCCTTCGCTACGATCCCGCGACCGAGGGGTGGGGAATCATGCTGGTGCGGCGGTCGCGTCTGGCGAACGAGCTGGCCGGGTGGCCGGAGTGGCCGAGGCAGAACAACCCCTACACGATGCGCTATGCGGGGACGCTGGATGGTCTGGAACCTCCACCGCCTTCCCGAAACGTCCAGGTCCAGCCGTATCTGACGGTCCGCTCCGAACAGCGGGACGGAGTCGGCTTCGGGCAGGCGAGCCGATCCTCGGAGCTGGGGGGCGAACTGAAGTGGGCGCTCACCTCCAGCTCGGTGCTCGACCTCACGGTCAACACCGACTTTGCCGAAGCGGATGTGGACCGCCAGGTGGTCAATCTCACCCGCTTCTCGGTCTTTCTTCCGGAAAACCGCCCCTTCTTTCTCGAGAATGCCGGTCTCTTCCGACTGGCCGACATTCCATGGATCGAACCCTTCTTCAGTCGTCGCATCGGCCTCGATGTCGATGGGACCCCGATCCCGATCCAGGCAGGAGCCCGATTCGTACGACAGACCCCGCATCGAAGCACCGGCGCCATGGTGGTCCGGCAGGCGGCTTCGTCGCAGGCCGACCACAGTACCTTCGGCGTGTTTCGATGGCAGGAGAACCTGGGGGCCCGCCATCGGGTCGGGGCGCTGATGGTTCAACGGCTGGATCAGGATCCGGGAGGAATCACACGCGGGAACTCCGTGGGCAGTCTGGACGGGTATCTCCAGATGGGAGACCAGGGATTCGTGCGGGGGATGGTCTCCGCCTCGCGGGACGACCTCGATGACGCCTCGGGGTGGGCCTCGCTCCTCTGGTTGGGCAACCGGGCGAGCTGGGGCTACGCGGGCTGGGTGCAGCGGCTGATTTCGAGTGACTACCGCGCTCGGACCGGCTTCCTGCCCCGGGTCGATCTGATCACCACCAGCCCGGCCACGACGCTGGACCTGCGTCCGAGCTGGCTCCCGAACGGTATCCTGAGCTACCAGCCCGGACTCACGATCTTCGCACACCATCGGGCTTCGGATCGATCCTTCCTCGAGGGCTTCGTTCGTGTTCGGCCGATTCAGCTGCAGTTCCGGGACGGGGCCCGGTTCGAACTGCACTGGGAGCCCACCAGGCAGGAGCTGGACCGGCCGTTCCAGCCGCTGCCGGGTGCGCCGATCGCTCCGGGAAGCTATCGGTATTCGCGATACGGTGGCTCCTTCCAGAGTGACCCCAGCGCACCTCTTTCCGCATCGGCTGGGTGGATCGGGGGAGGCTATTTCGACGGCCGCCTGGAGCGACGCGAGATTTCGATTCGGGCCGCTCCGGATCCAAGGACGATCGTGACCGCCTCCTTCGAAGAGAATCAGCTCCGGGGGGTGGGATCCGAAGGCGCTTCGCCCCGGTCCCGGCTCGTGAGTGGTGAGCTTCACCTGTCCGCGAATCCCCGGACCCGACTGTCGACCGTCTATCAGCGCAACACCGTGACATCGCAGAGTGCCGTGAACGCGCGGCTTTCCTGGGAGTTCGCGCCCCTGTCCTTCGTGCACCTGGTCGTGAACGACACGCGGAGCATCGGGCCCGTTCTGTCGCCGACCGAAGAGGCCGAACTCCCCCGGGAACGCCAGATTCTACTGAAAGTGAGCTATCTTCGCGGCCTTTGAGTTTCCGCGCCCGTCGCGGTCCCGGATCCATACGTGCTCGAGATCGACATCCATTCATCAACGGGTTGCCAGTGAAAATGACGAGTGCATTCAGGGGGTTCATGGGTGTTGCCTGCCTCGTCGGGATGGCGGGGCTGGCCGCGTGTGGCGGGACAGTCGGGCAGTCGGGGGCGGTGGCAGCGGCCAGTCCGGATCTCCCCACACTTCACTCACCCGCACTGGCGCAGGCAGTAATGGACGGGGAGTGCTTTCCCGTGGAGGACCTCTCGGGCCCGGACCGTGCGCTGGCGGACTCCGTCCTGACCTTCGGGCTCGAGAACGAGGCGCTGTTCACCCTCGCGGGCGGACTCAAGCCCATGAGTACGCTGCGGCATGATCGACTCGCACTGGCCCGTGACCCCCAGATGGACGCAGGGGTGCGAGGGGCGGTGGATCCGGAGCACCCGGATGTGCGGCGGTCCGCGCAGCTGACGAGGGTGGTCGATCACCTCACCTGCGGCCCCGTGCAGGCGATCATCCTTCCCTTTCGCGCGACCCAGGACTCGGTGCGTACGCTTCAGACCGTGGTGGTCCACCGGGAGCGGATGGACGACATCCTGCGGGATCAGCCGGAATTCTGGGGGCAGTGGGGGCTGCGTCCCGGTGCGGACCCTGCGGTGGTGGTGACCGTCGTGGAGTTCGAGGCCACACGGGCGAGGCACCGGGGCTACGGGGCCCTGTTCGGGTACCCGGAGCACGCCGTGTCCTTCTTCGTCGAGGCCGGGCTCACACAGGAGACGACCGGAGAGTTCGTGGAGCGGGACTTCTTCCAGGTCCCCGTTCATGCGGCGGATGAGGGTCGCTTCGTGTATGCCGTGCCGCGCGGCCACGACGCCAGACCCGAAGACGAGCAGATCCTGGCCTCCGCCGCCGACATTCTGGCCCGGTTCCGGGCCGTACGGGAGCGATACGTCGAGGGCGATGGGACGCTCCGTCCCGTGGAGCTCCTTCGGGACTGGTATGCCGGCGTCAGTACAGCGGGTTCAGGTCAGAGACCGAGCCACGGCGTCGATGCGCCGAGCGGCCATGCGGGCTCCCACGATGTTTTTCGCGACCGGCCCGACCTCCAGCTCCGCGAGAGCGCCACTCACATGCAGCCCCTCGATCCACTGCAGGGTCGCGTCGAGGACTGGAAAGCCGCAGGGGGCCGTGGGGAACTCCCGCTCCCTGGCCAGCCTCTGCAGCCATAGCCCCCCGGGGAAACGGGAGTCGACGCATGTGCCGGTGGCATGCCCGATTCCCGTGGCGAGGACCACCGACGAGACCGGGAGGGTCCGCTCCTCATCCCCTTCCATCCGCAGGATCAGCTCCCACCGGTCCACCCCGCATGATGTCGTTGTGCGATGGCAGCCCACGAGATTCGTGTTGCAACGAAGCTCCAGGCTGCCCGCCTCCGCACAGGCGCGGACGGCTCCGGCGACCTCCGGAGGCATCGATCCCCGATGGCGGGCCGACCGGACGAGGTGTCGGCGGGTCGCTGGATCGGTCTCGGCGTGGAAGTCCTTCAGGTGTTTCGGGCCCAGCCAGCCGGGATCCGCGTCCAGGCTCTCGACGCGGAGCTCATGGCGGAGGAGGAGCGCGGCGGTGCCCCCGTCATGGATGACTCGCAGGGCGAACTGACCGGCCGAGATCCCTCCCCCCACCACACCCACCGGCAGCCCGGTGCATCGGGCCTGCTCGAGCAGGCTCTCCCAGGGAAGATCGGGACCGAACAGGTGCGTGATCGGAGCGCCCTGCGAACGTGCCGATTCCACCCACGGCGGATCCGAGGCGGCACCCCCTCCTCCCACGCAAAGAAGAACCCGACGCGCATGGAGCCGGCCCTGGTCCGTCTCGACTCGGAAGCCCCGAGGGCCCGGGTCCATTCCGGTGACCCGGGCCCTGAGGTGGAGCTCCTCGAGGTTGGACTCCCCGATCAGGTGTCGGGCATGGTCCTGAAAGAGGGAGAAAAGGGGACGACGCCTCTGCCCCTTGAAGAGCTCCCGGCGACGGGCCCGGCGCCGTCCCGCGAACCGGAAGAGGTCGAAGGGGTCGAGTCCCAGGTGATGCACCCCCGGCGATCGGAGGTAGCGCATTCCCGTTCGTGTCGTGAGCTCGGTCCAGACCGCCAGAAGCTCGGGCTCCGGGTCCACCACTCGGACCCGGCTTCTCCGAACACCGGCATCGAGCAGGACCCGGGTCAGGTGGGTGCCGTGAATCCCCCCTCCGACCACCAGCCAATCCAGGGGGTGCTCCGCTTGATCCATGGCTCGGTGCACGGGGGACAGGGGGAGGGGAGGACCGCCTCGCATCGACCGCCCTCGAGGGGTTCGTCGCGGGCGCTTGCCTGCTTGGGAATGAAAACCTATTATCAAATACTTCGGCGTCAAGTGCAGCATCCGAGGACACCGACGACTCCCTATCTGCAAACCCGAACACGAGCCCGCGCATGCTCAAGGCTGAAGCTCTCTCGAAGCACTACAACGGGACCCCGGCTCTCTCCGATCTCGATCTCGAGGTGAATCCGGGCGACATCTACTGTCTTCTGGGAGCGAACGGTGCGGGGAAGAGCACCACGATCCGACTCTTCCTGAACTTCATCTCGGCCACCTCCGGACGGGCGCTGGTCAACGGGATGGAGGTTTCGGCCGAACCTCTCGAGACCAAGAAGTACCTGGCCTACATTCCCGAGCAGGTGATGCTCTACCCGCACCTCACCGGGGCCGAGAACCTCGAGTACTTCGCGGCGCTGTCCGGTCACGACGACTACGACCGTGGCCGGATCGAGGAGTTCCTGACCCGAAGTGGACTCCAGAAGGACGCCCACCACGAGCGCGTGGGTACCTACTCGAAGGGGATGAGACAGAAGGTGGGAATCGCGGTCGCCCTGGCGAAGCAGGCCGGTGCGCTCCTTCTGGACGAGCCCACGTCCGGACTCGACCCCGAGGCCTCCAACGAGTTCTCGCTGCTACTTCGTCAGCTTCGGGATGATGGGGTGGCCATTCTGATGGCTACCCACGACCTCTTCCGGGCCAAGGAGGTGGGAAGCCGGGTCGGGATCATGCGCAGGGGCGTCCTCAGGGCCGAACTCGATCCGGCAGAACTCGGGCATGCGGACCTGGAGCGGATCTACCTGGAGCACATGCACGACTGACTCCCGCTGCGGAAGGAAGACCCATGTTCAGACACATCATACGAAAAGAGGTGATCGAGACCCTTCGGGACGGCAGGTTCCGCTGGGGAGCGGCGCTGGTGGGGCTCCTCCTGGTCCTGTCGCTGGCCGCAGGCTTCGCGCAGCGGGCCGAGGTGGAGCGCGCTCACGAGCAGGCCCAGGCGATGAGCTGGTCCCAGTGGCTGGACCAGGGCGACAAGAACCCCCACTCGGCGGCCCACTACGGGATCTACGTGTTCCGGCCGGTGTCCTCGCTGTCCCTGGTGGATCGCGGGGTCGACTCCTATGTGGGAGCGACGACCTGGCTGGAGGCTCACTACCAGAATCCCTTCGAGCACCGGGCCATCCAGGACACCCCCGCGCTGGCCCGGTTCGCCGATCTCACGGCGGCCACCACCCTGCAGCTGCTGGTCCCTCTGCTGATCCTGCTTCTGGCCTTCGCAACATTCTCCGGCGAGCGCGAGCGCGGAACCCTCCGGCAGGTGCTGAGCCTGGGGGTGAATCCCCGGGACCTCGCGGTCGGAAAGGCGCTGGGAGTGAGCCTGGCACTGGCCCTTCTCCTGGTCCCCGCGGCGGCGTTGGGCGCACTGGCCCTCATGGTGGCGGGCCCCGGAGGAGGTGCCGTGGCCGACGAAGGCCTCCGCTATTTCCTGCTGCTTCTGACCTACTCCGCCTATTTCGGCGTCATCGTCCTTCTGGCGGTCGCCGTGTCCGCGCTGGCCCCGTCCTCGCGGACAGCGCTGGCTCTCCTCCTCTGCTTCTGGATCGTGAACGGTCTGCTGGCGCCGAGGGTCGCGTCGGATGTGGCCCGAAGCCAGGTCGAACTTCCCAGCAGCCTGGAGTTCCAGGAGACGGTCCAGCGCGATCGCAGCGAGGGGTTCGGGGAGTTCCCCTCCCAGCAGGTTCGGCAGGAACGGCTGGCCGACAGCGTCCTGAACGCCCATGGTGTCGAAGAGCTCGCTGACCTCCCCTTCAATTTTGCCGGCCTCTCGCTGCAGAGGTCCGAGGAGTTCGGAGACCTCGTCTTCGACCGACGTTTCGGGGATCTGGCGGACCGCGTGGAAGCGCAGCTCGAGGTCCACCGACGGATCGGTTTTCTGGCTCCCCACCTCGCGGTGCGCAGCCTGTCGATGTCTCTCACCGGGACGGATCCCGCCCACCATCAGCGCTATGCCGAGGCCGCCGAAGAGCACCGCAGGCTCATTCAGCTCATCATGAACACGGACATCATGGAAAACAGTCGCTTCGGCGAAAGCTACGTAGCCGGCCCGGAGCTCTGGTCCGAGGTGCCCGAGTTCGAATATGACGGGCCCGAGGTGAGCTGGGCGCTCGCCGGCCAGGGCACCGCGATCGCCGCCATCCTGTTCTGGCTTGTTCTCGGCGGACTTCTGGTTCGCGTAGGGACGTCCGTTTCTGCGCGGAGAGTGTGATCCCATGAACGGATTGGGAGCGATGCTGCGTCACGAGTTCCGAATGCTTCTGGCGGACCGGATCGTATGGGTGGTTGCCGCCGCCATACTTCTCCTCACGGGATACTCCGTTCAGGTGGGTGCCGCCGCGGCGGACGATCAGCGCACCCAGGTCGAGCAGGCGGCCGACGAGGAGAGGGAACGGTACGCGGGACTCAGGGAAACCATGACGTCGGTCCACCAGGGAGAGCTTTCTCCGTCACCATTTCAGGACCCCACCCGCCCCTATGTCATGGGGCGGGCCCGCGGACAGCGATACGCGGTGCTTCCGGTCAACTCCTTCCAGGCCACGGCCGTCGGCCAGTCCGATCTCATTCCCCCGGTGGTCCCTGTACTCCTGGACGGCGCGGATCCCCGAGGTGCGAGGGAGGAGATCGAGAACCCCGTCCACCTTCTGGCCGGTCCCCTGGATCTGGCCTTCCTGATCACCTTCCTCCTTCCTCTGCTGGCGCTGGCCGTCTCCTTCGACCTTCTTTCCCGTGAGAGGGAGCAGGGGACGCTCGCGCTGCTCCTCTCACAACCCGTGTCCGCCCGGCGAATCGTGGCGGGCAAGCTGCTCGTTCGCTGGGGGCTCCTGATGGGGCTCGTGGCCGTGGCCACACTGCTGAGTCTTCTCCTGTTCGCCACCGGTGTCGCGTGGCAGCCCTTCCTCTTCTGGGGGGTCATCGTGGCCCTGTATCTCGGCTTCTGGATCGGGCTCGCCGCGCTGGTGAACGCAACGGGCAGGGAGTCGGCCCGAAACGCCGTGGCCCTTGCCTTTCTCTGGCTCGTGTTCGTGATCGTGATTCCCGCTGGAGTCCAGATCAGCGCGGTCTTTCTGCATCCGGTCCCGTCCCGGGCCGAGCTGGTCGCCCTGGAGCGAGAAGAGGTCCGTCAGGTGCAGGAGGAGGCTTCGGCGGTACTGGCCCAGTACTACGACGATCACCCGGAGCTGCTTCCGGAAGGCTCGGTCGACGAGGTGGACTTCCAGACCCGTGCCTTTGCGGTCAACCAGGAGGTACAGGCGCGCCTCCGCCCGGTCCGCCAGAACCATCGAGAGGCGCTGCGCGCGCAGCAGGACTGGATCCGCGCCCTGCGCTGGCTATCCCCGACGCTCGTCACCCACGAGGCGCTCATCGAGCTCGCGGGCACGGGCGATGCGCGCTTCGGTGCATTCGAGGAAGGGGTGGATCGCTTTCACCGGGAGTGGGTGGGGTTCTTCGAGCCACGTATCTACACCGACAGCCGCCTGGCGCCCGAGGATCTTGACCGGCTCCCCGTCTGGACCTTCGAGGAGCGTTCGTCCGGAGCCGCCCACGCCGCCGCCCCGGGCATCCTGGGCCTCCTTCTCTTCTCGGCACTCGTGCTCGGGATCTCGATGCGGTTTCTGACAGATGGAGGTGATCGCCGCTGGACTCCGTGAGTCCGGGCCATCGTTGCGGTGAAGCGCCCTCCGAAATTTCTGGACTGGTCCTTGCTACGCTGTTACACACTCCCGACAAAGGGGACGGGTCCCGATCCGCTATGACGCCGGGGACCATAGCCATCGATCTCCAGCCGGAAAGGACTGCAGATGAAGGAATGGGAAGAGCGGGCGTTGATCCGGGAGCAGGAGGATCCGCGCCGGCGGGCCTCGGTGATGGATCGCCTCGTGAAGGGCCTGGCCGATCAACTCCCGGGTGTCTTCGCGGCGGCTGCCCTGCTTTTTCTGACGGTGGGCCTGTGGCATCTGATGCACCTGCGGGCCGGTCCCGACCAGGGTGTTCTCGCTGCCGTCTCCCTGCTGGCCGGAGTCGGGTGTGGAATCGGAGCCGTTCGCACGCGAGGCGGGACCATCGCCCCCGAGCGCGCCCACATCGCCCTGTTCGGCACGACCCTGGTGGCGGCGACCGTCGCGTTCGCCCACCTGGTCGTGACGCGCGACGCCTCCCACTCCTTCGCCTTCATGATCATCCTGCTCGCGTCCGGGGCGTTCTATCAGGATGGGCTGCGGCTCGCGATCGCTTCATCGGCGCTCGTCGTGATCTGGATCGCCGGGGTCCTGCTGGCGGCACCGGCCCCGGGCGTCATGGCCCCGGCCGCCATGGGGATGATCAGCGCGGTGTTTCTGACCGCGGTGATCGGATCGCAGCGCATTCGGGCGCTTCGGGGCCTCCAGGCGCTGAATCTCGAACTGCAGGAGCAGATCGGATTCGATTCACTGACGGGAATCGCGAATCGACGTGCATTTCGCGAGCGTCTCGACCAGTACTGGGAACGCCTGTCCAACGAGGATGAGCCCCTGGCCCTGATCATGATCGACCTCGACCAGTTCAAGAATCTGAACGACACCCGGGGGCACGGCGAGGGCGATGCCGCGCTGAGGCAGATGGGGGGAGTCCTGCGGATGGGGGTGAGGAGCACCGAGGACCTGCCGGCCCGCCTGGGCGGCGAGGAGTTTGCGGTCCTCCTCCCCCGGACGAAGGCAGAGCACGCGGTCCTGGTCGCCGAGCGGATTCGGGATGCGGTGCAGTACACGCACATCCCGAACCCGGGAACGGGCGGAGAGGAAATCCTCACCGCGAGCCTGGGAGTGGCGATCCTGTGGCCACGAGATGGCGGCACTCCTTCCGAACTTCTGGACCAGGCGGACAGGGCGCTCTACGAGGCGAAGAACGGCGGTCGCAATCGGGTGATCCTCTTCAACCCGCGAACGCAGCCTCCGGAGCGAGCGCCGTACCAGGCCTATTTCGACCGCTTGATTCCGGGGCTGGAGCCAGCCGCGGAGGAGCGACACTCCGACGCCGGCGACAGGAGCATCGAGCTTCCCCCGCCGGTGTCCCGAAGATAGGCGGAACGAATCTCAGAAGGGGAGGTCGTCGTCCTGCCCGGCGTCCATCGGCGCTTCGTCGGGCCAGGGCTCGTCGCTCGATGACGGTGGGGCACCGCCGCCGGCCGCCTGGCCCTCGGGGCGCTCCACCCGCCACGCCTTCACATCGGTGTACCAGCGGCCATTGTATTCGCGGCTCTGCAGGTCGATATGGGCGTTGATCGTCTCACCCTCCCGGACCCCGAACTGATCGATGTTGTCGCCCCACTGCACGACGCAGACCTGCTTCGGGTACTTGCCCTCGGTCTCGAGGATGAACTCCTGCTTTCGCCAGGGGCCGTTCTGGCTCTCACCGGACTGCTCGGGGAGAATCTTCGTGACTTTTCCTGTGATCTGTAGATCCATCGGTTGCTTTGGGTTCGGGGTGCGGGGTCGGATTCGGAGAGTACGCCGAGGCGGGTGCGAGGGTCCCCGGCAAAGATAATCCCTCAGCCCGGAAGGCCAACTCCCCGCGGTGCGCCCTTGAGTTCAACCCGGCCTTTCGGGTATCGTGCGTATCGCGTTGTCGCGACGCCACCCGACCCCGGCGGTCGTCGCCAGCCCTCAGGGCCCCTGCTTTCTCCGGCCGCAATCCATGGACGAGACCACCAGACCGACCGCCCTCGAGGCTTCTCACGGGGACGAGCCCATCGAGCGGGTCACCCGCGATGGGATCGAGTACACCCTGCTCGGCACCGCACACGTGTCACGAAAGAGCGCCGAGACCGTCCGCCGGATGATCGACGAGGGCGACTCTGACGCGGTCGCCGTCGAACTCTGTCCCACGCGCCATCGCGCGCTGACCGACCCCACGGCCTGGCAGGAGCTCGACATCTTCCGGATCCTGCGCGAGGGGAAGGCCAGCATGATGATGGCCACCCTGGCCCTCGGTGCCTACCAGCGGCGGATCGCATCGCAGTTCGGGATCGAGCCCGGTGCCGAAATGAAGGCGGCGATCGAGTCTACCGACGCCCTGGGGCTTCCGCTCCAGCTCGTCGATCGCGACATCGGCATCACCCTGCGCCGCGCCAGCCGCCGGCTTCCCTGGTGGCAGCGCTACACGATGGTCGTGGGCATCTTCCTGGCACTCCTCTCCAGGGAGGAGATCAGCGAGGAAGAGATCGAGCGTCTGAAGGAGGGCGACATCCTCGAAGAGACCTTCCGGGAGCTGTCCGATGGCTCTCCGGCGCTCCACGAAGCGCTCGTGGCGGAGCGAGACCGCTACATGGCCGCTCGTCTTCGCCAGGAGAACCCGGGCCGGGAGGGGGGCCGGGTTCTGGTTGTGGTCGGGGCTGGCCACATGCAGGGCCTGAAGCGTGCTCTCGAAGAGGATGATCGGGACCCCGCAGCCGAGGTGGCGATCCTCGCGCAAAGCCCCGGTCCGTCTCGTCTCATCCGGGCGCTTCCCTGGCTCTTCGTGGCCCTGATCCTGACCGGCTTCGTCCTGGGCTTCATGCGGAGCCCGGAGCTGGGATGGGTCCTCGTGGCCACCTGGGTTCTCGCCAACGGCACCCTGTCGGCGCTCGGGGCACTCCTGGCTCGCGGTCATCCGCTGACCGTTCTCAGCGCCTTCGTGGCGGCGCCGCTCACCTCGCTCAACCCCACGATCGGCGCAGGCGTGGTCACCGCCTCGGTCGAGGCCGGGATCCGAAAGCCCACCATGGGCGATTTCGAAACCCTTCGCGATGACGTGACCGAACTCGGCGGCTGGCGCTCGAACCGGGTCGCCCGGATCTTCCTCGTCTTCGCCCTGTCGAGTCTTGGCTCGGTTCTCGGCAGCTGGCTGGCCGGAGCGCGCATGGTCGTCGAGCTGTTCTGAGTGCCGGGCTCAGTGCCGGAAGTGCACGAAGAGCCGGCCGTGGTTCTTCGAGTCCTTTTCGAGCCGGTGATAGAGCGCCTTGACCCGCTTCTGCTGAAGAAAGCGAATCACCTTCTTCTTGAGCTGGCCGCTCCCCTTGCCGGGAATGATCTCGACGGTCGGAATCCGCTTGTCGACCGCCTCGCGCATGATCCGCTCGAGTTCGGCGTCGATCTGCGCCCCCCGATTGTAGATGTCGTGGAGGTCGAGCTTGAGTTTCGCCATATCGCCTTGTTACTCCTACCTTCCGGTGTTCGGTTCGCGAGGACCGCTCGTCCGGCCCCCCCTTCATCCCCCCATCCACGCCGAAGGATCCCGAGCATGTCCAGCCGACGCGACTTTCAGATCTGGGTCGATGCCGACGCCGCGCCCCGTGCGGTCAAGGAGATCATCTTTCGCGCCGCCAAGCGACTCGAGATCGAGACCATCCTCGTTGCGAACCAGCGCCTCACCCTTCCGCTGAACAACCCCTTCGTCCAGGCCGTGCGGGTGACCCACGGGGCCGATGTGGCCGATCAGCACATCGTCGAGCACGCCGCCGAGGGAGACCTCGTGATCACCGCCGACATCCCTCTCGCGTCGCTCCTGGTGGCCAGGGGCGTCGAGGTCCTCGATCCGCGCGGGGAGCGATACACCCAGGAAAACATCGGGGAGCGCCTGTCGATTCGCGATTTCATGGAGGGCCTTCGGGACTCCGGAGTCGAGACCGGGGGTCCCTCCGCCTACGGGGACCGGGACAAGCGCGAGTTCGCGTCGGCGCTCGACCGCTTCCTGACGGCCCGGCAGGCGCGCTGAAGGCCCCCGCCGGCGCGGGCTGACCCATGATCTACCTGGTTCTGGCGATCGTCTGCAGCACGGCGATCGCGGTCATCTTCAAGCTCACCGAGGGGCGCTACGACCGGATGGCCCTGGTCACGGTGAACTACGCCGCTGCGGTGGGGGCTGCGTCGATCGTGCTCGCCTTCGATCCGCCCGGTCGCGGGCTTGCCGCCGAGCCCCCGCTCCTCCTTCTGGGAGGGGGGCTGGGGGTGCTCTTCGTGGCCGGATTCGTCCTGTTCAGCCGGGCGATCGGGGTGGCCGGGATCTCGCTGGCAACCGCGACGATGCGCCTTTCGGTGGCGATCCCCTTTCTGGCCTCGTGGCTCGTGTGGGGAGAGGTGCCCACGGTGGGCCAGGCGCTGGGGCTGGGAGTGGCGGCTGCGGCCTTCCTCCTGATCTCCCGGCCGACTCCCGCACCGCCGCCCCCGAGCGCCTCGAGGGAAGCGCCCACCCGCCCCCTGCTCGCCTTCAGCCTCCTGGCGCTCCTCTTCCTGGCCGGGGGACTGGTCGACACCACGCTCAAGGTCTTCGAAGAGGAGTTCGCCGCCGAGAACAGTCGGGCGCTCTTCCTTCTGGTGGTCTTTACGGTCGCCTTCTTGATCGGGAGCGCGGTGGTGGTGCTCCGTGGACTGCGCTCCGGACGCTGGCCCTCGACGAACGTCATCGGCTGGGGTGTCCTCCTCGGGTTCGTCAACTACGGCTCCGCCGAGTTCATGCTCCTGGCGCTGGGACACATCCCGGGCACCGTCGCGTTCCCGGTCAACAACGTGGCGGTCGTGGCGCTTGCCACCCTCCTCGGGATGGGCCTGTGGAAGGAGCCGTCGGGTGCCGCGCATCGAGTCGGACTGATTCTCGCCCTGGTGGCGCTGGTGCTCTTCGGGTTCTGAGCTACCGGGCCCCGCTCGGACCCGGCGCGCCGGCGGGTGACGCAGGGGCGTCCCGGTACTTCCGGTACCGTCCCAGCAGGGTACCCAGCCCCACCACCACCGGAAAGACATACCGGACCACCGGAATCGGGATCTCGGCGAGCTGGAACTCGTGCCGGTATCGCCACGAGAGGAAGGCGCCGTCGAAGAAGCCGGGACGCTCTCCTCCGTTGTTTCGCAGACTTTCGTGGACGCGGGAGATGTACCAGGGGAAGTTCCCCGGCGGACGCACCCAGCCGGTGATCCGGGCGGGGGTGTCGCCATCGTTCCAGAAGCGGTGGAACTGGCCCGAGAGGAAACGGATCTCCTCCCCCGGTCCCACCTGACCGGAACGCTCCTCTCCCGAGGGATCCAGGACCGTGTACCCGATCACTCCATCCTCGACCCGGACCCCTTCATCCTGGCCGAAATGAACGTGCATCGGGGGACCCACACCGGGCTCCAGGTGACCCTCGATGGCGAGGTACTCTCCGTGGTCATCCTCCTCGATGCCCAGAAGGTGAAGCCGCTCTCCGCTACCGGTGTCCGTCTCGACAGGAAACTGCATGGGAACCTCCTGTTTGGTGGTCCATGTGCGTTGACCTTGACGATGTCAAGATTTTCAGCGAAGGTACCGTCGGGATTTTGACATTGTCAAGTATTCTGGAAGGTGTGCATGTCCGAAGTCAGGGAAGGGGGTCTCCGGGAGCGGATCCTGAGGCGAGCGCTGGAGCTCTACAACGAGCAGGGCATCGAGTACGTCGGGGTCCGGGAGCTGGCCCGCGACCTGGGGGTGCAGGCGGGAAATATCTCCTACCACTTTCCCACCAAGGACGACATCGTTCTCGCCATCGGACTGCAGCTCCGGGAGCTCAACGACGCCACGGTCCGCCTTCCACCCCGCCCGTCCCTTCTCGGATTCATGGAGATGATGCGGCAGGTCTTCCGGAATCATCACGAGTTCCGCTGCCTCTTCCTCAGCCTGCCCAAGCTGTTCATCCAGAATCCCGCCCTGGCGGACGTCTACGTGGGCGATCGCGAGGTGGATCGCAGACAGGTGATCGTCGACTATCTGCGGGGGCTGTCGGAGGCCGGGTTCCTGAGAGCCGACCTGGACCCTCCGCAGCTCCGGCGCCTCGCGTCCTTCTGCGCCCTGGTGGCCCGGGGCTGGATCGGTGACGGGTGGGTGAGCTATCCCGACGCCTCGCCGGAGTGGAGGATCGATCATTACCTCCACATCGTGGCGGATCACTTCACCGGATACACCACCCCGGCTGGACTCCAGGCGCTGGAGGTCTTCCGCTCCAGTCTCTCACCCACCCCCGACCCGCTCCGCCGCCTTCACGGGTGATGCGCTCCGACCACCTCGAGGTCGAGCAGGAGATCCGGAAGCGTCATTCCGGCGCGCGCCGCTCGTGCCTCGAGTTCGCGACGGAGGGGCTCGGGAACGTTCCGCGGCCTACCCGCCCATGAACTCCCGGGCGCGGCGGGAGAGTTCGTCGGGGGTCACGTCCTCGATATGCGTCGCGATGGACCAGCGGTGGCCGAAGGGGTCCTCGACCATCCCGGTGCGGTCCCCATAGAACTGGTCCTGGACTGTCATCACCACCTTCGCCCCCGCCTTGACCGCCCGCTCGAAGACCGCGTCGACATCCTCGACGTAGACCATCATCGAGGTGCCCGATCCTCCCAGCGACGCCGGCGAGAGGTTTCCCCACTCCTCGAATTCGTCGGCGAGCATGAAGGCGGAATCCCCGAGCCGCATCTCCGCGTGCATGAGCTTGTCGTCCGGTCCGTCCAACCGGAGGAGCTCCTCCGCCCCGAAGGCCTCGTGGTAGAACGCCAACGCTTCCGCCGCACCCTTGACCGTCAGGTAGGGGGTGATCGTATGGTACCCTTCTGGAATCGGCTTCACTTCCGTATTCTGGCTCATCGTCGAATCTCCTTCCCGGTGGGGTTCAGAGGCCGGATCCGTCCGTCACGAAAGTTCATCATACAACGGGAGCCGAGATTTCGCTCGGGACTCTGCGGCGCTTCGGTGTATGAGGCTGCGGAGCCCGAGTCCACACCCATGGGAGTCGAGTGCAGTGAAGGCGGCGGACGACAATCGAGACACGTTGCGTCAGTGGACGCCGAAGGTGCTGGGGGTGGTGGCCGCCAGCGTCGTCGTGGCGTTGGGTGCGGCGGGATTCGACCTGCTCGTCCCCGCTACGGAGCTCGGTGAAGATCGCGTCCGTACGGTTCGGGTCCTTGCGGCGGTGGCAGCACTCGTGGGCCTCGTCCTGCTCCTGGTCCAGCGCAGGCGGCTGCGGAGTCGCCGGCAACGCCAGCTCGACCCCGATCCGGCGGGTCAGGCCCTGCTGTTCGCCGCCGGGACGATGGCGCTCCTCGCTCTGATCGCGCTCTACGTACCCTCGGTGGACCTCGGGGGGGGAGGGCCCCCGGGGGATGGGGGCCTCGAGGCGCGGTGGGGCGACGATTCGGCCGAAAGCCAGCCCCTGCCTCCGCCCGATGCGCCGCCTCCACCGTCGGATGCTCCCGCCGAGATCGTCGATTCGCCCGAGGTCATCGAGAGGGCCGAGCTCGAGGCCGAGCCCCCTCCGGAGCTCGGAGAGGCCGAGATCGACCCCCCGGCCCGCAGCTTCGACTGGGGTCTCCTGGCCGGGCTCAGTGTGATCTTCTCGTGGATTCTCCTGGCGGGACTGATCGGAATCGGGCTCTGGGTGCTCGCCCGCCGTGGCGGCGTCTGGAGGCGCTTCGGTCGGGACGGCGAGGAGGCCCTCGAGACCGTCGTCGGAGATGAGGAGGCCGAAGCCGGGCTCGAGGCCTCGCTCGGCGAGTTCGTCGATCCGGGTGGTGACCCGCGACGGCAGATCACCGCCGCCTATCGGCACCTGCTCGCCGCATTGGCCGCCGCCGATGCGCCCCGTCGACCCGAGGAGGCCCCGCACGAGCACCTTCGCCGGGCCCTTGGTCCGCTGGGGGTGCGTCGGGAGCCGCTGCATCGGCTGGCGGAGCTGTACATCGCGGCCGAGTTCGGCGAGCGACCGATCACGGCGGCGCACCGGAGCGCGGCCGTACGCGCCCTCGAGCGCGGCCTGGCCGATCTTCGAGCGGCGCGCACAATGATCGAGGCCGAGGCATGAAGTGGGCCCCGCTCCTGATCGGAGTCGTGGGTGCCACCCTCGTCGTGGCGGTTGGGGCGGCCGGAGTCGACGTGCTCGCTCCGGCGAGAGATCTCTCCGGTGGCCGGGCCCCGGTGCTTCGAGTTGTCGGGGCCGCGGTGGCGGGTCTGGGGGTGGTGGTCCTGATGCTGTACCGCAACCGACTTCGGCCGACCCGCAACGATCCGGATCCCGCGGGGCGGGCGTTGATCTGGGCAGCGGGACTGATGGGGGTTCTGGCCTTGATCGCCCTTCGGATCCCGTCGGGGAGAGGGTTGGGTGGGGTCTCCGGCGGGTTCGTCGAGATGCCGCGGGGGGGCGAGGCCATGGCGGTCGAGGCGGTGCCCGATGCGGATGGTGTGCCCGGGGACATCCAGATGAACCCCGGGTTCGACCTGAGCGTGCTCAGAGAGGCCGAGGCGCTCCCCGTCTGGATCCTCCTGGCGCTCCTGGTCATTCTCGGTCTGTGGCTCTGGCGCGGGGGACGGACCCCGGGAGAGGATCGCTCGGAGCGGAGGGTGCGCGAGCCCGGGATCTCGGCCGATGAGGCGGGGGCCGGTCTCAAGACCGCGCTCGAGACCGTCCGGGATCCGAGCGGAGATTCGCGGGACCAGGTCACGGCTGCCTACCGCCGGCTGCTTGCCGTGCTGAAGGAGGTGGGGCTGGCCCGTCGGCCCCACGAAGGGCCGCATGAACATCTCCGCCGTGCGCTGGTTCCGCTCGGCCTTCGGCCCGAACCCCTCCACCGGCTCGCCGAGCTGTACGTCCTGGCCGAGTTCAGCGATCGACCGATCACCGATGAGCACCGGGCCCAGGCGATCGAGTGGCTCGCGGTGAGTCTCGAAGAGGTCCGGCGATGAGCGATCGGGTCCTCCAGGCCGGAAGCATCGCCGCGGCGGCGGTGGTGATCGGGGGCGCCCTCATCCTCGTGATGCCCCAGCACGCGGCCAACATCATCCGACTGGTCATCATCACGGTGGCCGCGGCGGTGGTTCTCTACGCGCTGACCGAGAATGTGGCCGAGTGGAACGAGGCCGAGTGGCTGACCTCGCCCTTCAACCGATCCGGTAGCGAGTCGGACCCGGACGGTGCATCCGAAGAGGTGGACCGGATCCGCGCAACGTTCGGCCAGCCCCGGCAGCTGCTCGAGGGGGGGACGCCGGTGACGCCCGGAGCGCGCCGCCTGCTGCGCCCGCTGATCCGTACGACCCTCGAGCGACAGGGCGTCGATATGGACGACCCGAAGCAGCTCGAGTCCGTGCGCGAGCGGGTCTCGCCCCTGACCTGGTCCATGCTCACCGCCCCACCCCTCGGGCCAAGGCGCTGGTATCGGACGCGGCGCCCCGACGAGCACCAGGTCGCCGATCTCGTCCACCACGTACTCGATGACCTGGACCGCCTTGCCGAGCAGGGCGATGCGGACCAGACTCCATCTCCATACACGAAAGGAGCCCCATGAGCACATCACCGCGCCCCGCCCTGCCGATCGACGAGGCTGCCGAGGTGGTCGACCGGATCCTCGACGAGGTCTGCCGGGCGGTGGTCGGGAAGCGGGAGGTGATCCGGCTCATCCTCTCCGGACTGATCGCCGATGGCCACGTCCTCCTCGACGACCTTCCCGGGCTGGCCAAGACGCTGACGGCCCGGTCGATCGCGACCGTCGCGGGACTCGACTTCTCGCGGGTGCAGTTCACGCCCGATGTCCTGCCCGCCGACATCACCGGGTCGCTCGTGCTCGACGTGGCGACGCAGCGCCCCGAGTTCCGGCCCGGTCCGGTCTTCACGAATCTGCTTCTGGCCGACGAGGTGAACCGCGCCCCCGCCAAGACGCAGGCCGCGCTTCTCGAGGCCATGCAGGAGCGACAGGTGACGGCCGACGGTGTGGCGCAGGGTCTCCCCCGCCCGTTCCTGGTCATCGCGACCCAGAACCCGATCGAGTCCGAGGGGACCTACCCGCTCCCCGAAGCCCAGCTCGACCGGTTTCTCCTTCGCACGACCATGGGCTACCCGTCGGCCGAAGACGAGGTGACGATCCTGACCGATCGGATCGAGCGGCGACGCGACGAGGTGACGCTCGAGCCGGCCTGCGATGCAGACACCTTCATGGCCGTCCAGCGCTCGCTCGAGCAGGTACACGTCGACCGCCGGCTGCTCGAGTACTGTGTGGAGCTGGTGCGTGCGACGCGGTCCGAGTCCCAGCTCTCGGTGGGGTCGAGTCCCCGCGGCACCCTGGCCCTGGTGAAGCTCACCCGGGCCTCCGCGCTCTTCGCGGGACGGGATCATGTCGGGCCCGACGACATCCGGTCGATGGCGGTACCCGCGCTCGCGCACCGGGTCGTGCTGAGCGACGAGGCCTGGGCCCGGGGCGCCGACCCCGAAGAGGTGGTCCGGCGGGCCGTCGACCGGGTGCCGGTCCCCCAGACCACGTGAGCCCGTCCTCGACGGGGGGGCCGGGGCAGGACGAGCATCTGCGCACCGACCCGCGACTGCCGGGCTACCTGATCGCGGGGTTCGGGGCGCT
>SLBA01000043.1 GCA_007126575.1 Gemmatimonadota bacterium | reverse complement strand
TCTTCGGTCACCCGTCGACCCGAAGTCACCCGATCCCCAGGAGTCCGAATGGCCATGGCGCAGAAGCGGGAGCGCATTCTCTCGCGCCTCATCGAAGAGGAGATGAGGGAGGCATTTCTCGATTATTCCATGAGCGTGATCGTGCAGCGAGCCCTTCCCGACGTGAGGGACGGGCTCAAGCCGGTGCACCGCCGGATCCTGCACGCCATGAACGAGCTGGGGCTCCAGCCCGACCGCGCGCACAAGAAGAGTGCGTCGGTGGTCGGAGAGGTGCTCGGGAAATTCCATCCTCATGGGGACTCGGCGGTCTACGACGCCATGGTGCGGATGGTCCAGGAGTTCTCGCTGCGCTACCCCCTGGTCGACGGGCAGGGCAACTTCGGCTCGATCGACGGAGACTCCGCGGCGGCCTATCGGTACACCGAGGCCCGGCTCGCACCCTTCGCCGTCGAACTCCTGTCGGACATCGACCTGGAGACCGTCGACTGGTCGCCCAACTTCGACAACCGGCTGAAGGAGCCGACGGTCCTGCCGTCGCGCCTTCCCAACCTTCTGGTCAACGGGTCGTCGGGGATCGCCGTCGGGATGAGCACGAACATCCCGCCGCACAACCTGCGCGAGGTCGCGGCCGCCTTCCGGCACCTGGCCGCGAACCCCGAGTGTCCGGTCGAGGAGCTCATGGAGCGGGTGCCCGGTCCCGACTTCCCGACCGGCGGCTATATCGTCGGCGACGACGGGATCAAGGACATGCACCGGACGGGCCGGGGTCGGTTGGTCATGCGGGCCAAGATCGTGAAGGAGGCGCTGCGCGGGGGCAAGGAGCAGCTCGTGGTGACCGAAATCCCCTATGCGGTCTCGAAGTCGAAGATCATCGAGCAGATCGTGAAGGCCTCGCGGAAGGGCCAGCTCGACGACGTGACCGACGTTCGCGACGAGTCGGATCGCGACGGGCTCCGGCTGGTGATCGAGCTCAAGCGGGGCGCGAACGCGGCCGCCACCCTTCCCGTCCTCTTCAAGAAGACGTACCTGCAGTCGACCTTCGGGGCGATCCTCCTGGCGCTGGACAAGGGCGAGCCGAAGGAGTTCGGCCTCAAGGGCCTCCTCGAGAAGTACCGCGATCACCGGATGGAGGTGGTCGTACGCCGGTCACGCCATCAGCTCGAGAAGGCCGAGGCGGAACGGCACATCCTCGAAGGGCTCCTCCTGGCGCTGGATCACATCGACGAGGTGATCCGCATCATCCGGAATTCCAAGGACCGACCCGAGGCCTCGACCGCACTGCAGAAGCGCTTCGGGCTCTCGGACGCCCAGTCCGACGCGATCCTGAACATGCGGCTGGGCAAGCTCACCTCGCTCGAGGCGGCGGCGCTGCGGGAGCGGATGGCGGTGCTCGAGGAGACGATCGCGAAGCTGCGGGCGATCCTCGACAGCGAGGCGCGACAGCTCGAGGTGGTGCTCGCGGAGCTCGACGAGGTGGTCGAGCGCTTCGGCGACGAGCGTCGGACCGAGATCCTCAGAGACGGCAAGGAGGACGTCGCCCCCGTCGAGGCCGCGGTCGCCGACGAGGATGTGGTGATCACCGTGAGCCACGAGGGCTTCGTCAAGCGGATCCCGATGCACCTGTATCGTCGGCGGGTGAAGTCCGGCAAGCCTCTCGCCGGGATGGAGAACTACGACGACGACTGGCTCGAGCGCGTCTTCACCGCCCGGACCGGGGGGTGGATCCTCGCCTTTACCGAGGGCGGACACGTCCACTTCCTCTCGGTGCTCGACGTGCCGGAGTCGGCGAGGGCGTCGCGGGGCCAGTCGATCTACGCGCTCACCGAGGGGGACCGGGCGGACCGGATCGTCTCGCTGGTGGCCGTCGAGGAGCTCGAGGACCCGGAGAAGGTGGTCGTCTTCCTCTCCGAGGGCGGGATCATGAAGCGCACCGAGCTGACCGAGTTCTCGAACCCGCGGGCCGGGGGGATCATCGCGGCGGGGGTGAAGGAGGGCGATCGGATCCTCGATGTGGCGATCTCGAACGGGCAGGCCGAAGTGATGCTCCTGAGTCGCGCCGGGCGGGCGATCCGCTTCGAGGAGGAGGAGATCTCGGTGATGGGACGGACCGCGCAGGGCGTGAAGGGGATCGGGCTTCGAGGCGACGATCGGGTGGTCGGGATGATCCTGGTGCGGCGCGAGGCCCAGGTGCTCACGGTGACCGAGCAGGGATGGGGCAAGCGCACGCAGCTCTCGGAGTTCCCCCTGCAGAAGCGCGGGGGGCTGGGCACGCTGGCGGCCCCCACCTCCGGCGGGGCCGGAAAGGTGGTGGGTGCGCTCGAGATCACACCGGTCGAGGAGATCACCCTGGTCACCGCCGGGGGGACGGTGACGCGGATGGGGGCCGACGAGATCCCCGAGCAGGGGCGCCGTACCCGCGGGACCCGCCTGGTGAAGCTGGCCAAGGACGACCGGGTGGTGGAGCTGACGCGCAGCCTGGGGACCGAGGCTGGCGCCGAGGGGGGGGATTCCGCTATATCCGGGGCCGATTCGGAGCCGGGTGAGGCGTCGGAGGTGGATCCGGGTTCGTCCGCGCACGGGGGCGAGTCCGGCGATGCGGGGCCCGGAGAGGAAGCGGTGCCCGCGACGGCTTCGAGCGAGGCAAAGGCCTCCCCGAAACCATCCGGCTCCGGGGCGCAGGTGGACGATGACGACGACGATGACGACGACGATGACGACGACGATGACGACGAGGATCAGCCCGATCTCTTCGGGTGATCCTTCCAGGGCAGCGACGAAGATCAATGACCGAGCGCGGCGCCCCGATACGGGCGGATCGCGCACACTCATCACAGGCAATCAGGACGAGGTGACGGAATGAAGGTGCTCGTACTCGGAGGAGGGGCCCAGGGCTCCGCAGCGGCATATGACCTGCTACAGGACCCGGAGGTCGAGGAGGTCGTGATCGGCGACATGAAGCCCGACGCGAGTCCGAAGTTTCTGGCTCCCCACGTCGGTGGGCGGCTGCGGCTCGAGGTCGTGGATGCGCGCGACTCCGACTCCGTGCGCGAGGCGATGCGCGGAATGGACGCGGTGGTCTGTGCCCTTCCGTACTATTTCAACACCGAGATGACCCGGATCGCCATCGAGATGGGCGCGCACTTCGCGGACCTGGGTGGAAATACCGAGATCGTCGAGGAGCAGCGGGCGATGGACGCCGAGGCGAAGGCGGCCGGGGTGAGCGTGATTCCCGACTGCGGGCTGGCGCCCGGGATGGTGAACATCCTGGCGCAGGCCGGTATCGACGAACTCGACGAGACCGAGTCGGTGCGGATGTGGGTCGGGGGCCTTCCGCAGGATCCCGAGCCTCCGCTGAACTACCAGATCGTGTATTCGATGGAGGGCGTGCTCGACTACTACACGACGCCCGGCCTCGTCCTGCACGAGGGCAAGCCCGCCGAGGTCGAGGCGCTCACCGGGATGGAGGAGCTCGAGTTTCCGTCGCCGCTGGGGCGGCTCGAGGCCTTCTATACCGCGGGTGGGATTTCGACGCTCCCCTACCGGTACGAGGGGGAGCTCAGGACCATGGAGTACAAGACACTCCGGTATCCGGGGCACGCCCGGATCATGAAGGCGATCCGGGACCTGGGGCTGCTCGACGACACGCCCGTGCAGGTGGGCGACTCCGAAATCACTCCGCGGCAGTTCTTCATCGATCGGGTGAGCCCGACGCTGCGCAAGCCCGAGGGGAAGGACCTGGTGGCGCTGCGAGTCGAGATCCGGGGGACGCGAAATGGCGAGGCGGTGGGGATCCGCTACGACCTGCTCGACCGCTACGACGAGGCGACCGGGATCACCGCGATGATGCGGACCACCGGGTACTCGCTGGCGCTGACCGGGCTCATGCAGTGTCGCGGTCAGATTCGGGAGCAGGGGGTACGGACCCCCGACGAGACGGTGGAGCCGGCGGCCTACATGGACGGGCTGGCGCGCCGCGGGATCCAGATCCACCGCAGCGAGATCTGATGACCGGTTGAGGGCGGGGGCCGGCGGGCGCGATGTGGGCGGGAAGGGCTCAGCTAGGGGCGCTTGGGGTGCCTGGCTCTTCGGGATCGCCTGGCTCTTCGGGGTCACCGGGATCTTCGGGGTCGCTCGGGCCGCTCGGGTCGGCCGGGTCGGTCAGATTGCTCCGGGCACCCCGCCCTCCTCTCTTCTCTCTTTCGGAGCGGAACACCGTCCACGGCAGTTCGAGTGCGGTGGCCCAGGCGAGTCCCAGAGCCAGGCCCAGGGCAATGCCCGAGGGCGCTGCCCATCCGGCCACCACGGTCCCCAGCGCCACCGTGCAGAGCACGAAGGTGCCGACCCCGGCCGTGCCCACGGAGGGGCCCCAGCCGAGGACCCGCGCGGCGACAGCGGTGGTGTGGACCAGGAGTACCGCGGCGACGGCCACGGGCACCGAGGGGTACTCGGCCCTCGGCACGAGACCCTCGATCACGAAGCGGTCCAGGAAGTAGGCGCCCCCGGCCGCTCCCACCAGACCGACCCCCACCCGCAGCGCCGCGACCCAGCCGACCTTCCGTGCCACCAGGCTCATGAGGGGGACGGCCAGGACGAAGATCCCGGGCCAGTGGAAGGCGAGCAGCCCGGTGCGGGCGATGGCGACGGCGTCGTCGGTCCGGGTGTCGCTCATCCACTCGAGTACGGGAAAGTCGATGAGTGCGAGTCCCCGAACGGCCTGCGTCTGGCTCATTACGAGCCCAATGGCTCCGATCGCCCCGATGAGGGCGACGAAGCTGATCGTCAGGCTGAGTCCCTGGGCGAGTCGAGGGTCGAGCCGGCGGCCGAGCCAACGGAATCCCGGCGAAAGCACGCGAGCGATGCCGCGGGTGCCCGTAACGCGCAGTGACCATAGGAAGAGGGCCTGCATCCGGCGCTGATTGGCGGCGATGCGAGCCGCGACCCAGCGGATGGTCACGGCCAGCACGAAGAGGATCAGCAGGAGGAGTGCGGCGGTTCCGGCCACATCCTCGAGGAGCTCCCACGACTCGCCCAGAACGAAGCCCAGGGTAGTCCACACCAGGGCCCAGACGATCGTCGCCGGTACATCGAAGAGGACGAATCGGCGATAGGGGACGGCCGAAGCGCCCGCCAGGAAGGGGACCACGATCCGGGTCGGCGTGGCGAGACGGCCGAGCACGATGGCCCACTCCCCCCGGCGCAGCATGAAGTTCTGTGCCTTGTCGATCGAGGGTCCGAACATTCGCCGCAGCGGCGCCCACTCCAGCATTCCCGTGCCCCAGCGCCGGCCCAGGTAGAAGCCCGTGCCGTTGCCGATCAGGGTGCCCGTGATCACGACCCCCGCCAGGATACCCATCTCGAGCTGGCCGCGTGACGCGAGGATCCCACCGATCGCGACGGCGAGCTCACCCGGGGTCACGAACCCGAGGAAAAACGCCGCTTCGGCCCAGCATAGCAGCAGGATCAGGAGATACACCGTGAGCGACGGGAGCTCGAAGAGCGCTTGCAGGACCTTCTCGATCAGCTCACCCATGTCGGGTCACGAGGTCGTCCCTCCGAAGGCATGAAGAACAGGGGAGCACGGACTGATCCATTGTGCAGGGGGGGCGGATGCCGGGACGGTCGGTCGATCGGACCCTGAATGTAACTCCCCTCGAATCGACGCGACGAGATCCACCTTGTACTTCGGTGGCCGCTCGCACTACCCTCAGGTGGTGCAACGATGCCCACCCACCCTGGCCGACCCTGTACGAGGAGAGTCGATGAGCAAGGACAATGGAGTCTCTACCGAGGCTGATGTCCCGACCGGCGGCGATGCCGGAGCCCGAGCGGATACCGGCGATGGTCCTCCGGGGAAGGAGACCTCGAGGGTCTCGTTCTCCCTGGACGACACCGACCGGATGATCCTCTCCCAGCTGCAGGACAACGCCCGCGTCGCGAACGCCGAGATCGCTCGCAGGGTGGGCCTGACGGCGTCGGCGATCCATCACCGGATCCGAAAGATGGAGGAGGTGGGGGTCATTCGGGGCTACACGACCCTGGTGGATCCGGCCGCTCTCGATGTGAGGCTCGTGTCGTTCGTGCGGGTCCAGACCGGACAGAATGCGCGGGCCCCCGAGATCACCGCCGCCCTCTCGGCGATCCCCGAGGTGCAGGAAGTGCACCGGGTCGTCGGCGAGGACTGCTTCTTCGTGAAGGTCAGAGTCCGCGACCCTCAGGCGTTGGCCGTGCTGCTCGACGATCACATCCAGACGATTCCGAATGTCGCTACCACCAAAACGACCATCGTGCTGACCACGGCGAAGGAAAGCCTGCGGGTGCCGGTGTAGCGGACGGCCCGGGGAATCGGGCAGCACCTGCCAAACATGATTGGTTGGCGATAGGCACTACTTTCGCAAGAATCGTTAGCATTATAGCTTTATTGGGCACGATACCCCTAAATGGAGGTGCCCATGACAAGCATTCGTTCATACGGATCTTCCCCGTCGGCCCTGCTTCTGGCCGGACTCCTTGCGGCCGTCGTCGTCACGTCCTGCAGTGACTCGTCCGCTGATCCCAACGGTGGCAACGCTGTCGGTTCGGTCGAGGGCGAGGTCATCGGACCCACGGGCGACGGGGTCTCCGGCGCGACGCTCACCCTTTCGACGAGTGGTGCATCGGCCCGCACGACCAACAGTGGGTCGGACGGCGCCTTCAGCTTCTCGCAGGTTTCGGTCGGCCAGTGGACGGTCGCGATCGACCCACCGTCCGGCTGGGTCCTGGCCTCGGGGGAACCGCAGCAGCGCGGGGTGACGGTGACGGCGGGCGGCACCAGTCAGGTGTCCTTCCAACTCGACCCTGTGCAGGGCGAGGGCAGTCTTGCGGGAGTGGTTCTTCACGATGGCTGGGGGGTGGGGGAGGTGGAGCTTGAACTCCGGGGTCCCGAGGACGTGGTGGTGACGATCACGTCCTCCGGCGATGGCCAGTTCGATTCCGGGTCGCTGGCCGACGGCACATGGGAACTCGAGATCACCCCGCCCGACTGGTTCGAGCTTGCCCCGGGAGAGGCCGCGGTCCAGACCCTGACCATCTCCGGCACGCGACTCGAGCGCGAGATCTCGCTCAGTCCGGTGACGGCGCAGGAAACGTTCGAGATCGAGGCCCTGGGCTCGATGGAGTTCTCGCCGTCCTCTGCCACGGTCGCACCCGGTACCCGGGTCCGGTGGATCAACGAGACCTCGCTCGACCATACCGTTACGCCCGAGGGTCATTCCGCATGGGAGGAGGGGACGCTGACCAATGCGGGAGACGTGTTCGAGGTGGTCCTCAACAATCCCGGCGAATACCCGTACCTCTGCGTACCCCACCAGGCGGGGGGCATGACGGGTCAGGTGACCGTCCAGCCGTGATGAGTCGCGGTACGGCCGACGCAAGCTGGGCACGCTTCCCCCTCGCCCCGGCCTCCACCCTCCTCCTGCTGGTCACCTGCGTCGGTGCGATCGCGTCACCGGCCGTCGCCGGAGCGCAGAGCACGACGGAGACGCTGGACTTCGACCGCCCGGAGGCATGGGCAATGGTCCGGCTGACCTCGCTCACCCTGCTCTCGAGCCTCGGGCCTCCCGGGCTCGGGAGGACGGCCGAGCCTGGCGGAGACCTGCGGCTTCGGATCACCGGCGAGGTGGGCTGGGTCCCCGCACTGTCTCGCCAGGAGCGGACGGTCGGCTTCTACGGGACCAAGGAGGAGGACACGAACAAGTCACCCGTCTTCGGACGCTTCCGGGTGGGGCTGAGCGGTGGCGCCGGATGGAGCGCGGAGCTGGCGGCCATGCCTCCGGTCGAGATCGGCGGCGCCAGGCCCTTTCTGGTGGCAGGATCGGTCGGCTGGTCGCGTTCCCTCTCTGACGTGGCGCTGGGGATCCGGGTGCACGCCCAGGAGGGGTACGTCCAGGGAGACATCACCTGCCCGGCTCGCATCGTGGCCGCCGGCGATGATCTCGAACGCAACCCCTTCCGCTGTGAGGAGCCCTCGAGTGACCGCCTTCATCCCCGCTACCTCGCCGCGTCGGGGAGCATCGGGACCACCGTGGGCCGGGTTCAACCCTTCGCGGAGCTGTCGGTGATCCGGCATCGCGCGCGGTTCGAGGTCGACGCCCTGTACGGAGGAGTCGTGGACCAGGGAGTGCTGTCCACACGGGGCACCGGCTGGTCGGTGTCCGGGGGCGTGGCGGGCGCCCGGATCCGTGGAGTCGATCTGGTCGTGGAGGCCTTCTACTCGCCCCTGACCGTCCAACGCCGATTCAACCAGCCAAGGGAGCGCGCCGGCGCATGGAATGTGCGACTCGGGGTCTCGGTGGATCCGGGCTGATCGGTCGCGGCAGCCTCGATCGGGTCAGGGGTTCCCACCGCGTCGGATGTACTTCTTCACCGTCCGGGGCCCCACCTCGGCGGTGTAGACATTCCCGTAGGCGTCCACCGCGACGCCCTCACCCCCGCTCGTACCCGAAGTGTCCACATCCTCTTCGGGATCCGGAATGAACTCGGTGACCCACCCGTCAACCACGCTGCCGATGTAGACGCCCCGCTTCCAGCCGGGGTTTCGGGCCTGGTTCGACTCGGAGTCCACGGCGTAGAGGATGTCGTTGTCGTCGATGAACATCCCGCTGATTCGGGCGAACTGCGTCCACGTGTCGAGGAGTTCGCCCTCCTGGTCGAAGATCTGGAGACGATTGTTGGCCCGGTCGGCCACGAAGAGCCGGCCCTGGGAGTCGAAGGCGAGGGCGTGCGGGTCCATGAATTCCCCGTAGTCCCCTCCGGTCTGCCCCCACTCCAGCAGGTAGTTGCCCTCGGCGTCGAACTTCACGATCCGGTTGCTGCCCCCCGCGTCGTGCCCATCGGCGATGAAGATGCTGCCGTCGGGCGCGATCGCGATGTCCGAGGGCTTGGTGAAGTGGGTATCGCCCCCACCGGCCACCCCGCGCTCCCCGAGCGTCATGAGCACCTCGCCCTGCGGGCTGAACTTGACCACGATGTGTCCCCAGCCCTCGGGCTGCTGGCCGAAGCCCAGGGCGTCGGCCACCCACACGTTGCCCTCGTCGTCGACGGTCATTCCATGCGGCCAGGCCAAGATGCCGGCCCCGAAGCTCTGCAGCAGGTTGCCGTCCAGGTCGAACTGGAGGATCGGATCCATGTCGGGATCGTTCGTGCAGGTGTTCTGGCCGCATCGCTCCGCGATCCAGATCGATTGGCCGTCAGGGGCGGGATAGATGGCGCTCACCGCCCCCCACTCGCGCCCGTCGGGAAGGTCCCCCCACGCGTCGTCGACCATCCGGAAGGGGGTGGCCTGACCCAGAAGCGGGGTGGCGACCGCAGCCAGAAGGAGCACGGCCGAGAGCAGCGATGAAATCAGGGAGCGTCCGGTCGGGTTCATGGGCCTCAGCTGGGTTGAGCGGAAGGGTCGATCCCGATCGAACGTCGGCTCCGACCATGGGATGCAATGGTGTTGGAGCGTCCGTCCTCATCGGGCATGAAGGACCATGCACGGTAGGGCGGAGGCCGCGTGCGGGCAAGGATGTGTCCCCTTCGGCTTGGGCCGAGAGCTACTCGCCCGAGCTCCCGTCGGACCGGGGTGCCACGCGGTAGCGGACCACCTGGTGGTAGCCGAGCTCGTGCGGGATCATGACGACCAGCTCGTCGGACGTGAGGATTCCCCCCTGCTGGGGCGAGAAGCCCGAGGGCATCTCGATCGGGCCCAGGTATCGCCCCTCCGGATCGAAGACATCCATCACGTTCCTCTCCTCCCAGAGGGTTCGGGGTTGCGAGGGCGCCGGGTTCGACGGGTCGTGGTCCGGGTTCTCGATCTCGCGTGCGGAGGTGTACCGCTGCACCCAGAGCGTCCCGTCGCGGCCCACGCCGGCCCACCGGAAGGGCGGCTTCACGTCGGGAATCTGCGGGCCGTTCCAGCGCCAGGAGGCATCCTGGGCCCGAAAGCCCTCCTCGATCCGCTGTCGGGCCGCGGCGCCCTCGGCGGGACGCACGGGGACCGGCTGCACCGTGCGCTCGATCGCGAGCACGGTGCCGTCGGGGCGCTCGAGATGCAGCGCATACCGGCTTCCGAGCCCCCGGAGCGTTCCCCCCGCGGGGGTCAGGGTGGCGATGCCGGTCGGGATGAAGGGGACATTGGAGCGCGAGACCATCCGGTTGTCGCCGTCTTCGATGCGAAGTTCCACCCAGCCGGGGTCCCCTTCGGTTCGGGGCGGGGTAAGGGTGTCGAGCACCTGTCCCGTGGCCGGATCGATCTGGACCAGAATCTGCCGGTCGAGCGATTCCATCGGGAGGTCGAAGCGCAGGTCGGGGTTGTAGATCCGATCCCGGGTGTCCAGGTGGAAGGGCTGCGAGGTGAAGAAGTTTCCGCTGAGTCGCCAGGACCGCAGGTACTCGCCGGAGGTCGAGAAGACCACGAATCGACCTCCCTGTTGATCCCTCACCACGATTTCGTCGTTCGAGGTGATGCGGAGGTGGTCGGGCTGCTGGTACTCGCCGGGCCCGTCCCCCCGGCTTCCGATGACGCGAAGGAAACGGCCGTCGCGGTCGAATACCCGGATTTCCGAAGCCTGCCGGTCGGCGACGTACATTCGCCCCTCGGAGTCCACGTCGATGGCGGTCACGAGGCCGAAGACATAGGGGGCATCGCCGTCGAGCTCGCCGATCACGAGCTCGGGCACAAGGGTCATGGTGTCGCCCCACACGCTCCCCGAAAGGGTCCGCACGATCGTGGTGTCGCCTCGCTGCTCCTCCTCGGAGCTCCAGGACCCGGTGACGTCACCGGGCGCACGCTCATCTCCGCAGCCGGTGAGTGTGAGGAGCCCGAGCAGGGCGGCGAGTGTGAGAGCAGCGTGTCGTAGTGGAGTCACGTTCCGGAGTCCGGTAATCGTCCGAGGAAGTCTTCCAGTATTCGATGCGTGAGTCCCCATATGGGTTGCCCGTCGACTTCGATCGCGGGGAAGCGGCGGTTGATCGAACCTCGTGTAAACATAAACTGAGTTCGGTTTCGGTTATCTCGGAGGTGGGCGATCGAAACCCAATGCAGATTGGCCACCTCGGGCGACGCGATCATCGCCGAAGTGTCGGGCTCGACCCCGAAGACGAAGGGCACGATGGTCAGGGGAGGCAGCGTGGGGCTCGCCGGTGCCATCGGTTCGAGGCGTCCCAGGCGGGTTCCGGAGCGCTCCAGGTCCAGCCCCACCTCTTCGCGGGTCTCGCGGATGGCGGTGCCGAGGAGCGAGTCGTCGGTCGGGTCCTTTCGGCCCCCGGGAAGCGCCATGTGTCCGGACCAGGGGTCGCGCTCGTCGACGGCACGGCGAATGATGAGCAGCTCGGTCCCGGAGCGCACCGGCCGGAGAACGAGGGCGACGGCGGCCAGCCAGCCTCCGGGTCGGGCCTCGGGGTCAGCCTGCGGTCCCGGGTACGGCTCAAGCAGTGCCCGAAGTGCTTCGGGTCGCATCCAGTCGGGTCTGAGGGTGTCGGGAGTCATGTGAACACCTACCCGGATCGGAGCGGACAAGTTCGCGCGGCCGGTCGACGGTCGGTGCTCGAGGTTCCGATCGAAGGTCGAGGTCGATTGCTCCGTATGATAGGGAGTGCCGGGGCACATGCGAGGGCCCACAGGTCCGTCGCCCACTGAAGCTGCGGCTCCCCGTCTTCACACCCGATCGCGAACTGGTCGCCATGAATCTCGTCCATAGCCCGACCTTCAGGCTCAACTCGGCGCTCTTCGTCGCCGTCCTGGTCCTGGCCGTCGTGCTCTGGATGCACATGCCGGAGCGCTACCCCGTGCACTTCGACCTGGCCGGCACACCCACCCGCTGGGCAGAGCGAAACCCCGGGATGTGGGTACTGATCGTGGCGATCTTCGCGATCTCGTTCGGCAAGGTCCACCTCTTCCAGCGATTCCTGATCAACGACCCGGACTCCACCCTCCTGAACGTGCCGTACAAGGATCGTTTTCATCAGCTCCCGAGGGAGCGGAAGGTGCGGGTGCTCCGGCGGATGAACCGGTTCCTCGGGCTGATGAACACGGGCACGCTGTTGATCTACGGGAGCGTGCTCCTCATGATCTTCTTCGGCGCGCACAATCCCGAGTCCCCGGCCTCTCTGGTCACCCGGTACGCCCTCTACACGGTCCTGGTGGTGGTGCTGGTACTGCCGATCTTCGAAGTCCTGGCCGTGCGGAGGATGATCCGAAGGAAGCTTCAGGAGGAAGGCCTCACGGGGTGAGGCGGGGGCGGCGGTCCCGGCTGCGGACGCCGCCCCCCACTTCTCACGCCGATCCTTCAGCGCCGGAAGCGCACCTCGCCGTCGACGATCGTCAGGTCCACCTGCGTGTTCGGGATGTCGGCCTCCTCGACCGTCAGGATGTCACGGTCCAGAACCACAAGATCCGCCAGCTTGCCCGGCGTCAGGGTGCCCAGATCGTCCTCGTGGAAGCCCGCAAAGGCACAGTTGATGGTGTAGCTCTCGAGCGCCTCGGCACGGGACATGGCCTGCTCGGGGAAGAACCGCTCCCCGTCGCGGGTCATCCGGGACACCGAGGAGTAGTACGAGGCGATGGGCGAGATCGGCTCGACGGGCACGTCGGTCCCGTTGCAGATCGTCGCCCCGGAGTCGATCAGGGAGCGCCAGACGTAGGCGCCGGTCCGGGCCCGTTCCTCGCCCAGCCGGGGCTCGATCCAGGGGGCGTCCGAGGTGCCGTGAATCGCCTGCATCGAGGCGATCACGCCGAGCTCGGCGAAGCGTGGGATGTCATCCGGGTCCAGGTGCTGGGCGTGCTCGATCCGCCACCGGTGGTCGGGGACCACCCGCCCGTTCGCCGAAA
Source organism: Gemmatimonadota bacterium (assembly GCA_007126575.1). Taxonomy (GTDB): domain Bacteria; phylum Gemmatimonadota; class Gemmatimonadetes; order Longimicrobiales; family Gaopeijiaceae; genus SLBA01. The sequence continues at coordinate 37,504 of SLBA01000043.1, read as the reverse complement.
GCACGGTCTCGTAGATGTTCAGCGTCTCACGATTGCCGCGATCCCCGATCGCGTGGGTGTTGAACTGGTAGTCGTTGTCGAAGGCCACCTGGGCCTGGGCCTGAAGGTCCTCGGGATCGGTCTGGGGAAGCCCCTCGGTGTCCGGCATGTCGGCGTAGGGCTCAAGGAGCCACGCACCGTGGGTGCCCAGAGCGCCATCGGCCCGGCCCTTCACCGCGCGTACGGTCAGGAAGTGCCCGCCATGGTTCACCACCCGATGCTCAGCCAGCCCCTCGCGCATCGAAGAGAGGGATTCCCCGCTCACGGCGACATACAGCCGCACGGGGAGCGCACCCTCGTCGGCGAGCCTCCGGAACCGCTCGATGGTGGCGAAATTGGAGCCCGCATCATGAAATGACGTGATCCCGTGCAGGAGGGCTTCCTCGCCGGCGAGCTCCACCTGGCGCAGCGCACGCTCCTCGCGCTCCTCGGGGGTCATCCCTTCCTGGAAGCGGCTGTGCGCCGACCGGGCCAGGTTCTGGGCGGCCTGCCTGAGGAAGCCCGTGGGCTCGCCCTCGGCATCGCGCACGATCACCCCGCCGCTGGGGTCGGGGGTATCGGCCGTGATCCCCGACTCGTCGAGCGCTGCGGCGTTCGCGAAGCTCCCGTGGCCGCTCGCGTGCGTCAGGAGCACTGGGTTGTCCGGGCTCACCGCACTCATCGCGTGGTGTGTGGGAACGCCATCGAAGGTGTTCTCGGGCGCGGGGTCCCATCGCTCCTGATGCCAGCCGCGTCCCGTGATCCACTCGCCGGGCGCGGCCTCCGCGGCGGCCTCCTCGACCATGGCGACGACCTGCTCCCAGCTCGTCGTCTCCATAAGGTCGAGGGTCAGGCGGGCCTCGCCCAGCCCCATGAAGTGCCCATGCCCCTCGATGAAGCCCGGGATCACGAGACGGCCGTCGAGCTCGACGACCTCGGTGTCGTCACCGATCATCGCACGGATCTCGGCGTCGGTGCCCACGGCGGCGATGCGGTTTCCCCGGACCGCGACGGCCTCGACCTCGCCGAGTGCGGGATCGACCGTCGCGACCTTCCCGCCCACGAGGACGAGATCCGCGACATCGTCGGGCGCCGGCGCCGGATCGGTCTCCTGGCATGCGGTGGTGCCGATGAGGAAAACGAGCACCGCCAGAAGGGGCAGGTGTCGCAGGAGGGAAGCCCCAGGGGCGAGGGCTGCGGTCGACGTGCGACCGTTCGGGGTCCGACGTGCCGATGTACGACGTGCCATGGATGCCTCTCGGAATGATCTGGATTGGGAAGGGGTCAGCGTTCAAATGTGAGGGTTGGATCCGTTTCGTGCCACCGGACGCCGGTCACCCCGCCGCACTCGCCCGGCCCATGCGGGATCGGACCACACCCCCGGCCACCGCTCTCCCATCCGGTCGACCACGGTCTTCCGGCGGTTTGCGCGAACCCCGGCGGGGCCGTATTTCTAAACGACTCAGCCACAGATCCATATCGGTCCCGTACCGATGTCACGCTTCGACAACGTTCAGGAGGCATCATGAAGCTAAGGCTTCCGCTCCTTCTGGCGCTGCTGACGCTGCTCCCCGCCGAGGTCTTCTCGCAGACCGAACCGGTGCAGGGGCTTCGCGACAGCACGCCGGGCATCCACGCGCTTACCGGCGCCACCGTAGTGGTGGCCCCCGGAAACGTGATCAACAACGCCACCCTGGTCATCCGTGACGGGGTGATCGAGTCCGTCGGGTCCAATGTCACACCGCCGGCCGACGCCGTGGTTCGCGACATGGCGGGCCGCACGATCTATGCGGGATTCATCGATGCCTACTCGCACATCGGGCAGCGGGAAGAGCCCGTGGACGAGGACGAGCGGGGACCCGTGAACTGGAACCCCCAGGTTCGCTCGTTCATTGATGCCGCGGCGGAGTACGCGCCTGACGGCGGACTTGCGGGAGAAATGCGCTCGCAGGGCTTCACCGCCGCCCTGTCCATGCCCGAACTGGGCATGTTCCGCGGGTCGGGTGCGCTGGTGAGTCTCGGGGGCGAGACCGCCCGACAGCAGGTGGTCCGGGCCGGGGTGGCGCAGGGGCTGGGGCTCACGCGCGATACCTCGGTGGGCGCGTCGTATCCGACCTCGGCGATGGGCGGAATGGTCTTCGTGCGCCAGACCCTCTCCGACGCCGAGTGGTACCGCGACGCACAGAGCCGGTACGGGTCGAACCCCCAGGGGATGATGCGACCTGAAACGAACCGCGCGCTGGCGGCGCTCGAGGATGTGGTCGAGGGACGCCAGCCGCTCCTGATCGAAGCGCGTGACGAAGAGGAGTTCCTGCGGGCCGCGAGCTTCGCCGACGAATTCCCGGTCAATCTCTGGATCCGGGGCAGTGGGGCCGAATACCGGCTCCTGGATCAGGTGGTGGCCACGGGCCTTCCCGTGATCCTTCCCCTGAACTTCCCCGGGGCTCCGGACGTGGGCGATGACGAGGAGTCGGCGTTGAACGTCAGCGTCGGACAGCTCCTGCACTGGCGACACGCCCCCGAGAATCCGGGACGCCTGGCCGACGCCGGGGTGCAGTTCGCCCTGACCACCGCAGGGCTCGACGACGTCGACGACTTCCTGCCGAACCTGCGCGCCGCGGTCGAGCACGGCCTGGACCGTGACACGGCGCTGGGCGCGCTAACCACGACCCCGGCCTCCTTCCTGGGGGTCGAGAGCAGCCACGGCACCGTCGAGGCCGGCAAGGTCGCGAACCTGGTGGTCACCGACGGGGACCTGTTCGGGGCCGACACCGAGGTCCTCGAGACCTGGGTGGACGGTGCCCGCTTCCTGGTCGGCGGGGCCAACGTGCTCGACGGCGGGAGCCAGATCCGCGCCGCCGCCGACCTGCCCGAGGCCCGTCGTGGGCCGCCCTCCATTCAGGCACTTCCGGTGCTGCTGGAGCACGGGCATGATGCGGCCGGTGGAGACACGCACGACCATGGCCACGACCACGAGAACGGGGACCAGGACCGCGCCGGTGGTGTGGAGTTCGTCACCAGTGACCAGCTCGAGACGGTCGGGACGCTTCCGATCCTGCCGCGTCCTTCGGCTCGGTTCGACGACCTGATCTACCCGCTCATGGACTTCGGCCGACCGGGCATTCCGGATCAGCCGGAGCATGTGCTGGTGCGGGGAGCCACCCTCTGGACCCAGGGGTCTCAGGGCATCATCGAGAATGGTGACCTTTTGGTGAGCAACGGTCAGGTCGCCGAGGTGGGGCAGAACCTCGACGCGCCGGCCGGCGCCACCATCATCGAGGCCGAAGGCAGGCACGTCACCCCGGGGCTCATCGATGCCCACCTCCACTCCGGGCTGAGTGGTGGAGTGAACGAAGGCGGAAGCGCCATCGTTCCCGAGGTGCGGATCGGCGACGTCATCAGCGCCAATAACATCTGGATGTACCGGCAGATGGCCGGAGGGCTGACCACCGCGCACGTCATGCACGGATCGGCCAACCCGATCGGCGGCCAGAACCAGGTCGTGAAGATGCGCTGGGGGGCATCGCCCGAGGAGCTCAAGATGGAGGGCGCGCCGAGCACCGTGAAGTTCGCGCTGGGCGAGAACGTCACCCGGAACCCGAACCGCTATCCGAACACCCGACAGGGAGTCGAGCAGATCATTCTCGACCACTTCCGGCAGGCCGAGGATTACCAGCGGGGCTGGGATGCGTGGGAGGCCACCGGCGAGGGAATGCCCCCGCGCCGGGATTACCGGATGGAGGCCCTCCTCGGGATCAAGAATGGGGAGATCAGCATCCAGTCGCACAGCTACCGGCAGGACGAGATCCTGATGCTGATGCGCCTGGCCGAGGAGCTCGACATGCAGGTCAAGGCCTTCCACCACGGGGTCGAGGCCTATCGGGTCGCACCGGAGTTGGCGGCGCACGGCGCCGGGGCGGTGGTGTGGAGCGACTGGTCCGGCTTCAAGATCGAGGCGTACAACGCGTCGCTCTATAACGTTCGGGGGCTCCTGGATGCCGGGGTCGTGACCTCGCTCCACTCGGACAACAGCCAGATCGCGGCCCGCATGAACTGGGAGGCGGCCAAGATGCTCCGGACCGGAGTGTCCGAGGAAGAGGCCATGAGCCTCATCACGAACGCCACCGCCCAGCTGCTGGGGATCGACGATCGAGTCGGCTCGCTCGAGGTCGGAAAGGATGCCGACTTCGTGATCTGGCGTGACCATCCGCTTTCGGCCATGACCACGCCCGAGCAGACATGGATCGACGGACGGAAGTACTTCGACCTCGAGGAGGACCGCGAACACCGGATCGAGGTGCAGCGACTCCGCGACGAGCTCATCCAGCAGGTCCGTGACGGACGCTGAGACCCGGGAGATCTGACATGACGACACACATGAAACGCCTCAAGAGAGCGGGAGTCCCGGGGCTGGCCCTGGCACTCCTGATCCTGTTCGCCGCGCCCGGGCTCCATGCCCAGGTGCCGGCGGCCCCGCAGAGCGGCCCCATCGCTCTGGTCGGGGGAACCCTTCACACCGTCACCGACGGGGTCATCGAGAACGGGACCCTCGTCTTCGAGGACGGCCGCATCACCGCCATGGGCACCGACGTGTCCATCCCGTCGGGCGCCGAGCAGATCGACATCGGCGGACTGCACGTCTACCCGGGGCTGATCAATGGCAACAGCCACGTGGGGCTCTTCGAGATCGGGGGCTGGGACGTGACCATCGACACCAACGAGTACGGCGACATCAACCCCAACATGCGGGCGCAGGTCGCCGTCCATCCCGAGAGCCGGCACATCGGCACGACCCGCAATTCCGGGGCGCTGGTGACGCTGGTCACCCCCAGTGGCGGGCGCATCTCGGGGCTCGCCGCCGCCCTGAACCTGGACGGCTGGACCTTTGAGCAGATGACGCTCCGCGGAGAGGTCGCACTCATGGTCAACTGGCCGGGTGGGGGGGACAACCAGTATCGCAACGGGGTGCAGGAGATCCGCGAGGCCTTTGCCCGTGCCCGTGCCTACAAGACCGCCGCCGACGCCGCCGATGCCGGACAGGGGCCGGCGGTGAACTTCGACGCCCGATGGGAGGCCATGCGCCCCGTATTCGACGGCGAGATCCCGGTCATCGTGAGCGAGAGCCAGCCCGACCGGATCCGCGACGCGGTGGAGTGGGCCAACGAAGAGGGTTTGGAGATGATTCTGATGGGAGGGGCCGATTCCGAGTTCGTGGCCGACCTGCTCGTCGAGAACGACATCCCCGTGCTCCTCACCTCGGTTCAGACGTCTCCGAACCGTGACTGGGCCCCGTACGATGATCGCTACAACCTTCCCGCGCGCCTGGCCGACGCCGGTGTGCGCTTCGGGATCGTGGGGGGCACGAGCGCACCCTATTCGAACCGGCTTCCCTGGGAGGCCGGGGTGGCCATGGCCTATGGCCTTTCGCCCGAGCAGGCGCTTCGATCGGTGACCATCGACGTGGCCGAGATCGTGGGGATCGACGACCGCGTGGGCTCGCTCACGGTGGGCAAGGACGCCACCCTCCTGATCACCACCGGACACCCCCTCGAGTATTCCAGCATCATCGAGCGTGCGTTCATCGAGGGTCGGGACATCGACCTGGTGGATGCGCACCGCGAGTTCTACGATCGCTACTCCGAGAAGCTCCGGCAGCTCGAGGGCGGCAACTGATCGAGGCGTGAGGCCGACCGTGGAGCCCGGCCTCGTCCGGGGCGACCCGGCCTGAAACCGGCCTGGCCCCGCTCACCTCTCGCAGCCCCGTTCGGGGCCGAAGCGACACCAACCCCTCTTTCCGGCCACGCGCCGGGGGGAGGGGTTTTTCGTGGACCGCACCGTTTCGTCCGGGTACGCCCTCCACCTCTCCGAAACGCTTCAATTCGAGCCATGGAGGCCATTCCGGGGTCCGAACATACCTCGGTGCGATATCACCCGGGCGTCAGGCCCAGCAGGCGATCGATCGTGCCGGAGCCCTTCTGGACCGGGGTGTGGACATGCTCACCGAGGCCGAAAATGCGCCCCAGGCGGTGACCTCGCTCCTGGAGTCGGCGGCCGCATATCTCGAGCAGTCCGAGGAGGCCTACGAGGCGGAGGCCTTCACGCGGGCGATTCCCCTGGCCCGTCGTTCCGCCGCCTTCTCGTTGCAGTCCATGGGCCTCGCCCGCGGCGGTCGGTGAACCGTGGCGCGGTGGTCGCCTGAACCGCCGCACCAGTCGCTGAACCTCGACGCCAGTCGCTCCCGGCTCCACCGTCCCGCCCGATCGATCCGAGCCCCGGCAGGGTCCGGCTCGACATTGACATGCGCGCGTCCCGGTGTAACGTATTGTAAAGCACGCTGCGTTTCGTCCGATCCTTCATGACGATCGGTCAGATACGACACGGGCCGGGGCTCTCCACCAGTTCAGAGGCAGCGCCCCGCCTGCGGGTGGTCAGGTGTGAGGCGGACGGGACGTCAGGGTGCGTTCGCAGTCAGTGGCTCTCTGGACCGGAGGAGTTCCCATGGCCCCCGCACGTTTCGTTTCCCGACCGTCCACCCCGCATCGAGAGTTCGGCCCACCGGGATCGCAGGCCGAGGCCTCCCGCCAAACCCATGCGCGGGTCCCCTTCCTCGTCGGCCTCGTCATCTGCCTGGCATTCGCGATCGCCGCCTGCGGCGAGGCCGCGGACCCCGACCCTGCCGAAATGGACCCGACGGCGGAACACGTCCATGATGCCGAGGCCGAGCTCGGCGAGGTCGCCTTTCTCACCTCGTGCTCCGACGAGCTCCAGCCGCGGATCGAGCGGGGGGTAGCCCTCCTTCACCACATGATGTACGCGCAGGCCGCGACCGTCTTCGAAGAAGTGGCCGCACAGGAGGCCGACTGCGCGATGGCCCACTGGGGTCTGGCGATGTCGAACTTCCAGCCCTTCTGGGGGAGCGCCGACATCGAGGCCGGAAGAGAGCACGCCGAGCGGGCCGTCGCTCTCGAAGCCCCGACCGACCGGGAGCGGGCCCACGCCGCCGCGGCCCTCGCCTTCTTCGAGGATGACGGCGTGAGCTACGCCCAGCGGATCCGAAACTGGGAGGCCGCCATGGAGGAACTCCACGAGGCCTTCCCCGACGACCGGGAAGGGGCTGCCTTCTACGCGCTGGCCCACCTCTCCGTGGACCCCGCCTCGGCCGACCACCAGGACCGGGCGTCGGCCATTCTGGAAGGGGTCTACACCGAGGAACCCCGGCACCCGGGCGCCATCCACTACGCCATCCACGTGCACGACGTGGAGCGCCTTGCCGACGACGGCATCGAGTTCGCCCGCGCCTACGAGGATATCGCGCCCACCATCCCCCACGCCCTCCACATGCCGAGCCACATCTACGTTCGTCTGGGGGAGTGGGACGAGGTGATCGAGTGGAACCGCGCGTCAGCCGACGCGGCCCTCCTACACCCGGCCGGGGAGTATGTCTCGCTCCACTACCCCCATGCCCTCGACTACCTGATGTACGGCCACCTGCAGAAGGCCGAAGACGATCAGGCCCGCGCCGTGCTCGAGGAGCTCGCCTCCGAGGATAACTTCGAGCCGCACCTGGCCAGTGGCTACGCCCTGGCCGCGGTTCCCGCCCGCTGGTACGTGGAGCGTCGTGACTGGGTCGGCGCCGCAGAGCTCGAGGCGGGCGTTCCCGAGAGCTTTCCCTGGGAGGACTTTCCGGGCGCCGAGGCCATGACGCACTTCGCGAAGGGGCTCGGCGCCGCCCGCACCGGTGATGTAGAGACAGCCCGGGCCGCCACCGAGCGACTCACCGAGCTCGAGGCGGCCAGCGAAGCGGCCGAAGACTACTACTGGGCGCAGCAGATCGAGGTCCAGCGCCTCAGCCTCGTGGCCTGGATCGACCTGGCCGAAGGCGATGCCGACGGAGCGGTCCAGGCCATGACCGCAGCCGCCGAGAGCGCGGGCGAGATGGAGAAGCATCCGATCACCCCCGGCGACCTCCAGCCCGCCTACGAGCTGCTGGGCGACCTGCTGATGGAGGTCGATCGTCCCGAGGAGGCCCTCGACGCCTACCGGACCTCGCTCGAAGTGTGGCCGGAGCGGTACCACACCCTTCTGGGTGCGGCCCGTGCGGCAAACGCGGCCGGCATGGAGGAAGAGGCCCGGGACTTCTACACCCAGCTGGCCACGCTCACTGCCGATGCCGATCCGGAGGAGCGCGAGGGGATTCGCGAGGCCCGGGAGCGAGCCGGGTCGGGGTAGGGGCACCACACCGCCCGGATCGACGGGATCGCGCAGCCGGGGGTCGATCCGGCGGGGTGGCCGAGCCGAGGCCGTCCCGTCGGGCCCCTCCCCCTCAGACGCCCTTGCGCATGGGGTCCCAGATATGCTTGTGCAGCTGGGTCTGGAAGCGCACCGGGAGCCCGTCCTCGAGGATCCACTCGGCGAGCTCCTGGCGGTCGATCGCGTCCCACACCGGCGAGAAGAGGATCGCGCGCAGCGTCCCCTCGTGCACCCGGCGATCCAGCTCCCGCTCGCGCACCACGGCGCGGGCCCACTCGTAGTCGGCGCGATCGAGGATCACGAACTTGACCTCGTCGCGCTCGTCCAGGTGCTCGAGGTTCTCCCAGCGGTTGCGGGCCATTTCACCCGAGCCGGGGCATTTCAGGTCCATGATCACGTGCACCCGAGGGTCGAGGGTTCCGATGTCTTCGGAGCCCGAGGTCTCGACGAGTACAGTGAAGCCCTCTTCCAGAAGACGATTGGCGAGAACGAAAGCGTTCTTGTGGATCAGCGGCTCGCCCCCCGTGATCTCGACCACCGGACACCCGATCTCGCGCACCCGCTCCATGATCGCGTCGAGCTCCATCCTCTCTCCGCCATGAAAGGAGTATTCGGTGTCGCACCAGGCGCAGCGCAGGGGGCACCCCGTCAGGCGGATGAAGGTGCAGGGGCTCCCGACCCACGTGGATTCTCCCTGGATCGAATGGAAGATCTCGGTGATCCGCAGGAAGGGGGCCTTCGTCGGGGCGGGGGTGGAGTCCGTGGAGGTCATCGGGGCGCGGAGGTCATCGGGAGCGGTCATCGTTCGAGTTCCGGTCCGGCCAGAGGAAGCCGAACGGGGACTCCTTGATCACGCTTCCCACCATGAATTTGAGGTTGTCGGGGCGCTCGGCCAGCCGCCGCATCAGGTAGGGGTACCACTTTTCACCGAAGGGCACGTAGACGCGCATTTTGTACCCATCGTCGACCAGTTGCCGCTGGAGGTCTCTTCGGACCCCGTAGAGCATCTGGAATTCGAACCGATCGGAACCGATGCCCTCCCGCTGCACGAATTCGCGGGCGGCATCGAGGATGACCTCGTCGTGGGTGGCGATCCCCGGATAGTTCCCCTCGGAGATGAGCCATTTCATGCTCTCGATGAAGCTCTCGCGGATCTGTGCCATGTCCTGGTGGGCCACGGAGGGCGGCTCGGCGTACGCTCCCTTGCAGAGGCGAACGCGCGCGCCCAGCTCGATCATGCGGCGGACATCGGCGGGGGTCCGCTTGAGGTAGGCCTGGAGGACCACCCCGGTGTTGGTCCAGCCGTCGGCCCAGAGGCGCTCGAAGGCGTCGAGGGTGCGCTGGGTGTAGTCGGAGCCCTCCATGTCGAAGCGCAGAAAGACGCCCGCCCTGTCCGCGACCTCGAGGAGACGACCCAGGTTCTCGGCCAGGAAGGCCTCGGAGATGTCCTGCCCCATCTGGGTGAACTTGAGCGAACAGTTCGCGGGGAGGTTCTCGGCCTCGATGCGCCGGACGAGCTCGATGTAGGTGTCGGCGGCCTTGCGGGCATCGGCCTCGTTCTGGACGGCCTCGCCCAGGTAGTTGCCCGTGATGGTGAGGCCCAGCTCGCGGGCCTCGTGGGCGGCACGGACGACATCGTCGACCTTCTCGCCCGGCACGAAGCGCTGGCTCGCGGACCGGGTGAGGGGGGTTCCGGTCAGCACCTTCCGGGCGCCCTTCGAGTCGCTGAGGAACAGCAGGCCGCGTCTGAGCATGGGGAGATCAGCCTTCGGGGTGGGGCGGCCCGGGGCCGCCGTCGTCATGGTCCAGCTCCGCCCTGCGGCGAAGCGCGTCGTCGAGCAGGGCCTTCACCTGCACGAGGCTGAGGTCGCCCAGCCCGGCCAGGACCTCGTCGCGGGTCTTTCCCTTCACGAGTGTGGGGCTCTCGACGTGGCCCACCACGCCGACCCCGGTCTCCGCCCAGCGGGGGAAGACCAGGAAGCCCTCGAAGGGGTGCCGAAGGTCGGGCGTCTTCTCGGTCTCCATCGAGACCGTGTAGGGCTGCCCATCGAGCCCGTCGAAGCCGGGGGGGCGCTCGTGCTCCGCGAAGTAGCCACCGAGGGTGGCGTCCGGGGAGCCGTGCACGTCCCAGTCCTCGGGGGTGGGGGCCGTTGTGGCATCGTTCAAACTGGATGGATCGACCATAGGGAAAAGGTAGAAGCGAAGGGGTCCGACAGGTAGGGCCTGCGGGGAGACGGGGGCGGGTTGGGAGGGTGCCGGCTGCTCATGGGCCGTGACCCGATGCCGGTGACCACTGGCCCGATGCCCGTTGCCGGGCCGACCGGTGGCGTGTACGATCCCCACAATGGACTCTGACCTCTCCTGTCCCCTGTGTCTGGCATCCTCGAGCGATCCGTTCGCTCGGGCTCACGGGCGGCGCTATCGACGGTGCGCACGCTGCGGGCTGATCTTCATGGACCCCTCCGACCGGCTCGACGCTGCGGCGGAGCGTGCCCGATACGAGACGCACGAGAACGACCCGGAAGACGCCGGGTATCGCGGCTTCCTGGACCGGCTCGCCGCCCCGCTGATGGAGCGGGTGGTCGCCGAGATCCCGTCGGGCGCCGAGGGTCTCGATTTCGGGTCGGGGCCGGGACCCACGCTCTCGATCATGCTCGAGGAGCGGGGGATGCGGATGTCGCTCTACGATCCCTTCTTCGCCCCCGATCGATCGGTGCTCGAGCGTACCTACGACTTCGTGACCTGCACCGAGACGGTGGAACACCTCTTCGAGCCCCGCCGGGAGTTCGAGCGCTTCGACCGGCTGGTGCGACCGGGGGGATGGCTCGCGATCATGACCGAGTGGCCCCCCGGGTCGGAGGCGGAGGGGAGCCCGGGCGAGAGTCCGCGTGTGGACGGCCTGCGTGGCGAAAGGCCGCGTGGGGGCGTGCCGCGCGGCGACAGCTCACGCGGTCCCGTGGAGGCCGCGGCGGAACATCCCGTTCCCGATCCTGGGGCATTCTTCGGGTGGTACTACACGCGCGACCCCTCGCACACCTGCTTCTACGGCCCCCGGACGCTGCGATGGATCGCCGGGCACTTCGGATGGGAGCTCGAACTGCCCCGCGCGAATGTGGCGATCTTCCGGGTCCCGGGTGGGACCGGGGTGGATTTCCAGCCCGGGGGTCGCCGGGCTCGCTCTCGTGAATAAGTGTCCACACCCTCGCCGCAGGGCATGGGGTGTGGACACTTCAGGACCCTACAGTCCGCCCCGGAGCAGCGCCTCGCCCAGGGTGCCCAGGATCGACATCATCAACGCGCCGCCCAGTGCCCAGCCGAAGGAGTCGATCTCGAGCGCGTCGGTGAGGGCATCGGTGATCTTGAGCAGGATCGCGTTGATGATCCAGCGGGTGATGAAGGCGAGCAGAAGGGCGATGCCCAGGGTCGCGATCGTGAAGAGGGTGAAGAAGATCCAGCCCAGAAAGAAGTTGAGCACGCCGAAGATGGCGGCCACCAGGAAGGCGCTGCCGAAGTTCTTCACATGAAAGCCGGGAAGCACGACCGCGGTGATCCAGACGGCGAGCGAGAGGATCAGCCAGGAGATCAGCATGCTCATGGGGCGACTCCGATGGATCGGGGGTGGTGGACGGTTGGGTGGAACTGCGGTCAGGTCGAGACTGCCGTCGGTCGACCCGATGCCCCCGGTTCGGGGCACGAGCGCTCGTGAGTCTATCCCTCGAGCGCGAAGAATGCTCCTTCCCGCGGTGGCGCCCAGGCCCGCCGGAGACGCAGCCGCGCGGATGTCGACGCCCGCCCACAACGCAACCGGCCCGGCCCCGAGGCGGTGAAGCCCCGGAACCGGACCGGTTGGACGAAGGTGGAGTGTCAGGGGCCATGGGCCCGGTCAGAAGGCGATCACGCCCTCGATCATCAGCCCGTTGAACTTGCCCTGGTGCAGGATGTTGCCCTCGGCGAAGTCGTTGTAGTTCTGCTGGACGTACTCGGCCTTCATCAGAATCTGGGGGGTGACGAACCATCCGGCACCGAGCTGGAAGCGGTCGATGCTCACTTCCTGCATGCTGCCCTGAAGGGGGCCGCTGACCGTGTTGTAGCGTGCGCCCACGAAGAGCGATTCGTCATCGTGGAAGCGGTAGAGGCCCTCGATGGCCTGCTGGCTCCAGCTCCGGTCCTCGGTCTCGTTGGCGGCCTTGCCTTCCGCGCTCTCGAGGGTGGCGAAGAGCTCGAAGCCCTGGAACTTCACGAAGGGGTTCAGCACCAGCGCGGTGACGTTGTCCCGCATACCCGGGTTGAAGCGGCCCGAGGTGAAGTTGCCGTTCATCACGTCGTAGTACCGTGAGCCCGCGCGGTCCCCCCCGTAGAGGGTGTTGCTGAGCGATTTGCTCGTGTGGTACGCCGAGCCGGTCAGCCGCACGCGCAGGTCCTCGTTGAACTGCCGATCGAAGCCGACCTTTCCGATGAAGGAGGGGGCACGGTCGTCGGGGTTCTGCACCGTTCCGCGGATCTCCCCTCCCGTGATCGACCCCATGGCCAGGAATCCGCCCGGGGTCCGGACGTAGACCTCACCACCGATCTCGGTGGTGAAGGCATCCATGATCAGGTTTCCGACAAACGGGTTGTGCATCGCGTTTGCGTTGTCGCTGCGCCGGAAGTGGCTGTCGCCGTAGTTGATCTCGAAGTGGCCGGCCCGGACGGTCACGTACTCCATCAGGCGATCGAGCGCTTCATTCTCGAACATCGGCACGGCGTCGATCAGCACGTAGCCGTCCTTCACCCACGCCTCGGGGTGGTGCCTCGAGGAGAGATAGGTGGTCAGGTGCACCCGGATTCCCTCGGCCAGCTGGGCGCCCAGGTACAGGTTCGCGGTGGCCAGGTTGAAGCCGGCACCGATCTCGTTCAGCACCAGGTCCTCGTTTCCGCCGGGGGCATTTTCATGGCTCAGCATCTGGAACTGCTGTGCGAACGACGCGCCCCAGTAGATCTGGAAGCCATCGAAGGGCACCCCGGCTTCCTTCGGGGTTTCGAACATGTGCAGGCCCCGCTGGTCGTAGGGGCGGAAGTATTGGAGACCGGGATCCTGGGCCGAGAGGGCCACAGGGGCCAGGAAGGCGGCCAGAAGTCCGGCCGAAATCAGGCCCGAGATGCGGGCGGTAAGCTGCTTGGTCATGGGAATCTCCCGTCTGGGTCGTGCGTGGTCGAAAAGGTTGGATATCGAATCAGTTGTCGCTTCCGTTCACCCGCATGGTCAGGTCCCAGTGGACCTGGACATCTTCGTGCACTCTGAGGGTCCCCAGCATGAGCCTGGGTGGACGGATCCCCCAGTCGGTCATGTTGAGCTCGTGCATGCCCTTGAGCGCGAAGCTGCCGTTGGCCTGCGCGGCCAGGGTGGCCTCGAGCACCACGTTGTGGCGCTCACCCTTCATCTCGAGCGTTCCGGAGATCCGGAGCCCGGTGTCGGCCTCCTGCGATGGAGTCAGCTCGTAGCCGGTCATCCGGAACGAGATCCATGCGTGGTCGCGGGCACCCAGAGCGTCCCACATGTGGTCGTTCATGGTGTCGTTGTCGCAGTCCATCTCGGGCGCCGAGGCGTGCAGTTCGACGCCTCGTACCGCATCTCCGATCGTTTCCAGGCGGAGGTCGTCCTGGCCTCCCGCCAGGCTCACGCGAATGTCGAGGCGCTCGGCGGCGCACTCCCAGGAGCGGACCGTGGAGCCACCGGTGACCCAGAGTCGTCCGCTGACCACTACCTCGGGGGCGGGGGCCAGGGTGGTCGACGTCGGGTCCGGTGTTGCGGCCATGGCGTCGGTGGAAAAGGTGCCCAGCGCAAGGAGCACGATCGCGGGGGCGAGGGTCGGGGTCCACCATCTATTCGGCTTCATCGAAGATCTCCTTCGGGAGTCTGTCGGTCGGGGTTCGGTGTGGACGACCGACGGGTGTCGTCGGTGCGTTGTGCGGTCCTCCATCCTTCCTTCAGCGAGAGCGTCAGGGAGCCGGCCACCGGCATGGCGGACTCGATCCGGACCGGGGTCCGAAACTCGTCGTGGGCGAGGCTCAGGGTCACGCGCCCGTCTCCCCCGAACCGCTCGGGATCGGTCACGCGCATTTCCACCACGGTGACCGCGAACTCTCCCAGCGGAACGCGGATCGTGTCCTCTCTCAGGACCCTCACCTCTACCGGACTGCGAGCGTGGTCGAAGTGTCGGTCCAGCGTATGCCGTGTTCCCGGCTCCAGGTCGAGAGTGCGCAGGTAGAAGAGAAAGGAGAGCTCGTCGAGTGGATCGGCCGAGGGGGTTTCCCCCCCGGGGCCGTGTGCGTCTTCCCAGCGTCGCTCCGCGGGGAAGATCCGGACGGACTCCTCGCGCGATCCGAGGGGATGACGCTCGTTCTTCTCGTATCGGAGCGAGGTCATGGTGCCCGGATCCATCCAGGACGAGGTGTGGTCGCGGACACTCATCAGCGCCACGCGCCCTTCGAAGTCGAAGTCGAATCGGAGCACCGGACGGCCCTCCATCTCCTCTTCGGAAATCATGAGCACCCCGATCCCGACCGATCCGAAGGCCCCGAAGCGGCCTTCGTAGACCAGGGTCTCGCCCGGTCCGAAGGGAAGGGCACCCGGCTCCTGTGCGACGCCCGGGATGGGTGCCACCGCGACCATGGCCAGCAGGCCGATCGTAAGGACGACCGCGTCGGGAGTCAGGATATGGGAGAGCATGGTGGTCTCGGCGCGCAATCGGCGCTCCTCCGGTTCGGGTGTCTTCGATTCAATGGGAAAGCTACAGGCGACGGGGGTCCGGGTCTGTCGGAGAAAGGACTCGACGGGGTGTGGGGGAACTCCCCACAATCCGGCCCGGGGTTGTTCGCCGGGCCTCGGGGCATCAAGGTTGTGGGGGTCCGTAACTGACCGGGCTCGAGCTTCAAACTGCGGGAGGGTGTGTGAAGGCGGCGGTCTTCTCCGAACATGGCGGTCCCGAGATGATCCGGACCGAAGAGGTCGCGGCTCCCGAAGCGGGCGCGGGCGAGGTCCGCATCCGGGTGCGGGCGTCGTCGCTCAACCACCTGGACCTGTGGGTGCGCCGGGGCCTTCCCTTCGAGATCCCCATGCCGCACATCGGGGGCTCCGACCTGGCGGGCGAGGTGGAGTCGGTGGGCCCCGAGGTCCACGGGGTCGAACTCGGGACCCGGGTCGTGGTCGACCCGACGCTCGACTGGAACTGGATCGAGGGGGTCCGGCGCGGCGCCGGTCTCCGGGACCCCGAGTTCCGGGTGATCGGCGAGCACACCCAGGGAGGCTTCGCGGAGTACGCTGTGGTTCCGGCCGACAATCTCCTGGCGCTCCCCGACGAGGTCGACTGTGGTACCGCGGCGGCCGCCGGGCTGGTGGGGGTCACCGCCTGGCGGGCGCTGATGAGCCGGGGAGGCCTTCGCGCCGGCGAACGCGTCCTCGTCACCGGAGCCTCGGGGGGCGTCTCGACCATGGCGATCCAGTACGCAAAGGTCGCGGGTGCCACGGTCTTCGCGCTGACCTCGGGGGAGAGCAGCGTGGCTCGCGTCGGGGAGCTCGGCGCCGATGTCGTGATCGACCGGCTCGAGGGCGATCCGGGGGAGCTACTGCGTGGCGCCGTCGGTCGCCGGGGGGTCGACCTGGTCGTGGACTCGGTCGGCGAGGCGCTCTGGGGGGCCGTGCTCCGCACCCTGGCACCGGGAGGCCGACTCGTCTGCTACGGGGCCACGACGGGGCCGAAGGTGGCGACCGATCTGAGGCACGTCTTCTGGAAGCAGCTCTCGATCCTGGGCACGACCATGGGGAGCCCCTCGGAGTTTCGTGAGGCGATGGGGCTCGTCTTCAGCGGCAGGGTCCGCCCCGTGGTCGATGAGACGATCGGGCTCGATGCCGTCCGGCAGGGCCATGAGCGTCTCGAGGCCGGTGGGGTGTTCGGCAAGATCGCGGTGGAGGTCGGGTGAGCCGATGGAGCTGAACGAGGCGCAGCGCAGGGTCGATCGCTGGATTTCGCAGTTCGAGGAGGGCTACTGGCCCCCGATGGTCAACCTGGCTCGACTGATGGAGGAGGTTGGAGAGCTGGCTCGGGAGCTGAACCACCGGCACGGCCCGAAGCGCAAGAAGCCCGATGAGGTCGACGGGGATCTCGCGCTCGAGATGGGAGACGTGCTCTTCGTGCTCCTGGCACTCGCCAACGAGCAGGGGGTGGATCTGGGCGACGCGCTCGACCGGACGCTCTCGAAGTACGAGTCCCGCGACTCCTTCCGCTGGGACCGCAAGGACGGGAGGACCGATCCCGATGCCTGATCGAAAGACTCAGCTCGGTCCCGTCGTGCCGCTGGACCCAGCCGAGTCCCACCGACAGGTGCCCCCCTTCGCCCGTGGGCTCCTGGTGCTGCTGCTCCTTTACCTGTTCCTGGTCGGAGTCGCTCTCCTGGAGTCCGGAATCGGAGCCATGGGCGAGGGCTTCCAGGCGGCCTTCCTGAGCTCCGTTACTCACCCCATATCGGGGCTTTTTGCCGGGATTCTGGCCACGGTTCTCGTTCAGTCGTCATCGGTGTCGACAGCCACCATCGTGGGGCTGGTGGGGGCGGGTACCCTGCCCCTGCCCCTGGCCATACCCATGGTCATGGGCGCGAACATCGGCACGACTGTCACCAACACCCTCGCCTCGCTCGGCAGCATCCGTCGCTCCGAGGAGTTCCAGCGAGGGTTCTCGGCGGCGATCGTTCATGATTTCTTCAACTTGATCGCGGTCGCGATTCTTCTGCCCCTGGAACTCCTCACCGGCTTCCTGTCGCGATCCGCGGTCTGGTTGACCGAGATCCTG
This sequence comes from Gemmatimonadota bacterium, assembly GCA_007126575.1. Lineage (GTDB taxonomy): Bacteria > Gemmatimonadota > Gemmatimonadetes > Longimicrobiales > Gaopeijiaceae > SLBA01. The sequence continues at coordinate 20,411 of SLBA01000043.1, read as the reverse complement.
AGGGGGGCGGACTTCGACCCCGCGGCCCCCGGTCGCAGTCCGATCCGACAGGCCGTACGGGTCCCGGTGGGAATGATCGAGGATGGCATCGGAGGGCTGATCCCGCTGGGCCCGGTGGTGGGGCTGATCTTTCTGGGGATGGGACTGGCGCTGATCTTTCTGGCCCTCGGGTTCATCACGAAGAACATGCGGCAGCTCGTGGCGGGGGGTGTCGAGCGGGTGATGAACCAGTTGATCGGCCGCGGAGGCGGATCGGTGGGCATCCTGGTCGGGATCCTGGTGACGGTGGCGGTGCAGTCGTCGACGATCACGACCTCGATCCTGGTGCCCCTGGTGGCCGCCGGTGTGCTCAAGCTGCGCAACGCCTATCCGATCACGGTGGGCGCCAACGTGGGGACCACGATCACCGCGCTGCTGGCCTCACTCGCGGTCCTGCGCCCCGAGGGTCTGACCATTGCCCTGGTGCACACGCTGTTCAACCTGTCCGCTCTGGCGGTCATCTTCCCGATTCCCGCGATTCGGATGATTCCCGTTCGGATGGCCGAGCGGATGTCGAAGATCGCCACTCGGCATCACGTGCTGGTGTTCGGGTATGTAGTTGGTATTTTCCTTGTACTGCCCCTCGCGGGCATCTTCCTGATTCGGTAGGAGTCACGATGGTATTCAGGATCTTTCGCAGCGGTGGTCATGAGCGGCTGGAGCGCATCGAGGACAAGCTCCTCCAGATGCTGGCCGATGACCGGAAGGTGTTCGATATGGCCATGTCCGCGCTTCTGGGCGATGTGGATCCCCACGAGGTCAACGACCCCATCCGGTCGACCGACTCCCGGGTCAACGAGATGGAGCGCGAGATCCGGCGGGAGCTGGTCGTGCACGCCAGCGTGGCGGGAGCGATCGAGACCCCGGCGATCCTCATCTACATGTCGATCGTCAAGGACATCGAGCGGGTGGGCGACTACGCCAAGAACCTGGTGGACCTGGCGCTCGACGGGGCGAACTTTGCCGACGGACCCGATCACGAGGAGTGGCGCGAGGTGACCGAGAAGCTCTCGGCCTTCATCGAGAGCACCGGCGAGGTCTTCAGGGACCGGGACCAGGGACGGGTCCGCCACCTGCTGACCGAGGGCGACGAACTGCTGACTCGCTTCGACGATGCCGTCTCGGCCATGGTGAGTGGTGCGGATCAGCGGCCGTACGCCGTGGCTCGAGCGCTGGCCCTGCGCTACCTGAAGCGCGTGCTCGCCCACTTGATGAACGTCCTCACCTCGGTGGTCATGCCCGTCCACCTGCTGGACTACTTCGACGAGGACCCCGAGGACCGCGACGACCGCAGGGGACGGAAGAAGAAGCGGTAGGGATGCACGAACGCCCTCCGACCTCTCATAGGGAGATCGGAGGGCGTCGGTGCCCCGGGAGCCGGCGTCGGCTCAGTCGTCGGAGGCCTCCACGCCCTGCACTTCGAGCGAAATCCTCACCTCGTCACCGACCAGCACACCACCGGTTTCGAGCGCCTGGTTCCAGGTCAGCCCGAAGTCCTTGCGGTTGATCTTCGTCTCGGCCTTGAAGCCCAGCCGCTGGTTCCCCCACGGGTCCTCTCCGCCACCCAGGAGCTCGGCGTCGAGAACGACCTCGCGCGTCGTGCCCCGGATCGTGAGGTCACCGGTGACCTTGAAGGACTCCGGTGTGCCCGTGACCTTGCGACTCTTGAAGGTGATCGCCGGGTGCTTCTCGACGTTGAAGAAGTCCTCGCTCTTCAGGTGGCCGTCGCGATCGGCGTTCCGGGTGTCGATCGACTCGACGGGGATCTCGACCTCGACCACGGCGTCCTCGAGGTTCCCGTCGTCGTAGTGGATCGTCCCGCTGACATCGGTGAAGAGACCCTTCACGGTCGAGAGCATCATGTGGCGGACACCGAACTCGAGCTGCGAGTGGGCCGGGTCGAGGGACCATTTCGTTGCGGTGCCGGACGGTGCGTTGCTCATCGAGGCCTCCTTGAAGGTCGTTCGCGTCCCGTTTCGCTCCCGAACCGGCAGCGAAGGCATGGGCGACTGGTTAATGTTTGAAAGTTAAAGTAATGTCATGTCGTGGGGGTGTCAAGCGAACGTGGAGACCGGGGGCGCTACCGTACCACGACCCGCACCCGAACGGCCTCTCCGCGTCCGTACACGTCGGGATTCTCAGCCTCGCGAACCACGGGTGACGGGGCGACGAACTCGCCCGGGATCGTGGCTATCGCCAGCGCCTGCATCCGGTGGGACCCGGCGTGTACCCATGGTCCCCAGGCCTCGATGGCGTCTGGAAGGATCCGGCGCTCTCGGACCCATCCGAACGCATGGTACCCGCCGATTCCGGGTGAAACCGAGAGAAGGCCGCGGGCGTCGTTCGGATCGAAGAAGAGCGCCGGGCTCTCGAGGGCGGGGTTGATGAGCTCCAGCCCGGCAGGCACCGGCACGGCGAGCAGGACGTCGCTCCGACGTGCCGGCGCCAGGATCTCGGTCTGGACCCGGACCCGGGATCCGGCGCGGATCGTCCAGCTCCCATCGGGCTCCTGGCGTACGTCCTCGTCGTCGTCGACGGCCTCGAACCAGCGGCGGACCACGAAGCCCCGTGACTCGGGCGGCTGGAAGGGGTCGGCGGGACTCCACTCCAGGAGCGCCCTCGCGTGGACCACGCCGTCGCCCGCGTGGTCCAGCACGAGGTCCGTCTCGAGACCGGACACTCCGGTGGTCAGTTGCGACATGGGAACCCGCACCGAGCGGTCGTCGGCCCGGCGACTCCGGACCGGGTGGTCGAGTACCGTCTGGCCGGACACCGTTGCGCGAATCACGGCGTCGGGGACGCCGGCCTCGTGCACCCGCGCGTACCGCGACAGGGCGACGAGGATGCCGGGAAGCGACGAGTCCGTGAAGCGCCCGGTCGCGGACGGCCGCGCCGAAAGACCTCGCACGAGCCCCCCGACCAGCTCATGGTCGGGGCTGACCAGAAGAAGCGCTTCGAGGACCGCGGCGTCTTCGGTGGGGCTCGAGGGTGCGAGCGTCCTCTCGGTGGTTCCGGTCTCCGAGTGGGCGCCGCGGCCGGAGCGGAAGGTGACCGACCCGGCGGTGAGCGAGGCTCGGGACTGGAGGGCCGCCAGGAAGTCCTGGTCCGGACCCCCGATGCCGAGGGCCGCGAGACGGGCGAGGGTGGCGGGAGACAGGTCCTCGAGCAGGCCGTCGAGGTCACCGACCGCATAGGTGTGGGGGAGCCCCTCGCGGCCGAGCGCCTCCGCCAGTCGCACGAGCGATTCGAGACGGACGCGATCCGCTGCCGACAGGGCCGAGGCCGCTCTCACGGCTCCGAAACGCTCCGCCTCGCCAGCAAAACGGGCTCTGAGCGCATGGGCAAGGCCCCAGGGGAGTTCGACCCCCGCGGTCTCGAGCGCGATCACGGCCCCAACGAGCTCGATGGCGGGCTCGAGTGAGGGGATGCCGGCGAGCCTCCCTCCGACCCACTCGAGCGATGCGGTGCCCCGCGCGTACTGAACCAGCGTCGAACCAAAATAGCCGACGTCGTCGAGCGCCGCCTCGACGAGCCGTTCGACCAGATCGGGCGGGACTGCGTCGGCCAGGGGGCCGGGATCGCTCAGCTCGGCCGCCAGGCGGATCCTGCCGGTCCGAAGCCCGGACCAGGCGAATGGTGACTCGACGAGGCCCCGGATCTCGGGCTCGAAGATCCCCAGCCGGGATCCGGACACACGCAGCTCCAGACCACCCGCGTCCGGCCGCGTCCCGGCCGGGAGCTGAATCGGCACCGAAGCACCACCGGGGACTCCAAGCTCTTCGCGGAAGGCCATGGAGCGGTAGGCCAGTGGAGCCTGGACCTGGATGGTCATGGCGAGTGCATCGGCCACTCCGTTTCCGCCCGAGCGCACCTCGAAGGTGGCCGGCCCGACCCCGTCGACCCGCACTGGAATCCCGATCGTGCGCCGCGCGCCGGCCGGCAGCCGGAAACGGGCTCCCGGAGCGTCCAGCAGGTGCAACGCGTCGCTCCGGAGCGCCACCTCCACCGTGTGTGGGCGAGTCCCGGCGTTCTGGACATTGAGGGTGATCTCGGCTTCGTCTCCCACCCGCAGGAATCGAGGGGGCGTGGTCCGCACCACCAGCTCCTGGTCCACCACCATCGTGGTATCGGACCCTCCGGCGCGGTGCGTACCGTGTACGGCGCGGGCGTGGATCCGGTACCGGGTGAGGGTGTGGGGGAGCACGAATCGGGCTTCGGCCACCCCGTCGGGTCCCGTGATCACCGCCGGCTCGAAGCCCGCGAGAGGTGAGAAGTACTGGCGGAGGATCGTTCGGTCGGGCTCCTGCGGGGGCGGATGCGATATGCTCCGGCCCACGCGGACTTCCCTGAGTCTCAGGCCGCCCTCCGGCGATCCCGGGGCTCGACCCGGGGAGGGTCGGAGCGCCGCCTCGGGGTCGGAATCTCCGACTGCGGTCGATGGCGCCGCACGGGGACGGACCGGCAGGATTCGGGTCCCGATGTCCAGACCCTCGGCACCGACCTCGAACTCGCCCAGCGGGATCGTGTCGCCCAGATGAACCACGTCGATCCAGACGGGGCCGGACGGCACTTCCTCGATCGCGAACTCGCCGTCCCCTCCGGTCGGACCCGACGTCTCCCGATTGTCCTGGATCACTCGCAGCACCGTCCTCGTCGGCTGTCCCGAGGCCCCCTCCAGGATGCGGCCCGAGAGCACACCGGCCCCCATGGGCTCTCTGGGCCAGCGGAGCTGGGCGAAGAGCGACGCGTGCCGTTCCGAAGCCCAGGGGTATCCGGCACCGGAGAAGGCCGCCAGGAGTGCATCGGCCCCGAAGGATCCGCCCAGGGAGAGGATGGCCTCGTCGACGAGCCATATCGCGACTTCGGCGCCCTCGACCGGGTGCCCTGCGGTATCCAGGACGAGGGCCTGAATCGCCACGGTATCCCCGGGGGCCATCGTGCGATCTGGAGGAATCACCTCGACCGTCAGCGCCTGATCGGGATCCACCACCCGGAGCGGGAGCGTCCCGCTCGCGGAGCGACCCCTGCCCGGGGCCGAGAGCTGGATCGAAATCGCGTGTTGCCCCGGGGACGTACCGAGGGGGATCCGGATTTCGTGCTCCGATCCCTCGAGGGCGAGCCGAACCGTGGTGCGGACCTCGTGGTGCTGGTGGACGGCCAGGCCGCGTCCATCCGGGAAGGGAGCACGAATCCGCACCCGCGCCGTGTCCCCGGGGGCGTACTCTTCGGAGTCGGCGCCGAGTTCGAGGCGGCTCATGGGACGAACGGACGGGCCGATCAGCGGGAAGGAGCGGACTCGCAAGCCCCGGACACTCACCGTGCGCTCCGATCTGGAACGGCGCCCGAGATCGTCCTCAATCTCCGCCCGAATACGATATTGACCGACGTCCCCGAGCACCACCCGGCAGCTCCATCCCCCGAAGGACTCCCCCTCCGGACTCTCGAGCTCGGTGGAGCGCAGTTCGCATCGTGGCCCCTCCGAGCCCTCGGGCGGAAGGATCCGCACCTCCGGTGGACCCGCCGGCGTCCCGGGGACTCCATCGAGGTCGGTCACGGCCAGTTGGATGGTCACGGTGTCTCCCCGGATGGGCAGCGCCGGGGTCGCCCGAAGGCCCGGCATGACCGAAGCAGGATGGACCACGATCCGGTCCTGCCGCGCGATGGCCTGCCGATCCAGGTCCCGGATCACGGCCCGTAGCGTCAGCGCGAGGGCCGAGGGCTCCGGAAATGCGCCGGGTGCTACCCGCAGCCCGTGACGGCCTCCAGAATCAGTCCGAGACTCGAGGCGACTTACGATCTGTGGCCGCGCCCCCTCCGGCCGGGCGCCGAAGCTCCACCCCGGCCACCCGGGGGGCGACACCACGATCGGGAGGGATTCGAGGCCCCATTCGATGCCCGCGCCGGGCACCGCGGGCCCGTCGAAATACCGGGCGGTGATCACCGCTTCGAAGTCCTCGGACGGAAGCAGGTCCCGGTTCGAGACATCGAGCGTGATCTCGTACTCGGGACGCCGGAATTCCTCAGTCCGGAAATGCGTTTGGGTCTCCCAGCCCTCGATCGCGCGGGCCGCATCCTCGAGCGCCTGCAGACGGATGGTCGTCTGGCCGGACGGGGTGTCCGGAGGGAGCTCGGCGGCGAAGTGGAAACCACCGGCCGCCGTGAGCTCGCCCTGTCCCTCGGCGAGCACACGGGTTCCCGACAGACCGGTTCTCGACTCGATCCGGAATCGGACCTCGCGAGTGCGTTCGGGGAGGCCCATGCGGGCGTCCCGAACCTCGCGAAGCCATCCCTGGATCCGGATCTCGTCGCCCGGACGGTAGAGGAGCCGGTCGGACACCGCGTGCCAGACCGGACGCGGGTGCCCGGCATCGCGTGCCCACGCCGGCGGTCCGATGCCCAATCGGCCATCGCCGACCCTGACGATCGTGACCTGATCGCGGTGGCGTACCAGGAGTGACGCGGGGACCGAGTCCGGAAGGGGTACCGCCGCGATGCCCTCGGCGTCGGTGTGGACCTCGACGGAATCCGAATCGAAGCGGAGCGCGGCGTCGGGCACGGGCTCGCCTTCGAATGTGGTGACGGTGACGTAGGCGCGGGTCGAGCCCCGGACCACCTCGACGCCGACCGGGGTGCGCTGGACCCAGATGATGCGTGAGGTCGCGGCCCGGAGCCAGTCCGAGTCCAGCGGGTCCGCCTCGTCGGCCGGGTCGATCTCTCGCGCCAGCACGACCAGGTGTCCACCGGCCAGCTCCAGAGCCTCGCCGACCGGAGCGCTCAGGAGCGCGGCCCTGCGCTCCCCGTCGTCGATGTGCAGGGTGTCGATCGAAACGAGAGCGGAATCCGGCGGCGGTTCGACCCGGATCCGATCCGAGTTGATCTGCTGTTGCTGAAAGGCACCCCAGTCCGTGGGGTCCGCCCTGTAGTGGCGCACCTCGACGGCCCGGATGCCGCGGGTGGTGAGTTCGATCTCGGCCGGGGCGGTCACGGGAATGCCTACCAGGGGCGGGCCGGTCAGGTTCAGGTAGGGCGAGGCGGCCCCGAAGTGAACGACCTCGTGCCGGGACTCGCCCAGCTCCTGGCCGAATACGTCCACCAGGGTGCCATCCACCTCCAGATCGTACGAGGTGAACGGCCGGAAGTCGCCCCGAATCCACAACCCCTGCGCGCTCGGATGGATCTGCATGCCTTCGGGTTCGGGATCGACTCGAACGCGGTCTTCCAGAGGCTGCTCCGGATCGAGCGGAGTGCTGAAGGTCAGTCGCAGGGGGCCCCGCGCCTCGCACGGCGAGGCCTCGCGAGTGCAGGGTACGTTGGTGAGGAGCAATGGCCCGAGTGTGCGAAAACGGAGCGTCTGCGCGCGACCGGTGGCGATCGGTCCCTCGCGTGAGACCAGGTCCGCGGAGAGGCGGAAGGTGACGTCCACCTCACTGGGGAGGGCTTCCACCGGTCGGATCGCGACCGGGTGGCCCCCCGTGACCCGCTCCGCGGCGCGCATCCGTGCATCGGTGACGTCCGCCAGCTCGGCCGGCTCCAACGCGATGGTGCGTCCCGAGAACTCGAGCCGCGAGGCGGCGGCGACCACCGCTGGATCCGTGTCCTGGTCCATCTGGAGGATGATCACCGGTCGGCGTTCGGTGATGCCCAGGTTGGGTGCGCCGCCCAGCGCCCGGGGGCCGCGCAGCTCGAGCACCGTCCGATGGGCCGACTCCAGACGCGAGCCGGATGCGCCGGTCGTTCCCTCGGGAACGTCAATCGTATACCGGGTGCCGCCGGGCAGTCGGCCCCCTGTCGGTTGGAAGCGGAGGGTACGTGGGTCGAGCCACTGCCACTCGCCCTCGGGTTGCGGGGCGAGCTCGACGGGCGGGTCCGGTGCGTCGGCCTGACCGAGTGGGACCATCGGACTCGAAAAGATGACCGTGAGGTCCGCCGCCTCGGCGATCTCGCCGGCGGGAATCACCGCGACGACCTGGAGCGGCTCGCGGCTCGGTGCTCCCGGTGCCGCTTGCGGCTGGGGCTCACCGGAGTCGGCAGACGGGGGATCGTATCCGGCCCCCGGCGCGGGTCCGTCGAAGAGCGCAGATGCTTCTTCGGCAGTGAGCCACTCGACCGGATCCGCAGGCCCGGGCACATCCGACGGGAGCTCCTCGATCGTGACCGGCCACACGGCTTCGGTCGTGTCCGGTGGGGTCGGGACGGAGACCGGGCGGGGAGGGTCCGGAAACCACGGGATCTCCCACGCGAGCGTGTCGGAGGCCACGGACGCCTCGTCGGGGAAGGGCGCGGTGGAGATATCCGACCGGTGCCCCGCGCCCGCCAGGGCGATCAGGACCAGCCCCACCGCAGGGGCCCACCGGAAGGGAGTCGACCACTCCATGAAGACACCTTCCGGGAAAAAATGGAGAGCGCGTGCAACCAACGTATGGAACGTACGGAGCCGGCTACGGGGCTGCAAGTAGCGTTGCCGGCACTCCGGAGCTCCGGACGTTCCGTTTCGAGCCGACGCACAGGAGTCCGATTTTTGACTTTGGAAACAAATGTAGCAAATTTAGAATATGACCGACCGAGTGCGGGAGCCGATCCAGACGTACCTGACGCGCGATGAGCGGGCGGAGCTCGACCGGGTGGCTCGGGAGCTCGGGGTGTCCCGGTCCGAGGTGCTCCGCCGGGGGATCGAGGCACTGACCCGTGGGCATCGAGGTCCCCTGCGTGAGCTGGCGCAGGAGGGGCTGGTCACGCCGCCGGCCACGGGGCCGGGCGCACCGCCGCCGTCGCGGCCGTCGGTGCCGTTGGCGGAGCTGCTCGACGAGCTCCAGACGGACCGGGCGGATCGGTGATCTACCTCGACACCTCCGTGGCCCTGGCCCACCTCCTTGCCGAAGACTGCCGCCCGCCGGACGAGTTGTGGGCCCGGGATCTGGTCGCGAGCCGGCTGCTGGAGTACGAGCTCTGGACGCGCCTCAATGCTCGCGAGCTGGCCGCCACCCACGGGGATGCCGCCCGTCTGCTTCTGGCCCGCGTGGCGTTTCTGGAGCTCGGTCGGCCGGTCCTGGAGCGGGCGCTGGCGCCCTTTCCGACACCCGTGCGTACGCTGGACGCGCTTCACCTGGCTTCCGCATGGTTCCTCCTGGAGCGGGGGCACGAGCTTCGGCTCGCCACCTACGACGCACGCATGGCCGACGCCGCCGAAGCCATGGGAATCGCTCTGTTCCAGAATCTCGGAATGTAGCCATCCGTTGATCCTGATGGCCCAGGGCAGGGCCGGTTCAGAGCGCCGCGATAAACGCGTCCACCTCGGACTCGGTGTTGTAGAAGTGCGGAGAGACGCGGACATACCCCGGGCGGTGATCCACGATGATCCCCTCGGCTGCGAGGGCCTGGACCGCTCCGGCCGGGTCGTCGTGCCGGACCATGACGATTGCCGTGCGCTCCGACGGGTCATCGGCCATGCGCAGTTCGAACCCCGCGTCCAGCAGCCCGGACTCCAACCGGCGGGTCAGATGGCGATTACGGGCCTCGATCGCCGGCATCCCCACCTCGTCGATGATCTCCTGCCCCCCGAGCGCGGTGTGCACGGTGGGAAGCGCCGGCGTGCCCATCTCGAACCGCCGCGCGTCGTCGCGAAAAGCGAAGCCCTCGAGATCGAACTCGAAGGGGGACTGCGTGGCGAACCACGAGGTGATCCGTGGGCGGAGCGATTCGATCAGCCCCTCCCGCACATACAGGTACGACAGCCCGGGTCCCCCCAGGAGCCACTTGAGGGGCCCGGTGGTATAGAGGTCGATCCCGGCGTCCTTCACATCTATGGCGACCTGGCCCGCTCCCTGGTACCCGTCGATCAGCGAGAGGGCGCCCGCGTCCCTCGCGATCCGGGCGAGCGCCTTCAGGTCCTGCCGGAAGCCCGTGGTGAAGAAGACGTGCGAGGTGGCCAGGAAGGCGGTGCGTTCGTCGACCACCTCGGCGTACTGGTCCGGGCGGATCCCCACTCCGTCCTCGCTGCGGAGCACCACGAGCTCGATCTCGGGCTTGACCGCGAACTGGTAGCCCAGTGTCGGAAAGTCGAGTTCGCTGATCACCACGCGGGGCCGCTTGGCGTAGTCGACCGACTCCGCGACGGACGAGAGCGCGACCGAGGTCGAGGGCGACAGAGCGACCTCGCCGCGCTTCGCTCCCAGGAGGCCCTCGACGGCCTCGCGCAGCTCGTCGCAGGTCGCCAGCCAGTGCTCGTACCAGGCCGACGCACCCATGGTGTGCCAGAGCTCGAGGAACCCCTGCAGGCGCCCCTCGGCCCGTCTCGACAGGGCGCCGAGCGAGCACGAGTTCAGGTAGATCCGGTTGCCGAGGATCGGGAACTCGGCGCGGAGGGCGTCGAGGGCGGGGCCCTCGGTGAGCGGGGATCGGGGCATGTGGGGCGCGGGACTCAGGGTGCGGTGGGCCGGTCACATCGACTCGATGCGATGCGGCGGGATCAACCCCGGCGGGTGCGGATTGTGCCGGGCCGGGGTGGACGGTGCACCATCCGATACTCGGTCGAATGCCGCACGAGCTCGACCAAACCGCGGGTACGTTCCGATTCTGCAGATCTTCCGGGCAGCCCCTCCGCTGCGGGCCGGCATCCCTTAGATTTCCCCGTCCATCCGAACGCGGCCGCACCGAAACACCCTTCGCCCGGACCCTGCCCATGCCCGAGCCCGTGCTCACGACCCGCGGAGTCACCCGGATCTACGAGATGGGCGAGATCCAGGTCCAGGCCCTGCGCGGGGTCGACTTCGAGCTGATGGAGTCGGAGTTCCTGGTCCTGGTCGGGGCGTCGGGAAGTGGCAAGTCGACGCTCATGAACATCCTGGGCGGCCTGGACCGGCCCACCGACGGCACCGTCCACTTCCGCGACCAGGAGCTGACCCGGGCCAGCGACCGCGAGCTCACCGAGTACCGGCGCAACCACGTCGGGTTCATCTTCCAGTTCTACAACCTCATGCCCTCGCTCACGGCCCGCGAGAACGTCTCGCTCGTGACCGAGATCACCCGCGACCCCATGCCGGCCGACGAAGCGCTGGCCCTGGTCGGACTCGAGCACCGGCTCGACCACTTTCCCTCGCAGCTCTCGGGGGGCGAGCAGCAGCGGGTGGCGGTGGCCCGCGCGATCGCGAAGCGCCCGGAGCTCCTCCTGTGCGACGAGCCGACGGGGGCGCTGGACTACCGCTCCGGGGTGGTCGTGCTCGAGGTGATCGAGCGGGTGAATCGCGAGCTGGGCACGGCGACCGCGGTCATCACCCACAATGCCCCGATCTCGGCGATGGCCTCGAGGGTCGTGACCCTGCATGACGGAGCCATCGACGAGGAGCGGCACAACGAGGCCCGGGCCCCCGCGTCCGAGATCCGCTGGTGAGGTTCTCGCCGAGCGCCCTCGATCGCAAGCTGATCCGTGACCTGAAGGGGATGCTGGGCCAGGGGATCACGATCTCGCTCGTGGTGGCGGCCGGGATCTCGGGCTTTCTGACCCTGCGGGCGACCTACTCCTCGCTCCTGGAGTCCCGCGACCAGTACTACGAGGAGTATCGGTTCGGCGATGTCTTCGCCCAGCTCGATCGGGCCCCCGAGAGCGTGGCCGAGCGGATGGAGTCGGTGCCCGGGGTCGCCCTGGTGCACACCCGGGTGGCTGAGTCGGCCCGCATCCTGATGGAGGGCCCCGCCCAGTCTCCGCAGGCTCTGATCCTGAGTCTGCCGCCCGGTGGCGACGCTCCGCTGAACCAGGTCCTGCTCCGTGAGGGTCGATGGCCCGGAGCCGGCGAGAGCGACGAAGCCCTCCTCCTGGATACCTTTGCCGAGCGATGGGAGGTGGCCGCGGGCGATACCCTGGGCGTGGTGATGAACGGGGCGCTGCGCTCGGTGCGGATCACGGGGCTCGCCACCTCGCCCGAGTTCATCTATCCGATGCCCCCCGGGGGCGCGCTGATTCCCGATGACGAGCGCTTTGCGGTGCTCTGGATGGATCGCCGGGGGATGGCGCCGATCTTTCGGATGGAGGGGGCCTTCAACGACGTGGTGGTCCGGATGAATCCGGGGGCACTGGAGCGGGAGGTGCTCGCGGGGATCGACGGGGTGCTCGAGCCCTACGGAGGTCGGGGGGCGGTGGGACGCGACCTTCAGCCCTCGAACTTCATTCTGGACGGGGAGCTCGAGCAGCTCCGGCAGTTCTCTACGGTGGTGCCGATCATCTTTCTGGGAGTGGCGGCCTTCCTGCTGAACATGGTGCTCTCGCGGCTCCTTCACCTGCAGCGCACCCAGGTGGCGGCGCTCAAGGCGCTGGGCTACCACGATTCCGAGGTCGGGCTCCACTACCTGAAGATGACGCTGGGGGTGGTGATCGCCGGCTCGGTCCTGGGGGTGGTTCTGGGATGGTACCTGGGGCGCGCCATGACCCTCTTCTACGGCAACTTCTTCGGCTTTCCGATCCTCGAATTCCGAATGGGGTGGAGGGCGCCGCTGGCCGGGATCCTGATCGCGGGGGGCGCGGGGGTGATTGGGGCCTTCACGGCGCTGCGGAAGATCCTGGCCCTGTCGCCCGCCGAGGCGATGTCGCCCGAACCTCCGGCACGCTACCGGCCCACCCTGCCCGAGAGGATGGGGCTGGGGCGGCTCGTGGGACCGATGGGGCGGATGGTCCTGCGGGAGCTGGGGCGGAGGCCGCTTCGGACCGGGCTGTCGGCGCTTGGGATCGCGCTGGCGATCGCGATCGTGGTGGTGGGGCGGTTCAGCGAAGACGCCATGAATTACCTGATGGAGGAGCAGTTCTACCGGGCCTGGCGCGAAAACGTGACGGTGGCCTTCGCCGGGCCGACCCCGGAGCGGGCGATCCGCGAGATCGCGGCGCTGCCCGGGGTGGCGCACGCCGAGGGGATGCGGGTGACCTCGGTGCGGATGTACGCGGGGCACCGGTGGCGCGATGTGCCCCTGCAGGGGTATCCCGACGAGGCGCGGCTGCGGCAGCTGCTCGACGCCGACGGGCGGTTGCGGCCCTTTCCGGACGAAGGGGTCGTGATCACCGAGAAGCTGGGCGAGGTGCTGGGGATCGCGCCGGGGGACTCGGTTCGAGTGACACTGCGGGAGGGCCGGCCGGGCGAGGCGACTCTCCGGATCACGGGCACGGTCGACGAGATGCTCGGGATGCAGGGGCACATGCGGATGAGCGAGCTGAACGCCCTGCTCGCCGAGGGCCCGGTGGTGAGCCAGGCGCTGGTGCAGATCGACCCGCGCGATGTGGACGCGCTCGAGGCCCGGCTGATGGAGTGGCCCGGGGTGCTCGATGTGGCGAGTCGCGACGCGCTGGTGGAGCGGTTTCGGGAGCAGAGCGCCGAGATGCTTACGGTCATGACGCTGATCCTGACCCTGTTCGCCTCGGTGATCGCGGCCGGGGTGGTCTACAACAACGCCCGGGTGGCGGTGTCGATGCGCGAGCGGGACCTGGCCTCGCTGCGGGTGCTGGGCTTCAGTCGCCGCGAGATCTCGACCGTGCTGCTGGGGGAGATGGGGGTGCAGGTGCTGATCGCGATCCCGCCGGGGCTCTGGATCGGCCACCGGCTCTGCGTGTGGATCGCGGGTACCGTCGACCCGGAGCGCTACCGGCTTCCGGTGGTGCTGAGTGCCGAGACCTACGGGTTCGCGGTGTCGGTGATCCTGGTGGCGGCGACCGCGAGCGCGCTCCTGGTGCGCCGCAAGCTGGACCGGCTGGACCTGATCGGGGTCCTCAAGACGAGGGAGTAGAGGATGGCAGACAAGGGAGGCTCGATGATGGGCTGGGAAGCCCCGCGGTGGGTGCGGACCGGTGCGATGGTGCTGGGGGCGCTGCTGGTGGTGGCGGTCCTGGTCTTCGCCCTGCGCCCGCAGCCGGTGCCGGTGGATCTGGCCACGGTGGATCGCGGCGAGATCGAGGTCGTGGTCGACGAAGACGGACGCACCCGGGTGCGGGACCGCTACCGGATCACGGCGCCCGTGGCCGGTACCCTGCGGCGGGTGACCCTGGAGCCCGGAGACGAGGTGGCCGAGGGCGACCCGGTGGTGTGGCTCGATGGTCCCCAGGTGGGGGTCACCGACTCCCGGACCCGCGCACAGCTCCTGACCCGGATGGCTGCCGCCGAGGCGGGGGTGGGGCGGGCCGAGGCGATGGTCGAGGCGGCCGAGGCGGGGCTGGTCGAGGCTCGCGACCAGCTACGGCGCCAGGAGATCCTGCTCGAGCAGGGAGGGGGATCGACGTCGGCGGTCGAGCGGGCCCGGGCGATGCTGCGGGCCCGCGAGGCCGAGGTCCGGTCGGCGGAGTTCTCGGTGCGGGCGGCCGAGGGCGAGGTCGAGGACCTGCGCCTGGCGCTGACCCGTCCGGCGGGCGCTGCCGAGGCGCCGCTCGAGCTGCGCTCCCCGGTGGCGGGCCGGGTGCTGCAGGTCCACCGCGAGAGCGCGGGGGCCGTGGCGCCGGGGGAGCTCATCCTGGAGGTGGGCGATCCGGGGCGTCTCGAGGTGGTCGTGGATCTGCTCTCGGGCGACGCGGTGCAGGTGGTGCCGGGAGCCGAGGCGGTGATCCGCCGGTGGGGAGGCGACGAGGACCTCCCCGCGGTGGTGCGTCGGGTCGATCCCTCGGGCTTCACCCGGGTCTCGGCGCTGGGGATCGAGGAGCAGCGGGTCAATGTGATCCTGGATCCGGCGGGGGCCCCCGAGCTCTGGGCCCGGCTGGGCGACGGCTTTCGAGTCGAGGCGCGCATCCGGATCGACCGGACGGACGCGGTGCTGAGGGTGCCTTCGGGGGCGCTCTTTCGCAACGACGAGGGGTGGGCGGTCTTTCTGGCGGGAGACGGGCGCATCGAGGAGCGCAGTGTCGAGGTGGGCCGCCGGAGTCCCGCCATGGCCGAGGTGGTGTCGGGGGTCGACGAGGGGGACCGGGTGGTCGTGTTTCCGGGGGATCGGGTCGAGGCCGGCGTCCGGTACCGGGAGCGCTGAGGGGTGACTCTTCTGGCGCTGCTCGGCATCCTTCCCTGGGTGGCCCTTGGGGTGCTCATGGCCTTCTTCATCCGGGAGCCGCGGCCGCTTCCGTTGCGGACCGAGATCCCCGGTCCGGGGCTCGCTGCTGACGACGATGCGGTGCAGGTGTCCATTGTGGTCCCGGCGCGAAACGAGGCCCGGAACGTGGAGCGATGCCTGGGGAGCCTGGCCCGGATGGAGGGAGTGGCCTTCGAGGTGATCCTGGTCGACGACCGGTCCACCGACGACACGGCCCGGATCGCCCGAACGGTTCCGCCCGGCCGGGCCCGGGAGCTGCGGGTACTCGACGGGGAGCCCCTTCCCGAAGGCTGGTTCGGAAAACCCTGGGCGTGCCGGCAGGGAGCGAACGCGGCGCGGGGTCGGCTCCTCCTGTTCACCGACGCCGACACCGAGCACCACCCCGATCTGCTGGTCCGCTCGCTGGCCGCCATGCGCGAGGATGACGCCTCCGTCCTCTCCCTTCTGGGCCGCCAGGAGATGGGCACCGTGGGGGAGCGGCTGGTGCAGCCGCAGGTGTTCACCCTCATCGGGCTGCGATTTAGGAGCCTGGATCGGGTGATCGATCCGGAGCGGTGGAACGAGGCGATCGCCAACGGGCAGTTCGTGCTCGTGGAGCGCGACGCGTACGAGGCCATCGGGGGCCACGAGGCGGTGCGGGGCGAGGTGGTCGAGGATCTGCGCCTGGCCCAGGAGCTGGTCCGGGCCGGGCATCGGCTGACCGTGCGGCAGGGCGAGGACGTCTTCAGCACCCGCATGTACACCTCGCTGCGGGAGCTCGTGGACGGCTGGACCAAGAATGTGTCGGTGGGGGCCCGCCAGTCGGCCGATCGGTGGGGCCGGTGGGCGCTTCCCGGGATCGTGGCCTTTCTCGTCGTGGCGTGGATGGCCCCGGCGCTGGGACTCGCGGCGGGTGCGGCTGCGGTGGGGGCCGGGTGGATCGGCCCGGCGCACCCCCTGCTGGTCTGGGCCGGGGTGACCTGGATCTTCTCGGTCTTCATCTGGATGGGGGCGTACGCCCGGTTCGGGGTTTCGCCCCTGTACGCCCTCCTCTACCCGCTGGGGACCGCGGTCCTGCTCTATATCCTGATCCGAAGCGGGCTGCGGGGCACCCGGCGGATCGAATGGAAGGGACGGCGCTATGAGCGCGGAACCACGACACCCTGACGCTCGCCGCGAGGTCCTCCTCGAATGGGCCCGCGAGGAGGGATTCGATCGGGTGGGGGTGGCGACCCCCGAGCCCTCGGAGCAGGTGGAGTTCCTGGAGCGGTGGGTGGACGAGGGATACCACGGCGAGATGGAGTACCTGGCGCGGCCCGATGCCCTGGAGCGCCGGAGCGATCCATCGCGGAATCTCGAGGGGCTCCGCTCGATCCTGGTCGTGGGGCACGACTATGCCCAGCCCGATCCCGAGGGGGTCCCCGACGATCCGGCGCGGGGAGTGATCGCGCGCTACGCCCGGGGGCGCGACTACCACCGGGTCATGAAGAAGGCGCTGCAGCGGATTCTTCGCCGCCTGGAGGCCTATGAGGGGCGATCGATCGCCGGGCGCGCCTACGTCGATACCGGGCCCCTGCTCGAGCGGGAGCTGGGCCGGCGGGCCGGGCTCGGCTGGTTCGGGCGCAACACCATGCTGATCGATCCGAAGGGGGGCTCGTACTTCTTTCTGGGTGCGCTGCTCCTGCCGGTCGACGTCACCCCCGACGCGCCCTTCACCGCGGACCGCTGCGGGAGCTGCCAGGCGTGCCTCGACGCCTGCCCCACCGGGGCGCTCCTGGGTCGGGACGAGGACGGCGCACCCGTGATGGATGCCCGCCGCTGCATCTCGTACCTGACGATCGAGAACTCCGGCCCGATCCCGCGCGAGTTGCGGCCCCTGATGGGCAACCGGGTGTACGGGTGTGATATCTGTCAGGAAGCATGTCCGTTCCCGACGAGATTCGCCGAGCCCGCCCGGGAACCCGGCTACGCGTCGCGGGGGCCGGGGGAGCGGCCGGTGGGGGTCGAGGCCTTGCCCGGCGAGCGCGATCCCGAGGCGCCCGATTCCGCGGAATCGGGCGGGCGTTCGGATGCGAGTATGGGACAGCCCTCGACCCATCCGGGCACGGACGGCCCTCCCCTGACCGAACTGCTGCGAGCCGCGCTTTCGGAAGAAGCCTGGGATGCCTTCTCGCGCGGGTCGGCGATCCGGCGGGCGGGGCGGGCGGGGTTTGCCCGGAACGTCTGTGTGGCGATGGGAAACTGGGTAGAATCTACAGACAATCCCGACGCGGTGCGGTGGCTCGAGCGCGCCCTGTCGGACCCTGAACCCTTGGTGCGAGGGCATGCGGTGTGGGCGCTGGGGATGGTGGGACCGGAGGACGCCCGGGAAGCCCTGGGAACGTTGCTGGAGTCGGAAGGCGATCCATGGGTCAGGGAGGAGATTGGCGCGGCGCTGGGACAGTGAGCGCTTCGGCCTTCACGGCACTCCTGGGCTGTGCGATGGTGCTCCACGGACCGTAACGGGCACCGTCACGAGAGCCGACCTGCTTTCGTATCTCCCCTCGATCACCGTCTGACCGTCGGTGAATCTGGTTACCCTGCCGGCCTCGGGTTCAACCGATGCGATCGAAGGATCCTGGAAACTCCACGCCAAGTCGATCGGGCATTTCCCTGCTTGGGCAGCTGTCGATTATCGTGGTCGGGGTGAAGCGATGGCCGAATACAAGTTCGACTCGGTGTCCGGGGGAACTGCCTCGCTTCGCTCACCCTTTCAGAATGGGAGGAGGGTGTTCGTCCTTTTCCTTTCCTCTCGCAGGTCCAACAGGGTGAATCCCATGTTCTCGCCATGCTCGGATTCATCGGGGCGTCGATGTCTCATCTACGGGGAGGGGCCATCAGATTCCGCTGCACCGTCGCCTCCCTCCATAGTCGCGTTTCCGCAACTCTGCCCGCTCGTGACGAACAAGTCGGGATGAACATGGCGGCGGCCATGGGCGTCGACCTGCTGACCGAAGACGCACACTGTCGGCTGCAGGAACTCGAGAGTTCGAGACGAAGACATCGAGCTGGGTGAAGACCCCCGCCCGCTTCCGCCGGCTGGGCGACTCCTTCTTCTGCGATCGACGCTACGACACCGTCCTCGTATATCATATCGGGGCCGAGTCCTATTACGCCGCAAGGGGATTCCGGGGGGTGCTGAAGGTGTAGCGGAGAGGGTCAACGCAGGGGGGCGCCGGTCGAAATCCTCGATCCCTCGGGCGGGTCCATTACCAGGGGGGACGTAACGCGCGCACCGTCGAGTGCCCCCAGCATCAAGTCCACGATTTCACCCTCTAACAGGCGAACGGTCAGTGGGGTGGCTCGCCTGGGAAGTATGCTCATTCCAACACCGTCCGGCTCTGCCACCACGGGAAATTCAGTCCGATGCGTCTCTGAAAAAATGCGAACGGCCGCCCGGGAGTCGTCGGGCACGACACCGAGTACGCGGTACCCGTCGCGGCGCATCCGGTTCAGAATCGGGACGTTTTCGGATGAGAAGCGACAATTCGTCCGGAGCTTGTAGATGATATCCAACTCGGCGAAATGAAACTCGACACGTTCTTCGCCCACAACGTCGAATCCAGCTATCGTCCAAGGGATGGGTGTGAGAGTCGTGAGTCTGTCGACCACCCCACCCAAGATGGTCTCAAGTTCATCCACCCGGATTTTCTCATTATTCAAAACTGCGGCCAGCTCTTGAGTATGTTGTCGCGCTTCCATGAATTTTATCCCAAGAGAAGCAACAAGAAGACACACTGACGCGATTAATAACACCCGGATTATCATGGCCCGGCACCCCCTTCCGACGCAAGCTCAACCTCATAGATTCGCACGGTTGGGTACGGACCCGAGTTGTTCTGGAAGAAATAGAAGCGGTTCCCGGACCCTGCGGCCGGCACTTGAAGTGCGACGTCGGGCCAGGATGCGTCCTCAACCACCCGCCGCCCAAGAATCACGCCGTCCGAGGTCGCGAGGATCTGGAGCGCCCTTTCGACATGAAGAGTCCCCTCCGCGAGAGCCTCGGCGTCGTACCGCCGGAAGGCCCAGAGCGCGGTCGAGTCGGAGCATGCCGGTCCCGGAGAGCCACGGAACCCCGAGGACCACCCGCCTCCGTACTGCGGGGGTACCGGCTCGGGGTCAAAGCCAGCTGTATCCTCCCGATGCCGATAGCGCGGGACGAGGGCAGTGTCCAGAATAAGAAGTTCTACGGCCCAGCGGTTGGACACGGCGACCTCCGGCACATCTCGAAACGCACAGGTGCCTCCGACCAGGCGTAGCCTAGCCGCATCCGGATGCGTGAAGGAGATCTCCGGGTCAGGTACACCGGCCAACATCCTGTCGCCAGCACGCTCAGCCAGAATCAGATTCCTTTCGGGCGACGATCCGATCCAGTGAGGCTGCCACAGGATAAGACCATCCCGGGCATCGATTTGTGCGAGTGGAGCGTTCTCCAACTCCGAGGGATAGAGCACGCTTCGCACCTCACTCCCTTCACCATCCAGCAGGACCAACCTGCGTTTCCCCATATCGGACACTGCGAGCGTGTCCCCCATGAACGCGACGCTCATCGGTCGGAGCAGTTCTCCGGGACCTTCTCCGCACCCCCCGAGCACCCTGCGAAACGCTCCACTCGGGAGGTCGAACAGGTGAATCAAGCATCCGAAATCGTCCAGCACCGCAGCGATCGAATCACCGGAAACCGCCACGTCACGGATTCGTCCGAGCGCTCCATCACCATCGGCGGTGCCGAGTTCCCCCACCAGTACGAATTCGAGGGTTCCCCCGGATTCCGACATCGGGGAAACCTCGGAGCCAATGGGGAAAGTCGCGTCTGGAGGGTTCTGGGCATGAAGGGGCTCGGCCCCCAGGACTGCTCCGAGTAGCACGCCCAATCCCCATCCAAACAGTGTGCATACTGGCCGGAAACCCGCTCGCATGAGCGGCTCACTCCACCAAAACTTGACAGTTCTTCAGATCCGGGCACCACCCCTGACCACACCGATCGTATTCCCCGATAAATTCGGACTTGAAGCAGAGTCCGATGCCCTCGTCATTGAAGTTGCACTCGCAGCACTCTTCGGCGAGCGGCCCCCCAGGAACCGCGCAGTCCCCAGTTGCCATCGACATCATCTCTGCCTGCGCCGGCGAGAGCGTGAGCACGAAAAGCGCGAGGGCCGTAAACGCGGCGGCGACCAACGCCCCGAGGATCGGCGTTGTGTCCCTCCTCAACGCAGCGGTCAGAAATCCGATCATGACGTTCCTCCTTTCAGGTGAAGACGATGGACTCATGTCTCGTGGTCAGCATCATATATGTATACAGATCAGGT
>SLBA01000029.1 GCA_007126575.1 Gemmatimonadota bacterium | reverse complement strand
TTCGATCAGCGAGACGAAGCCCAGCGGCACCCTGAGGTAACCACCGGCGCAGGGGGGGCACAGGAGCGGGAGCGCCTCGTAGATGTGGGGTGGCGGAACGAGGCGGGCCAGTCGCCCGAGCCGCTCGAGACCCGTTCGGTCATGGCCCTCGAAGCGGACGGAGCCTCGGAGCTTTTCATGGTACGAGAAGCACTTAGATTCCGCAGACGAAGTGGTGGCGGACCACGAAGCGGAGGCCGAAAACGGGCTGGGGGAGGCCAACGGCCGGGGGCAGGGCCGCGGACCCGATCCGAGCCCACAGAAATAAGATAATCTAGATTATCTTATTTCTGTTTCGCCGTCCCTTGCGCTGATTCATTTCCGGGACTGGTCTCTCTGTTGGTCTGACCGGAACCTGCAAGTCACGACATCACAGAAGGATACTGCACCCGTACCCGCTCGTGTGCCATTTCGGGGTCTCCGGCCGGGATCGTTGGCGCCGGGGCCATCCGCCACTTCATCAGGCGGCCGAGTCGAAGGAGGCGGAGGTTCATCGGGTGGGTCCCGGGATCCACTCCAGGGGTTCGCTGGCCGGGGGGGTGCCGTTTGGGGATGTTTACCTTCGAGGGTATCCTTTTCGCTTCCCCCGCCCGGAGTTCTTCCGCCTTCTGGGCGCGGCTCGCCCCATCTCTGCACCAGGCCGACGCTACTCCGAGAGCTCCTCCCGACCCTGTCTCGCTTGTCCCTCCAGGATGCCCCGCCATATCTTGCCCCCACATGCTGGAGGCCGTTTCGATCGACGGCCCAAGATGCAGCATCATCCCGGACATCCCATGCGAAATATCCGACCACTCCCCCTTTTTGCCCTCTGTCTCCTGACCGCTGCCTGCAACGGCACCGAGCCGGCGGTCGGGATCGGGGACGATGACAATGATCATCCAGGCGACCCCACTCCCACGCACGACTATACGGTCAACGAGCTCGTCACCGGCCTGCAGAACCCGTGGGGGATGGCATTCCTTCCGAACGGCGACATCCTCATCACCGAGCGGCCCGGTCGTGTGCGGCTGGTGCGCGACGGGCAGTTGCAGGATACGCCGGTAGAGGGCGGGCCGAGCGTGGCGGCCACCGGTCAGGGCGGCCTGCTCGATATTGCCCTGCACCCCGACTTCGGTGCCAACAGGCTCGTCTACATGACCTACTCCAAGGCCGTGAGCGGCGGCATCACCACCGCGGTGGCGCGGGCGCGATGGGCGAACGACCAACTGAACGACCTGGAGGATGTCTTCGTCGCCGACGCGGCGGCGGGCGGCGGCCAGCATTTCGGCTCGCGCCTCGTCTTCGATCGCGACCAACTCCTCTACGTGACGGTGGGCGACCGCGGGATGCAGGACCCGTCTCAGGACCTCACGAACCACATCGGCACCACCCTGCGACTGGGCGACGACGGAGGCGTGCCGGGCAACAACCCCTTTATCGGAGACAGCGACGCCCGCGATGAGATCTTCACCTACGGAAACCGCAACGCTCAGGGGATGGCTCTGCACCCGGAGACCGGCGAGATCTGGCAGAACGAGCACGGCCCGCGAGGGGGCGACGAGCTGAACCGGATGGTGGCGGGGGCGAACTACGGGTGGCCCGAGGTGAGCTTTGGCAACCACTACGACGGGACTTCGATCCCCGATCCCGAGCCCGGCGACGACACCGAGCACCCGGTCGTCCACTGGACCCCCGCCCTGGCGCCCTCCGGCCTCGCCTTCTACACCGGCGACCGGTTCCCCAACTGGCAGGGCAACGCCTTCAACGGCGGGCTGGCAGGGCAGCGGATCGTGCGGGTGGTGCTGGACGGCGACCAGGCCATCGACGAAGAGGACCTGATCGCGGATCGTGGCTGGCGGATCCGGGCCGTGGTGGACGGCCCGGACGGCTACCTCTACTTCCTGACCGATTCCGCCAATGGGATACTGGCACGCCTCGAGCCGGTGAACTGATCCGGATCACCTGAAGCGTGCTGGGTTCGTCGGAGACTCCAACGTGTGGGAGCACGGGAGTGAATGGCGGTTGGAGGTTCCGCGACCAACCGTGGCCCGGTCTGCCTATTCGACCGCCCGCCCGCACTGGCGATGCTTCTTCCGCACCTGACATCGCACCTGGCAACGCTCCGGGGACGCGATCACTGGAGGAACCGAGCACGAGCGGAGGATCAGCATGGACGCCAACCTCACCCGTCTGGTCGCGCACCGCGAAGCGGAATGCATGACCGACCGCGAGATTAACTATACGGAGAGCATTGTCTGGTCCGTGGACGAGTTGCTTCTGGCCCTGGCGGCAACGCGATGGATCCGTCAACACCTCGACGAGAAGCACGACCGGCAGAGCGGCGATGCGGCCGAGCCGGACGAGTCCCTCCGGCTGCTCGAGGAGTGGTTCGATCACCGCTACCGATCCCATGCCGTGAACGTGGGGCGGGTGCACCTCGTGCGGCTCCTGAAGATCTGTCACTTCATGCACGTTCACCGGCACGAGCTGGCGAGGCGCGGGTGGGCGGAGGAAGGCTGGGGGGACCTGCACCTCCTTCGGGCGCTTGTGATGGTCCGCTGCCCGCCGGATCTGCGGTCGAGCACTTCCCACGGGGTGGGCACGCCCATCGAGCTGGACGACGTGCTCGCACTGCGATCCGCCCTCGAGGACGGGACCCTCGAGGTGAGCGAGTTCGAGCGGGTGCCCTGGGAGTAGGAGCCGGAGCGTGACGACGGAGCAGGAACCGTGCGCGTGTCGGTGAGCTCCTGGCCGTCACGACCCCAGCCTACCTGCGAGGAGCTCCGGACGGTGCTGGTTGCAGCCAGGTTCCTCAAGGTGCTCTCCGACGAGGCTCGGTGGGAGGCGGACCGCTGAGAGCGAGGGATGATCCGAGTGAGAAGTGACATGCGTCACGTGACACGTTGCGGTCCGGTGTGATCGAGACCTTCGCCGACCGCACGTCCGAAGAACTCTTCCGTGTGGGTACCGTTCGAAAGGTCCCTGCGGGTATCGTCCGCCGAGCCCTCCGCAAGCTGGACTCTATCCACGCGGCCGCACAGGGTACGGACCTTCGGGTTCCCCCGGGGAATCGGCTTCATGCCCTCAAGGGCGATCGTGTCGGGCAGCATGCGATTTCGGTGAACGACCAGTGGCGGATGCGTACGAGGTCGAACTCTGCGACTACCACCGAGTTTGGAGAGCGACGAATGAGCATTCCGAATGCGCGCCCCATCGAGCGCCCGCCGATTCATCCGGGCGAGATTCTGCGGGAGGACTTCCTCCCGGATTACGGGTTGACCGCTACGGCTCTGGCGGAGGCGGTCGGCGTGTCACGGCAGTCGATCAGCCGACTGCTGCGTGAGCGTCGTGCGGTCAGTCCAGAGATGGCACTTCGGCTCGGGAAGGTCTTCGGCATGTCGGCGGAGTTCTGGCTCAACCTGCAGAGCAACGTGGATCTTTGGGGTGCGGCGCGAAGACTGGAGCGGGAACTCGCCGGCATCCGTCCTGTCCAGGTTACATGACGAGCGGAGCCAGCCCGAGCAGTCAGAACTGCTCCCAGTTCTCCTGAAGGCCGAGGCGGACGTCCGTCCCGCTCATCGGCGTGCTCGCTTGTTCGGCGCGACGGCCGTGGGTAGCTTGGGGGTTGGTTCCAAATTCGTCAGCCCCGAACTCCACTCGAGGCACCGCCACGTGCACCCGGAGAATCCCATCGTCACCGGCGCCATGGGGAAGATCCGCCGCGAACGCTTTCCGCTCCCCGTCGGTGTCTCTCGATGCCCGAATCCACGACTCCCCCCGTGTCTCTCCACAAGTCGGTGACGGGTCGAACGATCCGGGCTGCCCTCCTGCTTTCCTTGGCGATCGCCATATCGGCGTTCACCCTCGGGGCGACCGCTGTTCAGGAGCCTGCGGATCCGATCGTCGTGTCACAGGATCACAGCTGGCCTCCGCTTTCGTTCATGGATGCAGAGGGCGAGCCGCAGGGGATTCTGCCGGACCTGTGGCGCGAGATCGGACGCATACTCGGCCGCCCGGTGGAGTTTCGCCTCACCGACTGGAACGAAAGCATCGAACAGGTCGTGCGGGGCGACGCCATGGTGCACGGCGGGCTCTTCGAATCGGAGGAGCGCCGCCGGATCCTGACCTTCACCGAAGATATTCTTCCGCTTTCGGCCGTCCTGTACGCGCGGGCCGAGACGGCGGTGCTTGCCGTCGATGAGCTGGGTGACCGTCCGGTGGGGATCATCGAAGGAAGCTTCGAGCTCGAATTCGTCCAGGGCGAGTATCCCGGTCTCAACCTCGTGCTTTACGCGAACAACGATGAGATGGTCCGGGCGGCGGCGGCGGGCGATGTCGATGCCTTCGCGGTCGACTACCCCGTCGGACTGTACCTGCTCGACCGCTACGCCGAACCCGGCGACTTCAACGTGCTGACGCCCCTGTACCGGCAGATGCTTCGGGCGGCGGTCCGCCCCGGAGACGAGGCGCTGCTCGCCCAGGTCAACGGCGCGCTCGCCGCGCTCTCGGACGAGGAAGTGCGCCGGATCACGCAGCGCTGGACCTCGACCGAGCGGGTGGAGCAGGTGCCCCCCTGGTTTTATCCGGCACTCGTGGCGGGTGGGGCTGGAGTCATCGTGTTCCTGCTCTCGCTCTACGCCTGGAGCCTGCACACCCGGCGCGTCGGTCTCGAGCGCCTCGTTCGCCAACGGACCGAGGCAATTCAGCGCCAGGAGGCCCGACTCACCAACATCATCGAGGGGGGCGATCTCGGAACCTGGGAATGGAACCTCGCGACCGGCGAGGTCACGATCAACGATCGATGGGCCGAGATGCTCGGCTACCGCCGCGAAGAGATCGAGCCGGTGATCTTGCAATGGTGGGCGGCCCGTGTGCATCCCGAGGACCTGGCGGAATGTGAAGAGGCGATCCGCCGGCACCGCAACGGCGAGGCGCCCTCCTACAATGCGGAGTTCCGCATGCGACATCGAAGCGGGGAATGGGTCTGGATCCACACGAGTGGACGGCTCCTTTCGCCGATCCGCGGGAGCGGAGAGCTCTTCATGTACGGATGCCACGTCGACATTCACCAGCGGCGCGCCCTCGAGCTACAGATCGAGCGGGCGCAGCGCATGGAAGGGATCGGGACCCTGGCGGGGGGAATCGCGCACGACCTCAACAACGTGCTCACCCCCATCCTCATGTCCATGCAGCTTCTGAAGGACGAGGGGCTCGCAGAATCGGAGCGGTATGCGATCGTCGAGAGCATCGAGGAGGGGGCGCGTCGTGGGGCTGACATCGTGGGGCAGGTTCTGGCGTATGCGCGGGGCGCCGAAGGGCTCCAGGCGCCGCTTCGGATCGAACCGCTGCTCGACGCACTGCGGAGGATGATGCGCGAGACCCTTCCCCGCAGTATCGAGATCTCTTTCGAGGTCGAGCCGGAACTCCCGGCGGTGATGGGCGACGCCACACAGCTTCACCAGATCCTGCTCAACCTGCTCGTGAACGCGCGCGATGCCCTGCCCGACGGGGGGTCGATCGAGGTCCGGGCCTCGTCCGTGGATCTGGATGAGGGAGACGTCGCCCGGTCCCCGGACCTGCGTGCGGGGCGTCACCTGCGGCTGACCGTGCGCGATGACGGCACCGGAATCCCCGAGGCCGCGCTGACGAAGATTTTCGAGCCATTCTACACGACGAAGGAGCCGGGGAAGGGAACGGGGCTGGGGCTGTCGACGAGCCTCACGTTGACACGCGCGAACGGAGGAGCCCTCCATGTCGAGAGCCGGGAGGGGGAGGGCACCTGCTTCGTGCTGCACTTTCCTGCGCTGGATGCAGGCGTGGAGTCCGGGGGCGACCTGGTTCCGGAACCCGGCGGACCGGGGGCCGGGGAGCTCGGCGTAGCCGATCCCGCCATCTCGGAAGCGGCACCGAAACCCGGTCCCGGCACGGTGCTCGTCGTCGATGACGAGGAGGGAATCCGACGCGCGGTCGAGCGAGCCCTGTCGCGCGCCGGTTACGCGGTCCTGCTCGCCCGGGACGGGTCCGAGGGGCTCGAACTCTT
Organism: Gemmatimonadota bacterium; assembly: GCA_007126575.1. Taxonomy (GTDB): domain Bacteria; phylum Gemmatimonadota; class Gemmatimonadetes; order Longimicrobiales; family Gaopeijiaceae; genus SLBA01. Next base: position 14,261 of record SLBA01000029.1, on the reverse strand, counting down.
CGAACGGCACCGCGACGATATCGATATCGTCATCACGGATATCATGATGCCGGTCATGAGCGGAACCGAGATGATCGCCGGAATCCGTGAACGGGACCCAGCGGTCAGGATCATTGCCATGAGTGGTCTCGTGCGCGACGAAAAGCTGCATTCCGACCTCGAGAACATCGAGCTGAGCTTCCTGCCGAAACCGTTCGAAATGGACACACTGCTCAAGGTGGTCGAGGGTGAGCCGGTGCGCTGACCGGACTGGAAGCGGGCCCATCCCCTTCGAGTTCCCCGGTCACCCTCCGTCCTTCACCGCTCACCGCCGGGCTGCCATCGCGGCCCGGAGCACCTTCGGCACCAGCCGGAAGGGGACGGCTCCGGCCGTGATCTGGTTCACTGCTCCGGAAAGGTAGAGGTCCAGCTCCCGGGCGTGGAGAAGCCAGGTTCCCGTGGATCCCGTGTGCCCGATCACCCCCGGGACCGGCCGGAGGGGGGTGAACGCCCGGGGGAGATGGAATCGCATCACGCCGAGTCCGTACTCGATGGGCCAGCTGGGTTGGCGGATCGCTGCTCGGTCCAGAGGAAAGGAAAAGCGGTTCCATGGGGCCTGCATGCGCTCCCAGGTGGCCGGGCTCCGGAAAAGGCCTCCTCTCTCGACGGCCATGAAGAACCGGATCAGGTCGTCGGAGGTGGAGTTCAGGTCGATGATCGACGCGAAGAAACGGGGGAAGTCGACCACCTCCGGGCCGGCGTAGAGGGTCGGGACCTCACCCGGAAGACGCTCTCCCCTCGGGTGACCCGGGATCCAGGTGTCGGCCAGTTCGAGGGGCTCGAGGATCAGCGCCTTGAGCACTTCGGCGAACGAGGTGTCTCGCCGCTCCTCCACGATCCCGATGAGGAGCTGGTAGTTCGTGTCCGAGTAGCGAATCCGAACGCCCGGGTCCCGGAGTCTCTGGGGCGGGAAGTGGGGGGTGAGCGACTCACGGACCCGCCGCGCCGTGTCATCGAGGGTCCAGTCACGGTCCCCCTCCTGCAGGAGGAGGTCGACAAGGCTCCGCCGGTCGCGGCCCGCGGGGCCTCTCTTCGGCGGATGGTCCTCGATGAAGTCGGGGAGTCCGGAGGCATGGGCGAGGAGGTGCTCCACGGTGATCGACTCGGTGCGATCGTTCCCGTCCATCACGTGGAGCCGATGGGTGATGGCGCCGGGGAGACGGTCCACCAGGCGATCCTCCAGCGTCAGCTCGCCATCCTCCACCAGCCGCATCACCACTGCGGCGATGAACAGTTTCGTGATGCTGGCCGTGAACCACGGTGTGTCGGGCTTGGTGGCCGGGCCTCCCGGCGAGGTCTCGCCCCGTGCTCCGGCCCATAGAAAATCTCCCCTTCCGGAGGCGACCGTCATGGTGGCCGAGTGGATCTCCTTTCGCGCGAACACCTCGTCCAGAAGGGATTCCAGCTTCGGTTCGAGGCCGTCGAAGGTCATGATGTCGTCTCCGCAGTCGAGGGGGCAGGGTGGAAATCTATCGCGGCGGGCTCCACCCCGCGCCTGCCTCGACGTGTCCTCGTGCCCTCGGGTCAGGACGAAATGACCCGTGCAGGACGCCCTGCGGAAGTCACAGCGGTCCGGTCGAGCCGGCGGTCGACCGGAAGGGATCCCTTGTGTGGCAAACGAAAGCCCGGTCCGACGCCGAGATCTGCGGGGCCGTGGCCAACGGCACTCCTCGGGCACCGAACCTGCGCTGGTCCGTGGCGAAGGGTCGCGGACCGTACCCTTGCGATGGTTTCCCCCTTCGGATGGATGGCACCCGAACCCATGACGAACCCCACGCGATCTCGACTACCGCCCCCCGACCCCTCCGCGGGGGCCGCCACCGGTGGCGCCCGATGGAGCCGGGTCGGAATGCTCGCGGTGGCTGTACTCGTCCTCGGGTCTGCCCTGCCAATCACCATGGCCTTCCGTTCCACCCAGAAGGCCGATCGGGGGCGGGTGGAGGGGCGGGCCACCATCGTCCCATCCCCCTGGGGCCCGCTCGAATACCTGGAAGGTGGCGACGCAGAGGGTCTCCCGGTACTGCTGGTTCACGGTGCAGGGGGAGGGTATGACCAGGGAGAACTCATGGCCGAGATCCTCCTGGACGAGGGGTTTCGCTGGATCGCACCCTCGCGGTTCGGCTACCTGGGCTCGAGCCTGCCGCCGGGAGGCACCCCCGACGAGCAGGCCCACACCTTCGCATGGCTTTTGGACGAACTCGGAGTCGACCGGGTGGCGGTCATGGCCCTCTCCGCGGGAGGACCGTCCGGGCTCCTCCTGACACTCCTTCATCCGGAGCGAGTCACGTCGTTGACCCTCGTCTCGGCGGGGGTGACCCAGGTCAAAGTGGCGGAACAGGCCTCCGCCGACTGGAAGGGCCGGATGCTCGTCCGGCTCTTCTCCCACGACTTCCCCTACTGGGCGGTGACCAGCCTCTTCGAAGGGCGCTTCATCGAGCTCATGGGCGCAGATCGGGAGGTGATCGCCAGCTTCACCCCCGACCAGCGGGCATGGGTGAGCCGTCTCGTCGAGAGCATGCGGCCTGCCTCCCTTCGGTCCGAGGGTGCCCGATTCGACAACCTCGCCCCACTCCCGGGGGACCGGATCGCCGGCATCCGGGCGCCGACCCTGGTGATCCATGCCGAGGACGACCGGCTTCAGCTCTTCGAGAACGCTCGCTTCGCCGAAGCCACGATCCCCGATGCTAGCCTCCTACGCTTCGAGCGGGGTGGACACCTCGTAATGATCACCGAGGCGCCGACGGGACGCGAGGCGATTCGGCGTCATCTACTGGATCACCCAGAACGCCGATGACATTCGTGTCGATCGGGACACGGCGCGACTGCTGCGGCGAGGCGGATCAGCCATCCTTCAGATTCTCGAGGATGAGTGCGGCCGCCGCCAGGTCCTGGACCGCGAGACCCAGGGACTTGAACACGGTGATCTGATCCGGGGCCCGCCGCCCCGGAAGGTCTCTCGTCAGGACCCGGCCCAGCTCGCCGGCCAGCTCCTCGTCGCGAACGGCGCCCTCGCTGCGGGCCAGGATCCAGTCGCCCGCTTCGGCGAGCGCCGACTCCACCCGGTCCACGAAAAAGGCCGAGCGAGCCACGGCGTTCGAGTCCAGCTCGCGGGTGATGGCCGTGCTGGCGCCCACGGCGTTCACGTGACACCCTGCCGACAGCCATGCTCCCCGGAGCACGGGCTCCGAGGCACCGGTCACGGTGCAGACGACGTCCGCTCCCTCGACGGCGGATCGGGCGTCGGGCGCCATCTGCACGGGCAGGCCGTGACGCTCCTCCATCTCCCGGGCGAAGGCCTCGAGGTGGGTGCGCGTCCGGCTCCAGGCCCGGACCCGTCGAATGGGGCGGACCAGGAGCATGGCCTCGAGGTGAGTCCGGGCCTGCACACCCGAGCCCAGGATGGCCAGGGTCGAGGCATCCTTCCGGGCGAGGGCGCGGGTGGCCACGGCGCTGGCCGCAGCGGTCCGGATGGCGGTGACGGGTCCCGCGTCCACGACCAGCACGGGCGAGCCCGTGTCGGGGTCGAACAGCACGATGAGGCCCTGGTGGGATTCGATGCCCCGCTCGTGGTTTCCGGGGAAGAGGGTCAGGAGCTTGGCGCCAAGGGCGGGAGGATCTCCGAGCCAGGCCGGCATGCTCAGAAATGAACTGCGGCCGTCGGGGAGGGGGATCACGGTGCGAAGCGGCTGTTCCGTCCGCTCGCCGGCCAGGGCCAGGAAGGCCCTCTCCACCGCCTCGATGCACTCCCGCATCGAGAGGAGGCCGGGAACCTCCCCGGCCGTGATGAAGCGGGGCGTGGGCAGCGGGTCCATCTCGGGCATCTCCGGTTCGGCTGGGCTCATTGCGCAGGATCCGGGGAGGGATCCAGGAGGCGAGCGGGAGCGAAAGCGGTCGGAATATCGAGGCCGGAGGCTGCTGGACTCACCGGCTCGTCGTCATCGTCCAGCGCCAGGCGGGCGACCATCTCACCGATGACGGGTGCGAACTTGAACCCATGTCCCGAGCCTCCGCCGGCCAGCAGGACACGTGGGTGATCCGGGTGGCGACCCAGCAGGAAGTGGTGGTCCGGGGTGTTGGTGTACAGGCAGACCGAGCGGTTCAGGATCGGGGGCTTCGCCCGGGGCATCAGGCGCGCCAGGAGGGTCAGGATACGCTCCTCTTCGCTTTGGGTCACCCCCCGTTCCACCTGGTCCGGGTCGGTCTCGGGTCCCCCGTGGTGGAGTCCTGCCTTGAAGCCGTCTCCCAGGTCCGGGATCGTATAGAGGATCCGGTCGTCGTCAGGTTCCCAGACCACCACCGGCCACCTGTCGGGGAGGTCCGCATCGATCCAGAGGCAGACCTGGCGCTCCACTCGGAGCCGGGCCGCAGCCTCCGGTGTCAGGAGCCCGCCAATCCAGGGTCCCGCGGCCAGGACGAGCGTCTCGGCCTGATAGGTGTCGCGGTCGGTGACCACCGTCACCCCTCCGTCGTGTGACTCCCACGCCGTGACCCTCTCGCCGGTGCGGAGCTCCGCACCTCGCTCCCGGGCCCGGTCCAGGAGTGCCCGGATGCACGGCTCGACCCTCAGAACGCCGGCCCGTTCTTCCAGCACGCCCACATGGTCGTCCGGCGGCCGGAGAGCCAGTAGGCGCCGATTGAGCTCAGAGCTGTCCAGGAGTTGGTGGGGGATCGCGTGCTCCAGTACGCTCGCGAGGGTGCCGCTCACCAGGGGGCCTCCCTCCCGACCCACCATGAGGCCACCGCAGCGGTGGAGGAGCGATTCTGCGGCGTCCGCCTCCAGCGCTTCCCACCCCGTATAGGCCCGGCGGACCAGGGGTACATAGAAGGGGTCCTCGAAGTAGGCCTCCCGGATGATCCGCGTGCGTCCGTGCGAGGACCCAAGGGTGTGGGGAGGATCGAAGCGGTCCAGCCCCAGCGCCCGCACGCCCCGGGCCGAAAGGGCGTCCAAAGCGGCGGAACCGAAGGCGCCGAGGCCCACGACGATGGCGTGATGGCGAGAGGACATGGTTGGCCAATGTAGGGTGCGACGACGCACGGTGCATGGGGGTCTGGAGGGTGGCGGACGAACACCCGCCATGGCGGAGCAATCGCCGGGAAGCCCGTCCACTCGTCGGCGACGAAGTCACGAGGATTGTACCTTTCATAACATTCAGTATTGACTGAATGGACCAAATGAACTAGCCTTTCCGGCATTCCTCCTGACTCTTCCTCCGAACCTGCAAGACGAGGTGGCCGTGGATCCCGCCGTGGAACGTTTCATCGAGCGCATGGGCCTCGAAGCCGAGGCCGACGGACTGCCCCGCATCAGCGGGCGGGTCCTGGCCTACCTTATCGTATCCAGCACCCCGGTTTCCCTCAAGGAAGCCGCGGAGCGCCTTCAGGTGAGCCGCGCCTCGGTGAGCACGAACTGCCGCCTGCTGGAGCAGTTGGGAGGGGCGCACCGGGTCACGGTCCCGGGGGACCGGAAAGACTACTACACGCTCGCAGCGGGATTCCAGGAGCGGTTCATGGATGCCACCCGGAATCGACTCGAACGGAAGGTGAACCTGGCTCGGGAGGCACTGGAGGAACTGGGCGACGACCAGGGGGTCGCCCGGGAACGCATGACCGAATGGCTCGCCTTTCACGACTTCATCCTGAACGAGGTCGACGGGCTCGCGGAGCGCTGGAAGAACCGCCGCTCCGACGGACATTCATCGCCCTCTTCCACCTCTCAAGACCCCGACGTCTCATGACTCGCCTTCTGACCTGGCCGGGGGCCCCGGCTCACTGGTCGGCCGCCCTCGCCCTCGCCCTTCTTCTCCCCGCCGGTGCCCAGGGTCAGACTCCCCTTTCCCTGGCCGATGCGGAGCGACGGGCCCTGGAGCAGGGCGAGGAGGTCGCCCTGATCCGAGAGCAGATCGCCGAGGCCGAATACGAGATCACCCAGGTCCGGGCCGGTGTCTTTCCCGAGGTCTCTGCAAATCTCGCCTACACGCGCTCGATTCGCAGCATCTTCGACGGACTGGCCGCTGCGCCGTCGGAGCCCGGGCCCGGGATGGGAGGAGACGGAAACGGCGCCGAGGAGGAGAACCCCTTCGCGGATCTTCCCTTCGGCCGAGCCAACACCTGGGTCGCCGGGATCCGCATCACCCAGCCACTGTATGCCGCCGGGCGTGTGGGGATCGGTCTGGACATTGCCGGCAGGGTCCGCGAAACCCTCCGACTCGAACTGGAGGAGGTCGAGGCCGGGGTTCGCCTGCAGGTGCGGGAGGCCTACTTCCAGGCCGTATTCTCGGAGCTCCTGGTGGACATTGCCCGCGAGGCCTATGACCTGGCCGACGAGCAGCTGCGCCAGGTCCGGAGTTTCCGGGAACAGGGTGTGGCATCGGAGCTGGACGAACTCACGGCCCGGGTGGAACGGGACAACCTGGAGCCGCAGGTGGTGGATGCCCGAAACGGGGTCCGTCTGGCACGGCTCGACCTACTTCGTCTGGTGCAGCTCCCATCCGATACCGAGGTGACACTCTCCACCCCGCTGGAGGCGGAACTCGCCGGTGTCGATGAGGGGCTCCTCCGCGAGGCTCTCGAGTCGCGGGCCAGGATCCAGGCTGCACGGACGCTGGTCCGCATCGAGGAGGACCAGGTCCGTCTCGCCCGCTCCGGCTACCGGCCGACCGTGGGCGCCTTCCTGGACCTCGGGTGGCAGTCCTTTCCAGCAACCGTCTTTCCCACGTCGGGAGGATCCTGGAGCGATGACTGGAATGCCGGTCTCCAGGTCTCGATTCCGATCTTCAACGGGTTTCGTACCCGGGCCGAGATCGGGTCTGCCCAGTCCGGTGCCCGGCAGGCGGAACTGCAACTCTCCGAGCTCGCTGAAGGCCTTCGCCTGGAGCTCGAGGGAGGGCTGTCGGAGCTCGAGTCCGCCCTCTCACAGGTCGAGGCGCGCAGGGGAACCGTCGAGGAGGCCCGTCGCGTGGTGGAACTCGCCGAACTCCGCTTCGCCGCAGGCTCCGGAACCGCGCTGGAGCTCTCGAATACCCGGCTCCTGCTTCAGCAGTCGCGCATCAACGAGGTGGAGGCCCTCCTTCGCTACGTGAGCACCCTCGCCCGCCTCGAGCGGGCTTCCGGGGGAACACTCCCCCTCGTCCGGGACCGCATCCAGGGATACAACTGACCATGAAGCGCATGGGAACCACGGGCTGGGTCCTCGCGATCCTCGTCCTCGTCATACTGGTGATCTTCGGGATTCGTCTGGTTCAGCTATCCGCCGAGGAGGAGCCCGCCGAGACGGTGGACGAGATCCGTGAGCGCGACGGCGTGCCGGTGCTCGTGGCGACCGCCGACCGCGGTACCCTCGAGGTCTGGCGCACCTTCTCCGGCACCGTTACCGGCGAACGGGAGTCGGTCCTGCGTGCAAGGAGTGACGACGAGGTCCGCGAAGTTCGGACCGAGGTGGGCGCCAGAGTCCAGGCGGGGCAGCTCCTGGTGCGCCAGTCGGGACAGTCCGCCGACGCGCGGGTCCGGCAGGCCGAAGCCGCACTCCAGCAGGCGGAGCGACGGGTGGAGCGCCTTCGCCCCCTATGGGAGGCGGGTGCGCTTTCGGACCAGGACTGGGAAGACGCGAACACCGGCCTCGAACTGGCTCGCGCCGACCGCGAGGCCCTGGCCGGAACCATGGACGGGATCGCGCCGATCACGGGGGTCGTCACCGATGTGCCGGCGCGGGTGGGGCTGATCCCCTCGCAGGGAGACCCTCTGGTGTACCTGGTCGATGACTCGGCCTTCCGCATCCCTCTGCAGATGAGCCCGGACCAGGCCCGGGAGATCGAGCGCGGGCAGCCCGCGCTCGTGGGCACCGCTGATGACGCTCCCTCTGGCCAGGTGGACCGAATCGCGATCCGGGCCGATGCCCGGTCGCGGCTGGTGGAGGTGGAGGTCGGGGTGCCCGGCGGGGCCGGTTCGGGGCTTCGTCCCGGCAGCTTCGTCACCGTCCGCATCCAGGTGGACGCAAGGGAAGACGCGGTTCGGATTCCCCGCATTGCCCTGCGCAACGAGGGTGTGTGGGTGCTCAACGGCGATGACCGCGTGGAACTCCGCGAGGTCGAGGTGGGGCTTCGCGCCGACGACTACGTCGAGATCCTGTCGGGGGTCCAGCCCGGAGAGCGGGTGATCACCGAGGGCGCCACCCTCCTCTCCGACGGGGCCCGGGCCCGGGTGGTCGACTGATGTTCCGCTTCCTCCCCCGCCTGGCGGTACAGCGCCCCGTTCTGGCCACGATGATCATTGTGATCTTCGTGGTGCTGGGCGCGTTCTCGTTCTTCCAGCTCCGCACGGATCTCTACCCCGACGTGGAGTTCCCGGTGGTGACGGTGACCACCGTGTACCCCGGCGCCGGTCCCGACGAGGTCGCGACCCAGCTCACCGAACCCATCGAGGACGCGGTCTCGAACATCCCGAACCTGAACTCCCTCACCTCGTTCAGTCGCGACAACCTCTCGATCGTGATTCTGGAGTTCGAGCTGGAGGTGGACGCGGACCTTGCGGCCATCGACGTGAAAGATCAGGTGGACGCGATCCGTGGGATGCTTCCCTCGGATGTGGAGGCTCCCGTCGTCCAGAAGTTCGACATCGATGCGTTCCCGATCGTGCAGGTCGCCCTTTCGGGGCCGCAGGGGGCCGACCGCCTCTTCGACCTGGCCGACGACCAGATCCGGGAACGCCTGTCGCGCGTGGCGGGGGTGGCCGACGTGAGCGTGGTCGGTGGACGGCAGCAGGAGGTGCAGGTCACGGTGTTCCCGGACCGTCTCGAAGCCTGGAACCTGTCGGTACAGGATATCGTGGAGCTGATCCGGTCCGAGAATCTGGTGATTCCGGGCGGGCGGGTGCAGAACCGGGACGAGACCACGTCGGTGCGGGTCACCGGCGAGTACCGGGAGGTCCGGGAACTCGAAGATCTCCGGCTCTTCCTGGCCGATGGGCAGGTGCTGCGCCTGGGTGACGTGGCCCGGGTCGAGGAGGGCTTCGGCGACCGCACCCAGCTGGCGCGCTCCCAGGGGGAATCGGCGGTCTCGATCTCGGTTCAGAAGCAGGGGGATGCGAACACGGTCACGACGGCGGCCGGGATCCGGGCGGAGCTGGACCTCATCCGGGAAGAGCTCCTGCCACCTGGGGCCGAACTGGTCGTGGTGCAGGACGGGTCGGTCTTCATCGAGGGGTCCATATCCGACGTGATCTGGTCCATCTTCATCGGGATCCTCCTCACCACGCTCATCCTCTTCCTCTTCCTCCACTCCTGGCGGGGGACCCTGGTGGCGGCGCTGGCGATGCCCGCCACCATCATCTCCACCTTCCTCCTTCTGGGCCAGGCGGGGTTCACGCTGAACGTCATGACCCTGCTGGCACTGGGGGTCACGGTCGGGATCCTGGTCACGAACACCATCGTGGTGCTGGAGAACATCTACCGGTACCTGGACATGGGCTACGACCCGGCGGAGGCAGCCGAGGAGGGTACCGCCGAGATCGGGGTGGCCGTGGCCGCTTCGGCCCTCACGAACCTCGTGGTGTTCACCCCCATCGCGTTCATGCGGGGGATCATCGGGCAGTTCTTCTACGCCTTCGGGCTGACGGTGGTCTTCGCCACGATCTTCTCGGTGATCATCTCGTTCATCCTGGCCCCCCTCCTTGCGGCGAAGCTCCTCCGTCGAAACGAGACGAAGCGATCCGCGAACACCTTCCTCGCGCCGGCGTGGCGGCAGTGGGATCGGGGCTACAACGGGCTGACCGACAGCTACCGGAGCGGGCTGGGCTGGGCGCTTCTGCGCCCGCGCAATGGCTGGCTCGTCATCGGCGCGGTGGGGCTCTTCTTCGTGGGCTCGATCTTCCTGAGCACCCGGTTCGTCGCAGGGGAATTCCTTCCCAACACCGACGAGGGCATCGTCCAGATCGATATCGAGCTTCCGTCGGCGGCGTCCCTGGACCGGACCGAGCGGGTGATCGTCGGGCTCGAGCCGCTCCTGCTGGAGCTGGACGATGTGGAATCCGTCCTTTCCACCGTCGCGGCGGGCTCGGGCTTCATGGCGGCGGCGGAATCCTCGAACCGCGCGCAGGTGCTCGTGACGCTGCGTGAGGACCGGGGTCGATCCACCGACGAGATGGTCCGTGTCATCCGCCCCCTCGTGGCGAGCATACCCGATGCCGAGGTACAGGTCGCGATGGCGAGTTCCACCGGGGGGCCGGGGGGCGCGGCGGACATCCTGGTCACCGTGTCGGGACCTGCGGACCAGCTGGAGGAGGTGACGGAGCAGGTCACGGCTGCCGTGGCCGAGATCCAGGGGCTCATCGACGTCCGGAACACCATCGAGGCCCCGCGCAACGAGCTCGTCTTCCGGCCGAACCGGGCGGCCATCGCCGATGCGGGGCTTACCGTCGGACAGGTGGGCACCACCCTCAGGGCGGCGCTGGAAGGCGAGGTGGCGGGTGTCTTCCGGAGTGCCGGTGACGAGGTCGACATCCGCGTTCGCTACCCCGAGGATTCCCGCCTCCGTCCCGAGCAGGTTTCCGAGCTCCGGCTCCCATCGGCGGAGGGCCGGATTCCAATCACCGCGGTAGGGACGCTGGACCTTGAGGAGAGCCCGCCGGCCATCCGCAGAGAGAACCGGCAGCGGAGCTACGACGTCGAGGCCGATATCGGCACCGGGAGCCTCACCGAGCTTGTGGCGCAGGTTCAGGATCGGTTGGCCGAGGAACCGCTACCGCCCGGCTACAGCTGGCGCGTGGGTGGAGAGTTCGAGGACTTCGGGGATGCCTTCGCGGCGATTCTCGAAGCCCTGGCGCTGGCCATCATCCTCACCTACATCGTGCTGGCAATGATCCTGGAGTCCTTCGTCCGGCCGCTCACGATCATGGTGACCCTCCCCCTCGGTGTGGCGGGAGGCCTGCTGGGGCTTATGCTGGCGGGGGTCCCCCTCAACATCTTCGCCATGATGGCCATCGTCATGCTGGTGGGGATCGTGGTGAACAACGCGATCCTGATCCTCGACTACGCCGGGCAGCAGCAGGCGAAAGGAAAGACCGCCGCCGAGGCGGTAGGGGAGGCGGGGCCAGTGCGCCTGCGCCCCATCGTCATGAGCAACGTGGCGATCGCCGCTGCCCTCCTTCCGCAGGCCATCGGCTCCGGCCCGGGTGCCGGGTTCAGCGCACCCATGGCGGTGGTGACGATCGGCGGGGCCCTGGTGGCCGCCGTCTTCACCCTCTTCCTGATCCCGGTGCTCTACGTGAAGGTGGAGGGGCTGACGGAGCGATGGACGGCGCGCTTCCGGGCCATCAGCGACCGGCTCTCCGGCGACGATCCCGAGGAGTCCCCCTTCGACGCGGCCCGGGTGCGATGAGCCCCCGCCCGCAACACGAGCCTCGTCACCCGACCAGGACGGGCCTGCCGCGCCGAGTCAGTCCTCTGTCGGAGGAGGCTTCGGGTGCACTTGGGCCTCCTGTGCCGGGACGCTGATTTCGTTCACCACGGTCCGAAAGGTCCGGAAGTCGTCCACCGGGCGAGAGGGCGCGGACTCCAGGAGCACGTGGAAGGTACTCCCGTCGCCTCGCACCATTCGAAGCTCGCACGTTGCCGGGGACCCGGCGTCGACGACCGCCCTGCGGTGGTGGTAGTAGGTGTCCTGGTCGTCGGGGAAGATGAACCGGGTGAACGGTCGGTCCAACAGGCCGCTGCGGGGCACGCCCAGCAGCTTGGCCCCCGTGAGATTGGCTTCCAGGATCCGCGCGTCTTCGGTCAGGGTGAAGTACCCCACGGGGGCCAGGTCGAACAGGTCGAAGTATCGTTCATGGGACGCTTCGAGTTCGGCCCGCGACCGGCGGAGCTCCTCGTTCTGCATCTCCAGCTCGATCTGGTGGACCTGCAACTCGTGGAGCATCCTCCGAACCTGGTCCAGCGAGAGCCCCTCCAGCTCCGAGGGAATGGTCCTCGGATCCTCCTTCACGCGAGCCTCGGCACGACGGCGAAGGTCCGCGGCCTCGGTGTCCTGCTGATGGACGTACGCTGCGATCTGCAGCCGGGAGTTCATGGTGAGCTTGTCCATGATGTTCCTGACGTGGCTCTTGACCGTATGGACCGAGATGTGGAGCTGTTCCGCGATGGCCTTGTTGCTCAGTCCTTCGGCGATCCGGTCGACCACCTCCCGTTCCCGTGGTGTCAGCCTCGTCCCGCCGTGGTCCGTCGACATGCCACTCGATGCCGCCTCCCAGGCGATTTCGGAGAAGAGCGTGGCGGTCATCTCATCCGGGAGCACCTTGAGTCCCGATGCAACCGATCGGATGGTGTTCAGGACGACATCGAGGGGCGCATCCTTCATGACGAATCCGGACACGCCCGCGCCGACGAACTCCTGCAACTCCTCGTGCGCCGGAAGGAGGTCCATCACGATGATCCTGGCGTCCGGGTAATCCTGAAGCATGCCGCAGGCCACCCGGAGGCTTTCTCCACTCTTGAGTCCAAGGTCGAGAAGGACCACGTCCGGGCTGTCCTCGAGCAGCAGTTCGTGACCGTTTGCAGCTTCGGCGACCGCCGCGATGTCCGGAGACCGGTTGAGGACCGCGACGAGGGCTTCCCGCACCAGACGGTTGTCCTCGATCAGGGCGACCCTGATCACCTCGCCCTGAGTGGGGTGTGATTCCAACGTCTCGTCCTGGGTTGTCTCGCTTCCAGTCACTGCTGGCCTCCCATGAGCCGGTCGATGATCTCGAACCTCTGATTCAGGACACTACCGGTCGTACAGGCCGGCCAGGCGGTCCCGGGCACGCTGGTACCTGTGCCCATCCACCCCGTCGGTCTCCCGGAGCACATCGTAGGCCTGCCGGAGCAACACTTCGGCCTCGTCGAGTCGGCCCTGCGCAGCCAGAGATGCGCCCAGCTCGCTCAGGGTCTCGCCCGTGTGGCGATGTCCGGCATCGAGGGCGTCCATCCGGAGCGTCAGTGCCTCGCGCAGGAGTGGCTCCGCCTGCTCCGGCTCCCCCAGCTCCATGAGGAGAGAGGCGAGCCCCATCCTGGGAAAGGCGCGGTTGGGGTGGCCTTCCGGCAGCACCTGATCCTGGATCCACATGGAGCGCCTGAACAGCTCGACGCCCTCCCGGCCGCCCACCATGCTCGCCAGGTTGTGGATGGTAGCCGCCAGGCTCGGATGAGGATCGGGGAAGAAGCGCTCACGCATCGCAACCACCTCCCTCAAGTCCTCGATGGCCCGGTCCATCTCACCCATCCGCTCCAGAAGGATTGCGCGGCTGTTCAGCACGGACGCGACGCTGGGGTGCTCGGCACCGAAGAGCGCTTTGCGTATCGCCAGCGCTTCACCGTAGAGCGCAACCGCCTCTTCGTGGGCGCCCCGGTCCCGCAAGAGGCCCGCGAGATCCCGCATGCTCGACGCCACCTCGGGGTGAAGGTCGCCATGATGTGCGCGCTGCGCGGCCAGTCCCTCCCTCAGCAGTGGCTCGGCCTCGTCGTGTCGACCGATCCGCCGAAGCAATCCACCCAGCTTGACGGTGGAATAGGTGACGCCTGGGCCCCCATCGGGATCCAGGGTGCGCTGAATCGACAAGGCCCGGCGATAGAGGGCTTCGGCAGAGGTCTCGTTGCCCAGCGTCTCCTCCAGGAACGCGAGGTTCGACAGCGCATCGGCTACATCGGCGTGGGAGTCTCCGAGAAGCGTGACACGCAGTTCGACCGCCTCACGCAGGAGGGGCTCGGCGGCAACCAGGTTGCCGCGGCTCTGGTGCACGACCCCGAGCGCGATCCCCGTCGTCGCGACCTCCTCGTGCCGGTTGCCGTAGAGCCCGCGCTGCAACTCCAACGCCCCCTCCAGCATGCTCACGGCCTCCTCCGTAAGCCCGATCACGTGATACACCTCTCCGATCACACGCATCATGCTGGCCTGCACGGCGGGCTGCCCTGCGAGCTCGTTCGTGACCCGAGTTGCTCCGTCGTCCAGTAGTTCCCGTGCCGTGACGGTTTCTCCGCGGGACTGCGACGGATCGGAAACCCTGAAGAGGTCCTGCAGGAACCCGGCGACCTCGGCGGATTTCGCGGCCTCTTCGCGGGCCAGGTCCCGCTCCTGCGCGATGCGGTCCACGTAGAACCCGGTGAGCACGGACACCCCGAGCACCACCGCAAGGGCCGTAGCGAAGCCCGCGCGGTGGCGGCGCACCAGCCTTCCCAGTCGATAGCCCAGGGTATCGGG
>SLBA01000174.1 GCA_007126575.1 Gemmatimonadota bacterium | reverse complement strand
GCCATCCCAGGAGCGCCCGATAGCTCGACGGATCCGAAACATACGACTCCCGCACGGTCAGCGCAGGACCGGTCCCCCCGCGACCGCGCCGGCTTTCGAGAATCGCCGCGGCCGCCAGAGTGCCCTCGCCGGGGTCGGCCTCGACCCCCACCACCAGCAGCGCCGGATCGTCGAGCTGCTTCCAGTGCCGTGCGCTCCGGTGCAGGAGACCATGCCGACGGGGCAGCAGCGACCGGTACAGCTCGGGCACGGCGGGCCGACGCACGGCAGGCTCCAGCAGGCGTGCCCGGGACCGCTCGGGGAAGCGCGGCAGGGCCTCGGGAGGAAAGCGGTAGCGCTCCACCGAGCCGGCTAGCGCCCACCCCATCCTGCGGTAGAACTCGACCCGAAAAGGGTACAGGACCGACACCAGGTCGCCCCGCTCGCGTCCCACCCGAAGGGCGTCGCGGCAGAGCTCGGCACCGATCCCGCGCCGGCGGGCATCGGGCGAGACCGCCACCGCCCCCAGCCCCAGCGCCGGCACCGGGCGACCGAAGAGCGAGAGGGTGAGCGAGTACGCCCGACACGCCCCGGCCATCCGCCCATCGAGCTCCGCCACCCGGCAGGTATCGAGCCCGCCGTAGGTGTCGGTGCCCGCCAGGAGCGACTCCGTGCGATCGGCCGCCGGGCGCTCCCCGGGGAAGGCCCGGGCCCAGAGGGTGCCCAGGGCCTCGGCATCGTCGGGACGCGCTGCTCGAATCCGCAGATCTGAAGGAGGGGCGAAGGGGATCATGGGTGACAAGGTGCGACCCCGGCGCGAACGGCACAACGTCGGCCGGGTATCAGCGAGGAGTTGGCGCGCCTCGTCGTGCCGACGCCCCCGTCACCCCTCGAACCGGGAGCCCCTGCATGAAGACCGCCGTCGTCGCCGGATGCCGCACCCCCTTCGCACGATCGGGAAGCACCCTGAAGGAGCTGACCGCCATCGACCTGGGCAAGGTCGTGGTGCGAGAACTCATGGCTCGGGCCGATCTTCCCGGAGAGACCGTCGACCGACTGGTCTTCGGGACCGTGGTCCACAACCCCCACGCCCCGAACATCGCGCGCGAGGTGGGGCTCGGTGTCCTTCCGCACGACGTACCGGCCTCGACCGTCTCGCTCGCCTGCGCCTCGGCCAACCAGGCGATCGCCGACGGCGCCTCGCTCATCGAGCTGGGCTTCGCCGACGTGGTGGTCGCCGGAGGCTCGGAGTCGCTCTCGCACATCCCGATCACCGTGTCGGACCGGCTCTCGGCCACCCTCATCGAAGCCTCGCGGGCCAAGAGCCTGCGGGATCGGGCGGGCGCGATCGCCGGGATCCGACCCCGCGACCTGATCCCCGTCCAGCCCCAGATCGCCGAGCCGACCACGGGCGAGACCATGGGGGAATCCGCCGAGCGCATGGCGAAAGAGAACGGCATTTCGCGCGAGGACCAGGACGCCTGGGCCTACCGCTCGCACCGTCTGGCCCAGGAGGGCGTCGAGGACGGGAGACTGGCCGACGAGATCGTGCCCGTCTATGTCCCCCCGGCGTTCGAGGAGGTCATGGATGCCGATAACGGAATCCGGCCCGACACCTCGCTCGAGGCGCTCGCCGGCCTCCGACCCGTCTTCGACCGGGACCATGGGTCGGTCACGGCCGGCAACGCCTCACCCCTGACCGATGGCGCCGCCGCCGTGCTCCTCATGAGCGAGAAGGCGGCCCGGGTCCATGAGCTCGCCCCCCTGGGCTACATCCGGAGCTTCGCGGTCACCAGCCTCGACCCCGCCGGGCAGCTCCTGC
Source organism: Gemmatimonadota bacterium (assembly GCA_007126575.1). Taxonomy (GTDB): domain Bacteria; phylum Gemmatimonadota; class Gemmatimonadetes; order Longimicrobiales; family Gaopeijiaceae; genus SLBA01. Next base: position 19,009 of record SLBA01000174.1, on the reverse strand, counting down.
AGGGGCCGGCGTACGCGGCTCCACTGGCGCTCGAGCGCGCCGGGCTGACCATGGATGACATCGACGTGATGGAGATGCACGAGGCCTTCGCCGCGCAGGTGCTCTCGAACCTTCAGGCGCTCGACTCCGACACCTTCGCCCGCGAACAGCTGGGGCGCTCCTCTCGGGTGGGCCACCCCGACGAGGACCGCATCAACGTCATGGGGGGCTCGATCTCACTGGGGCACCCCTTCGGTGCGACCGGGGCCCGTCTGACCACCACGCTCCTGAACGAGCTGCGCCGCCGCGACGGAGAGTTCGGGATCCTGACCGTCTGCGCGGCGGGCGGGATGGGCTTTGCGATGGTGCTCGAACGGGCATGAGGACCTCCGCCCTGATGGCGGGCTTCGCCCTGGCACTCCTCGCCGCGCTCGCATTCACCCCCGCGCCGGCCGAGGCCCAGCAGCGGGAGCGACAGGTCGAGATCCTGCCGGCGCAGGGAATTCTCGAGATCACCCCCCAGATCCGCCAGCGCTTCGGGCTCTTTCCCGAATTCGAGGGCTTCCGGCGCGCCCGCCTCTTCCTGGGCGAGCCGGGCCCGCTGGTCCTGGAACTCGAGGGAGAGCGTGACGGACGGGTGATCAGAGAGCGACGCGAGCTCACTGACGCCGAGCTCGAGGCGCTGCGGGATACGCTCGTCGAGCAGCTCGGGCGGGAGTCGACCCGGCAGGTCTTCACGCAGGAGGGACGCGGCCGACTGGTCCTGGGCCAGACCCTCCTGGGGCTCGGGTATCACGGCTGGGCCGTTCCCGTGGCCCTCGACCTGGACAGCGCGCAGGGGGCCGTGGCCGCCTACCTGATCACCGCCGGGGCACATTTCTATCTTCCCTACCGACTGACTCGCGACCGGACGGTGACCCGCGCCCACCAGGGGTTCACGAACTACCAGGGATCCCGGGGGATCGTGGCCGGGCTCCTGATCGGAAACGCCCTGCAGGGCGATGTCGACGAGATCGGAGGGGGCAACCGGAACCGCGGCACGCTGGCCGGGGGCGTGGTCGGGGGCGGCCTCGGGTCGGTGGCGGGCTTCATGGCCGTGGACCGATGGTCTCCGACCCAGGGCACCGCCGACCTGTGGGGGCACATGGGGGACGCGGGCTTCGCCGCGGGCGCCACGCTCGCCTACATCGCGGGGCCCTACGTCTCGGAAGACGTGGAGCGAACAGGAAACGGGTTCACCTACACCGAGAGCCAGAGGCGCAATCGGCAGGCCGGCCACCTGATGACGGTCGCGGGCCACGGGACCGGCCTCGCCGCGGGCGCGTGGCTCGGCGCGCGCAGGGACTACACGTCGGGCAACGTCTCCGCGCTGCGCAGCGCCACCCTCCTCGGCGCCCAGACCGGGATCACCCTGACTCGCATCGCGGGGGTCGAAGAGGAGCGCGCCCTCCTCTCCGGTGCGCTGGCCGGTGGACTCCTGGGCATCGCCGGGGGCGATCGGCTCCTGCAGCCGGTGGCGCTCGATTCGGGCGAAGGGCTCCTGATCAACGCCGCGCACCTGGCGGGCGCCGCACTCGCCCTGGGAGCGACCTACCTGATCGTCGACGATCTCGAAGATCGCGAGGTCCTCTACCTGTCGACCTCGACGCTCGGATCCCTCCTGGGCGCCGGACTCGTCTGGCGCGCGGTCTCCGACGACGCCCGCGGCCGCTCGGCCAGCGCACCGGGCGCGGGGTCTTCGGGAACCCTCGGTACCAGGGGCGCCCGAGTGGAGGTGCACCCCGGTGCCCTCCTCCATGGATGGCTCCACTCCGGCCCGGAGCGTCCGATCCCCACCCTGCTCACGGTGCGGTTCTGAGACCCTGGTGTCCGGGCAGGGGCCGGCTCAGGTCCCACCCGTCGCCGGGCTGAGCGAGCCGGGCAGGGGCGGGAGCGCTGCTCCGTTGGTCGGATCGTCCAGGGCCTGCCGCACGGCCCGCCCCAGCGCCGCGGGCGTGAAGGGTTTCTCGACGAAGTGGAGTCCGGGCTCCAGCATCCCACGGTCGACGACAGCGTGCCTGGAATACCCCGACATGAAGAGCACCTTCAGCCCGGGGTGCAGCTGCTGCGCGTCGTACGCGAGGATCCGGCCGGTTCGTCCGGGGAGGACCACATCGGTCAGGAGGAGCTTCGGGGGCGCCTCCATCCGCAGCCCTTCGAGCGCGGCCTCGGCGTCGGGTGCGGTGCGGATCGCGTAGCCGAGACGGCGCAGGACCCGACGGGCGATCGCGAGGACCGCGGGGTCGTCCTCGACGATCAGGATCGTCTCGTCGCCGTCGAGAGTGTCGGTGTCCGGCGACCTGCGGGCCGTCGACCTGGATTCCGCGGGGATCTCCAGACGGGGCAGGTAGATCTTGAACGTCGTCCCCTCGCCGGGCTCGGAGTAGACGAAGATCTCTCCATCGCTCTGCTTGACCACCCCGTAGACCGTCGAGAGCCCGAGCCCGGTGCCTTCGCCCTGGGGCTTGGTGGTGAAGAAGGGGTCGAAGATCTTCTCCCGGATCGAGGGCGGGATCCCCGACCCCTCGTCGGTGACCGAGAGGAGCACGTACTCCCCCGCTCTGGCGCCCAGATGGGTCCGGACGTAGGACTCGTCGAGCTCCACGTTCGCGGTCTCGACCAGGAGCCGGCCCCCGCGGCGCATCGCATCGCGCGCGTTCAGCACGAGGTTCATGAGCACCTGCTCCATCTGGGCAGGGTCGGCCAGGACGCGCCACAGGCCATCGGCCAGCTCGAGCTCCACCTCGATGTGGTCGCCGATCAGGGGTGAGAAGAGGTCGGCGAGCTCCCCGACCGCCCGGTTCAGGTCGAAGGGAACCGGCTGGAGCACCTGGCGGCGACTGAAGGCCAGGAGCTGCTGCGAGAGCCGGGCACCCCGCTCGGCGGCCTTCGCAACCTCTTCGAGCTCCCGGCCGGGAGCCTGCCCGTGCCGGACCTCCTCGAGCGCCAGCTCCGTGTTTCCCCGGATCACGGTAAGCAGGTTGTTGAAGTCGTGTGCCACACCGCCGGCCAGCCGACCGATCGTGTCCAGCTTCTGCGCCTGCCACAGCTGGCCCTCGACCTCGTCGTCCCGGATCTGGCGCTCGATGGCCGTGCTCAGGAGGATGCTCGCAGAGCGAATCGCATCGATCTCGCCGTCGGACCAGACGCGGTCCACGTCGTCGTCGATGAACCCGAGCGCTCCCCAGCGGGCCCCTCGGATCGTGACGGGGATGCAGACCGACCCCATGCCGGCGCCATCCTTCTCTCCCCACTCGGCGACCGTTTCAGAGATCCCCCTGTCGAGGTCCCGACGGACAAGGTGTACCCGGGGAACGCCGGTCACCCGGGCCAGGGTCTCGAGGACCCGGGGGAGGACCGTCCGCCACTCGCTGTCCAGGAGGGCTTCTCCGACCTCGGCCACCCCCTGCAGGATCGCTTCTCGTCGTTCGATCGCCCGGCGCGCCCGCTCCCGCTCCGAGAGGTCGATGAGCCGAAGGCCGACGAAGGTCCCGGCCCTCCGGCCACGGATCAGGTAGCTGCGGGTTTCGGCGCCGCGGCCGAACTCCACCTCGCTCTCGACCGTTCCGGTCCCGCCCCCATGAACCCGTTCCAGGAGCCCTTGCAGCGCGTGGCCGAGTGGTGGAGCGGGCTGCACGCTCGCCCTCTGCGCCAGCAACTCGCTGCGTGGAATCCCAAGGATTCTCTCGGCGCTGTCGTTCAGGTAGATGCGGCGAAACTCCAGTCGGCCGTCCTCGGACTCGGGGCTGTACAGGAGGATGCCGTCGGGCGACTCCCCGATGATCTGCCCGAAGGCCCGCGTCAGGGCCGCGGCGACGGTCGCGTCAGGGTGCATGGGCATGGGCCGTGAGGTCAGCCAGCGCCCGGCGGGTGATGACGGGCACCATCGCCTTGCGCCACTCCGGGTCGATGATGTGATTCTCGAGGGGGGTGCACTGCTGGCCCGCCCGCTCTCCCAGCGCCTCGAGCACCTCGTCGCTCAGGGGCTCTCCCGTGGCCAGCTCCTCCCAGCGGGTGAGCTCCCGGGGACGGGAGCCGAGTCCGGTCACCACCCCCGCAAGCCGGCGCACGTGGCCCTCGGGATCGAAGCGGGCCGAGACCGCGACGGTCAGGAGGGGAAAGTCGATGGAGTCCCGCTGACGCAGCTTCGCATATCCCGTGCGGACCGGTCCGAGGTCCTCGTCCGGCCCCGGAATACGAACAATGATTCTGTTTATGATCTCGTTGTGGGCCCGTTGCGAATTCCAGATTCCATCGGCCACGAAGAGCTCCCGGATGGGCAGGGTGCGTCGGCCCTCGGGGCCCTCGAGCTCGACGCGGGCGTCGGCGGTCATGAGCACCGGGGGGGTATCCGCGGAATGGGCCGCCACGCACTTGGCTCCGACGCGGGTGACATGGCAGACGCTGCCATCCTTCTTCAGGCAGTAGCCCAGCGCCTCGCGCCAGAACTCGCTCTGGTTGTAGTACGTGCAGCGGGTGTCGAGGCAGAGGTTCCCCCCGATCGTACCGCGGTTCCGGTGCTGCGGGCCGGCGATGTGCGCGGCCGCCTTCGCCAGCGCCGGCAGATGCCGGCGCACCTCGACGTTCCCGGCGACCGAAGCCAGCGACTCCCCGGCGCCGATCGTGAGCTCCCATCCGCCCTCGTCGTGGGCCCGAAGATCGATCCCTCCGAGCTCGGGGATCCCCTTCAGCGCCACCAGGTGGGTCGGCGTGAAGAGCCGATGCTTCATGTTCGGGACCAGGTCGGTCCCGCCCGCGATCGGCATCGCCTCGCGGCCGTGTTCGGCCAGCAGCTCCACCGCCTCGCGCAGGGTCCTCGGGCGGTGGTAGGTATACGGGGGGAGTCTCAGCATCGCATCACCGGGGCCGAACCACGCGGATGCCCTTCTGGCCCCGAATGCCCTGGATCCGATCGGCCAGGGGGAGCGACGAGACCTCGACCGAGTCTCCGACCAGGGGCGCGTGCAGCAGATGCACCCGGTCCCCCAGCCGGAAGGCGAAGCCGGTATGGGCGATATCGAGCCCGTCGACCGTGCTCACCGCGGCGATGATGTCCCCATTGCGGATCCCCGCCTCGACCTCGTGGATCCGCTCCTGCGGCACGTAGAGTCGGGAGCCCTCCGAGAGCCGGTCCTCGATGTCGCGGATCGTCTCCACCAGGGCCGGGTCCTCCTGGAGCTGCCGGTAGGCCTCGGGGTGGTTCGACATGAAGTCGATGCGGCGGTCGTCGACGATCCCCCCGAGCTCGTCGGTGACCTCCTCGAGGTGGCCCGCCGCGATCCCGTGATCCAGCCACTCCGTGAAGTAGTGCAGGCGGCTGGCATACCCGTCGATCCGCGCTTCACGGTAGCGCAGGCGCACGAGCTCCTCGCGGTACCGATCCCGGAAAGCCTCGGCCTCGGCGGGCTCGACGGCGGGATCCGTGGTCAGTCGGGCCAGGACCAGCGCATGCTCGACCAGGGTGACACAGTCGAAGGTGCGCAGGTTCACGATCAGCTGCTCGGGACCGGGCAGCTCCAGCGTGCCGGGCTCGTAGGGCGTGCCGACGAAGGTGGCCCCCAGGATCGCGGCGAGCTCGCCGACGGGCAGCGAACCGAGCGCCTGCTCGCGAGCCCACTCCACCGTGCCCGAGGCGATCGCCCAGTCCCGTTCCGTCTCGTACCAGGTGTCAGGGTCGTCTTCGGGCAGGGGGGGAAGTTCGCCCAGCACCGAGCCCACGAAGGAGAGCGGCTGAAGGCTCCGGCCGTCCAGAGGGCCCGCGGTCGGCTCCGGCGAAGCCGCCGCCTGGCCCGATTCGGCCTCGGTGTCGGGTTGCGCGGCACGCTCCCCGGCGACTGCCGTCGTCTCCTCCTGGGCGGGCGGAGCGCTCTCGCCCCCGCACGCCGCAGCGGTGCAGGCGAGCAGTACCGCCGTAAGGAGCGGGATCCATCGCTTCGGTCCCCCGCCCAGTGTCGAGAGGGAATCAAGAAACATAATCATAGTTCGCTTTTTGCTCATGGGTCTTCCGGAGCGACAGGTTTTTCAAGCTCCCCTCGGGCACGGGCGTCCTGCAGTGCCCGCCACACCCGGGGGGGCGAGAATGGAAGCCGGTCGATCCGAACGCCCACGGCGTCGAAGATGGCATTCGCGATCGCGGGGATCGCGGGGTGCAGCGGCCCCTCTCCGGCCTCCTTGGCGCCGTAGGGCCCCTCGGGGTCGATCGACTCCACGATCAGCGAGGTGAGCTCCGGCGTGTCGAGCGAGGTCGGGATCCGGTAGTCGAGGAGCGAGGGCGCGTTGTGCAGCCCCGCCCGTCCGTGGTCTGCATCCTTGTACACCTGTTCCTCCATGATCGCTTCGCCGAAGCCCATGTAGGCCGAACCCTCCATCTGCCCCTCGACGAGCACGGGGTTCAGCGCCCGCCCGCAGTCGTGGGCCACCCAGATCCGGTCGACCCGCACCTGTCCGGTCTCGACATCGACCTCGACCTCGGCCACATGCGCGGTGAAGGAGTAGGCTGGTGAGGCGCCGATGGTGCCGCCCCGGTAGTCGCCGTGCACATCCTTGGGTGTGTTGTAGGACCCGACGGCGCCGAGGGTCCCGAAGCGGGATTCGGCCAGGACGAAGGCCTCGCGGATCGGCATCTTGCGGCCGGTGTCGGGGGCATGAAGCGCCCACCCTCCGGCCAGCAGAACCTGCCCCGGCGGGCACTCCCAGTGATCCGCCACGGCCTCGCGCACCTTCGCCTTGAGCTTGCGGGCCGCATCGAGGCAGGCGTTGCCCAGCATGAAGGTGACGCGCGACGAGTAGGCGCCCAGATCCACGGGGGTGAAATCGGTGTCGCCCGCCATCACCCGGACATACTCGAGGGGCACCCCGAGCTCCTCGGCCGCCAGGTAGGCGACCATCGAGTCGGTCCCCTGGCCGATCTCCGACGCGCCCGAGAAGACCGCGACCCGTCCGGACCGGTCGATCTGGATCTGGACCGCGGACTGCGGCATGTCGTTCGGGTAGATCGGGTAGTTCGTGCCCGAGATGTAGGTGGAGCCCGCCACGCCCAGCCCCCGGCCGAAGGGAAGCTGCCGGAAGCGTTCCCGCCAGCCGCTGGCCTCCTCGACGGCCTCGAGACACTCCAGGAAGCCGTTCGAGGTCACCCGCAGCTCGTTGACGGTCCGCGTGTCGGAGCCCATGAAGTTCCGGCGCCGGAGCTCGATCGGGTCGAGCTGGAGCTCGTGGGCGATCCGGTCGAGCTGCACCTCGAAGGCGAAGCGGGGCTGGACCGAACCGTGGCCGCGCTTGGGGCCGCAGGCGGGCTTGTTCGTGTAGACGCGGGTGGAGTCGAAGCGGTATGCCGGCATCTGGTAGGGCGCGGTCAGCAGCTGCCCCGAGTAGTAGGTCGTGACGAGCCCGAACGACGCGTACGCGCCCCCGTCGAGCACCGTGTGGGCGTCGACCGCGGTGAGCCTGCCGTCGCGCGTGGCCCCCACCCGGTACTTCATGTGGAAGGGATGCCGGCCCCGATGCGAGTAGAAGACCTCTTCGCGGGTGTACAGGATCTTGACCGGACGCCCGGCCTTCATGGACAGGAGCCCCACGCAGAACTCCAGGTCGAAGGGCTCCGACTTGCCCCCGAAAGCCCCGCCCACCGGGGGCTGGATCACCCGGACCCGCGCCGGGTCGAGACCCAGCACCCGCGACAGCTCGCGGTGCAGGTAGTGCGGGACCTGGGTCGAGGACCAGACGGTGAGCTGTCCGGCCGGGGGTGGCAGCTGCCCCTCACCCTCGCGATCACCCCGGTCCGACTTGCCTTTGGTCTCCATCCCCCGGCTGCGGCGAAGGATGGCTTCGGTGTCCCCGGGCCCACCGGAGCCCTCGCTGAAGGCGACCCCCTCGTGCCGCCCGGGGGGGTCGGCCTCCCAGAGCCCGATCGCGCAGTGCGGCTCGATCGGCGCGTGGGTCGTGCCCTCGAAGAGGAAGTCGTGCTCGACGATCACGTCGGAGCCCCGGAAGCCCTCGTCGAGAGCCCCGAATTCCAGCTTGACCACCTTGGTGATGTTCCCGTTCCAGCCGGGTTTGCGGGGCTCGTGCAGGTAGGGGGCGTCGTCTCCCCCCTCGGACTCGAGCGCCTCGAAGGGATCGAAGACGGGGGGAAGCTCCTCGTACTCGACTCGGATCCGGCGCAGCGCCTCGTTCGCGGCGTCCTCGTCGATCGCGGCCACCGCCGCCACCCCGTCGCCGATGTACCGGACCCGGTCGGTGCAGAGGGGATACTCGTCGGGCGTCCAGGGGATCACCCCGTAGGGGACCGCCATCTCGCGGCCCGTCACGACCGCGTGCACACCCTCGAGGGCCTCGGCCGCCGAGGTGTCGATCGAGAGGATCCGCGCATGCGGGTGCGGGCTGCGCAGGATCTTTCCGTGGAGCATTCCGGGGAGGGCGATATCGTCGGTGTAGCGGGCTCGACCCATCGCCTTCGCGAGCCCGTCGACCTTTCGCTGCCGGGTGCCGACAATGGTGAAGTCGGACTTCGCTTTTTCAGCCATTGGAGGCCTCCCCGGAACCTGAGGTTCGCTCGGCCAGAACCCGTCCGGCGTCGACGACGGCGTCGAGGATCTTCGTGTAGCCCGTGCACCGGCACAGGTTGCCGGCGAGCGCCTCCTTCACCTCGTGACGGCTGGGGGTTGGAGTACGCTCGAGGAGGGCCGCCGCCGAACAGAGCACGCCCGGGGTGCAGAAGCCGCACTGGCCCGCGCCGTACCGATCGAAGGCGTCCTGGACGGGATGCGGGCCGTCGGGGCCGGCCAGTCCCTCGACCGTCGTCACCCGATGGCCCTCGGCTTCCCACACGGGGGTGATGCACGAGAGGGTGGGCTCGCCGTCGACCAGGACGGTGCAGGCCCCGCAATCCCCCTTGTCGCAGCCCTGTTTCGACCCCGTCAGCCCCATCGCGTAGCGGAGGGTCTCGAGCAGGGTCCAATGGGGGGGCACGCCCGCCGTGCGGGGATCGCCGTTTACCGTGAGTCGGACGATCTCGAGAGAAGTCGACACGGGAGATTCCTTGGAGTCTCGTGAGGTCGAGGGTGTGCGAACGGACGGCACCACCGTAAAGTGAGGCGATTCGAGGCCGGGGGGCAAGCGAGGGGCAGGGAACCCGGCACCCCTTCGTGGGTCCACAATAGGCACAGCCACTCGTGTCACCCCGAAGCATTCGGCCGGCCCGACCGGGGTCGCCCGAGCACATTGAACTCAAGCAGCAAGTGAGGAAGCATGCCCTACCCCGATCTCATGGTCGCCCCGATGCGGGAAGACCTGACCCGCCTTGGATTTCGTGAACTCCGCACCGCCGACGACGTCGACGGAATCCTCGAAAACACGGCAGACCCCGTCCTGGTGGTCGTGAATTCCGTTTGCGGCTGCGCCGCCGGCAACATGCGACCCGGCGTGGCGCTCTCGCTTCGCTCCGAGGTCGTCCCCCCGGTGCTGACGACGGTATTCGCGGGCCAGGACACCGAGTCCACCGCAAGGGTTCGCGACTACTTCACCGGCTATCCCCCCTCGTCGCCCGCCGTCGCCCTGATGAAAGACGGGGAGCTCGTCTACATGATGGAGCGGCACCAGATCGAGGGCCGAGGCCCCGAGGCGATCGCCGAGGACCTGAAATCCGCTTACCAGGAGCACTGCGCGCCGGAGGCCGCTTGAGGGGCGCCGGCCGTTCGTGGGCCGGCATCGCTCTGATCCTCCTGCTGGGACTCTCGGCCTGCGGCTTCGGTCGGGGCGGGCCCAGTGCGTCGGAGCGGCGTGCGCCCTGCGACAGCCTGGCCGCGCAGGCCATCGATGCCGATGACCTCGGCGAGGCTCGTCGGCTCGCCGCCCGCGCATCCGACTGCTATTCCGGGCTGCAGACGAGCCGTTGAGGCCCGACCGCGCATCCGACTCCAACCCCACGATGCCCCGTCGGGTCATCGTTCCCCGTCAAGGAGAGTGGCATGGACGAAGAACACAGAAAGGCCTATCAGGACCGCTTCAAGGCGCGCATCGCCGAATGGGAGGCCAAGCTCGAGGGTCTGTCGGCCCGGGCCCGGCGAGCCGAGGCCGACCTTCGGATCAAGCTGCAGGACGAGGAGTCGGAGCTCCGCAAGAAACTCGATGACGCGCGGGCTCGACTGAAGGAGCTGCAGGCGGCGTCGGAAGATGGCTGGGAGGACATCCGGACCGGGGCCGAGAAGCTGTGGGGCGACCTGCGGGAGGCGTGGGACCGGACCTCGCGCAAGGCGCAGGGCGAAGACGATCCACCGACCTCGGGGACCGCTCCGGGCGGTTGACCGATCCCGCGGGGCCCCGGGGTCCGATTCCGGGCCACGCCCCTGCATCCGTGTGGTACCGATCCCGTGCTTGAGGGCCGCAGTTGGCCCGGTTAGCTTGAATGCGGGTGAAGGCACTCCGTCCATTCTTCGGTGAACGGTCGACCCTTGGGAGGGGAGCACATGGCGGTTTCCAGAGGTGACCCCAGCGCACTTCCGGACTCGGTCGCCGGGGAGTTCCTGGAGAGCAGCCGAGTGGTTGTATGGGCCCGCCTGTCCGAAGACGGCCGGGTGATCACGGCGAACGCCGAGATGGCGCGCCGCTTCGGCGTCGGGCGCGGCCAGCTCGAAGGCACGCCGCTCGTGGAGCTGCTCACCGAAGCCGAGAAGCCGCGCATGAAGGTGTGGCTGAACGCCTGGGACCCCGGGAACCGGGCCCTCGGGTCCGACGAGCGTTCCAGCGGGGAGGCGGGGCCCCGAGAGCCCTCCCTGATCAACTTCGTCTCGGCAGATCTTGCGGTCTTCACCCTGCGGTGCCTGGTCTACCTGGATGGCACCGACCGGATCCTGATCGGCGAACCCGACATCCACGAGGATCGCTCGATCACCGACGAACTCCTGCGGCTGAACAACGAGCTGAGCGTCCTGTCGCGCGAGAACGCCCGCAGGAGCCGCGAACTCGAGGCCGCCCGAAGGGAGCTGGCCGAGACCCTTGCCGAGCTCGAGACCTCGCACTGGCACCTGCGGAAGATCCGGGAAAACCTGCCCCTATGCATGGAGTGCGGCCGGATGAACACGGGGGACGACGGCTGGGAGTCGCTCCTGGACTACCTGCGGTCGAACGGCATCCTGGTGAGCCACGGATACTGCCCCTCCTGCGCCGAAAGGCTGCTGAGCGAGGACGGTCCGGTTTGAAGACCCCGGACCATCGGGAGTCCGGCCCCGTGCCGATCCGGCTTGAACGGGCCTTCGAACTCTACCTGGCAGCGATCCTCGAAGGGGACCGGCGGACGGCGGTGCGGGTGACCGAGCAGGCCGCTCGCGCCCACCCGATCACCTCGGTCTATCGACAGGTCGTCGAGGCGGCGCAGGTCGAGGTGGGAGCACGCTGGGCCCGCAACGAGATCTCGATCGCCCGGGAGCACATGGCCACCGCGATCAGTCAGTACGTGCTCGGCACCCTCTATTCCCACCTCCCGATTCCCGACCGCACCCTGGGTCGAGCGGTGATCACCGGGGTCGAGGGTGAACGGCACCAGCTCGGCTCGCACATGGTCGCCGATCTGCTCGAAGCCGAGGGCTGGTCGGTCCGCTTCCTGGGAACCCAGATGCCTCACCCCGACATCGTCGAGGTCGCCCGCGAGCACGGCGCGAAGGCGGTCGGGATCTCGGCGACCATGATGGCCAACCTGGACGGGGTCGCCGGCCTGATCCGCGACCTGAGAGAGACCCTTGGACCCGAGCTTCGGATCGTGGTGGGGGGGCGCGCATTCCACGCGGAAGCCGAACTCTGGCGCACGCTGGGTGCCGACGCAACCGGCCGCAACCTGGACGAAGCCCTCGAGGCCTTCCGGACTCTCCTTCCATGATCCCCGGGAGCTCTACGAGCCCCGACGATGCCCGGGCCGCACTCGCGGGGCTCGCTCTCTTCCGCTCGCTCTCGGCCGAGACCCTCGGTCGCATGGCGGACCACACGGTGACCCGGTCCGTGCCCGCCCGACAGCGCGTCTTTCGTCGAGGCGAGCCCTGTGAGGGACTCTTCGTGGTTCTCAAAGGGCGGGTCCGGGTGTATCGCGCGAATCGCGAGGGCCGCGAGCAGGTTCTTCATGATCAGGGTCCCGGCCAGCCTCTCGCCGAGGTCCCCCTCTTCGATGGAGGCCCCTACCCGGCCGATGCCCGGGCCGAAGAGGACAGCGAGCTGCTCTTCCTGCACCGAAGCGAGTTCGAACGCCTCTATCACGAGGAGTCCGAGCTCGCCGATGCCGTGATCCGGGAGCTGGGGCGCAGGCTCCGGCGCGCGGTGGGGTTGATCGAGAAGATCTCGCTGCGCGACGTGCCCTCGCGCGTCGCCCTCTCCCTGCTCGAGTACGGCCTGGCCTCGGGCTCTTCCGACGGAAGCTGGTTCACCCTCCCCCGGACCCAGGGGGAGCTGGCTGCCGAACTCGCCACCACCCGCGAGAGCGTGGCCCGCGCGCTGCGGACCCTGCGCGACGAGGGACTCGTGGAGCAGGAGGGTGCCAGGGTGCGCATCCCGGACAGCGCCCGTCTCGAGGACCGCGCCCGCTTCAGCTGAGCTCCCATGAGCGAGGTTGCGCGGGCCTGCGCTGCACCCCCAGCTTGCCGGGGTCCGCATGGCAGACTGGCCCCTGCCCCCGAACCCGCCACACCCGGAGACGCTCGATGTCCAGTGAGATGATGCCCCCGTCCCCCTCCTCCGAGCCCCGCGGCGGGCTGGAACGCCGCCAGTTTCTGGGGATCCTCTCTGCCGCCGGGGTGGGAGGCGGGCTCTTTCCCGGGGTCCTGTGGGCGGTGGCGCAGGAGACCGACGAGATCACGATCGAGGTCGTGGAGCAGGCCGAGAAGCTGGCGGGACTCACCTTCACGGGGGAGCAGCGCGAGATGATGCTGAGCGGGCTTCGGGGAAGTGTCGAGGCGTACCGGAGCCGTCGGGGGGCGATCGAGATCCCGAACCATGTGGCTCCCGCCCTGCACTTCGACCCCGTCCCGCCCGGTCGGGCCTGGCCCCGGGGGGAATCCAGCGTCCGACCCTCGATTCCCGCCGCCCTGCCCGCCCACGACCGCGACACGGAGCTGGCCTTCGCCTCGCTCCCGGAGCTGGGGGCGCTGATCCGGGCCGGCGAGGTGAACTCGGAGCAGCTCACCCGCCTCTCGCTCGACCGACTGCGCCGGCACGGCCCCCGACTGGAGTGCGTCGTGACCCTGACCGAGGAGCGGGCGCTGGACCAGGCGCGCCGAGCCGACCGGGAGCTGGCCGAAGGACGGGTACGGGGCCCGCTGCACGGAATCCCCTGGGGCGCCAAGGATCTGCTCGCCACCCGGGGCTACCCGACGACCTGGGGTGCGGCCCCGTTCAGCACCCAGGTTCTGGACATGGACGCGACCGTCGTCAACAAGCTGGACGAGGCCGGTGCCGTCCTGGTCGCCAAGCTGACGCTCGGGGCCCTGGCGATGGGCGACGTGTGGTTCGACGGTCGAACCCGAAACCCCTGGAACCTGGAGCAGGGCTCGAGCGGCTCCTCGGCCGGCTCGGCCGCGGCGGTGGTGGCCGGGCTCGTCCCCTTCTCGATCGGAAGCGAGACCCTCGGATCGATCGTCTCTCCGGCCACCCGCTGCGGCGCCACGGGGCTCCGACCCAGCTTCGGGCGGGTGAGCCGTCACGGGGCGATGGCACTCTCGTGGAGCATGGACAAGCTTGGCCCGATCTGTCGCTCGGTCGAAGACTGCGCCCTGGTTCTCGGGGCGGTCCAGGGCGAAGACCTGCTCGACCGGACCGTCCGCGACGTGCCCTTCGTGTGGGATGGAGAGCAGGGAATCGAGGACCTTCGGGTCGGGTATCTCGCGTCGGCCTTCGAAGGGGCGGGGAACCGGACTCCTGTCGACCGTCGGGTCCTCGAGGTGCTTCGAGACGAGGGCGTCGAACTCCACCCCGTGGAGCTACCGGAAGACCTCCCCGTGGGTGCCCTGCGAACGATCCTGAACGCCGAGGCGGCCGCCGCCTTCGACGAGCTGACGCGCAGCGGTCAGGACGAACTCCTCGTCCGGCAGGATGCCGGGGCGTGGCCGAACGCCTTTCGCACCGCGCGGTTCATCCCGGCGGTCGAGTACATCCAGGCCAACCGCGTTCGCACCATCCTGATGGGCGCACTGGATCGAGCCTGGGCCGATGTCGACGTGGTGGTCACCCCGTCCTACGCGTCGAGCCTGCTGCTCGCCACGAACCTGACCGGGCACCCCGCCGTGGTCCTTCCGCACATCTCCCAGGCCGAGGCTGACCCGCTCAGCATCACCTTCGTCGGGGGACTCTGGAAGGATGCCGAGGCCCTTCGGGTGGCCAAGGTCTACCAGGACGCCACCGGGCACCACCTGCAGCGCCCCCCGGGATTCGCCTGAGGCCCTCCCGGGTCGGCCCGGACGCGCCGAGTCAGCGGCTGGAGGGAAGCTCGGCCTCGTCTTCGACGCTCCCCTCGTCTCCACCCTCATCGGGACCGTCCCAGTCCCGGCCGTAGACCCGGGGGCCGCACTCGGCGCAGATCGAATGGCTGAAATGGGCGTCGGAGCGATCGGTGATGTAGCTCTCGACCGACTCCCAGTACCCCTCGTCGTCGCGGATCCGCTTGCAGTGGGAGCAGATGGGGATCAGCCCCTTGAGCGCATGCACCTCGGTCCGGGCCTCGAGGAGCTTCCGGTTCGTGTCCTCGAGGGAGTGGTTCGTCACGGCGAGCGCCCGCTCGCGCTCGCCACCCCGTCGATTGAAGTGCACGAGGACCCCGACCAGGAGGATCGCCGACAGGAAGAGGCCACCGGCCAGAATCGTGATCAGGCGCTGGCGGGCGATGAGTGTCTCCTGCACGCGCTGCTCCTCGCGCAACAGGAGGTTCTCGCGCTCCTGTCGCTCGATCTCGGACTGCGCCTCCATCGCCGAGACACGCTGAAAGGCGCCCTGGTCGAAGATCGAGTCCCGGAGGGCCACGTAGGCCTGCAGATTCGAGAGCGCCAGGGCGGGATTGCCGCGAAGCTCCTGCACCTCGGCGAGCACCGCCAGCAGGTCGAGGGCGATCGGGCGCTGGTCCCGGTCGCGGGCGGCCTCGAGCCCATCGATCAGCGACTGGAAGGCCTCGTCGAACCGACCGACCAACCGGTAGGCTCGCCCCAGTTCGAGGAGCGCCCGGGCCTCGTATCGCGGGTGTTCGGCATCGCGCGCCACCTCAAGGGTCTCGCGCAGCAGAGCCAGCCCCCCCTCGGTGTCTCCCTGGCGGATCCGGGCCATCCCGAGCCCGAGGGAGTTCAGAACCCGACCGCCGAGGGCATCGGTGGGTGGAATCGAGACGGCCTCGGTACCGTAGTGCTCGAGCGAGGCCTGGAAATGGATCTCGGCCTCGCTCCACTCCTCGTGGTCCAGGAAGAGCTCGGCCAGGTTCAGGCGTGCGTAGGCCTGTCCGAAGAGGTAGTCGATCCGGTCCGAGATCTCGATCGCCTCGAGGTAGGCCTCGCGGGCTCGATCGAACTGCCCCCAGTCATGGTAGGTGCGCCCGACGTTGGTGAGCGCCAGTGCCTGGCCGGCCTCCTGACCGCTTTCGCGCCGGTACTCGAGCGCCCGCAGAAACGAGGAAAGGGCGAGTTCGTAGTTTCCCCACTGGTAGTGGGTGGCTCCGAGATTGTTGTAGACCCGGCCGAGTGAATTCGGCTCGTCGAGCGCGGTCCAGTGATCGCGCGCCCGCCCGAAGTTGGCCACGGCGGAATCGTAACGGACCTCGTTCCAGTGGGCGAGCCCGACATGGTTGTGCGTCTCGGCCAGCCCGGTCGTGTCACCCAGCTCCTCGAAGAGTGCCAACGCTTCGCGCCCGACCGCGAGCGCCTCGTCATGGCGACCGTGGTACACGTATCCGTACGTGAGCTCCATCAGGGCCACGGCCAGCGCAGCGGGTGGGCCTCCTCGCCGCGCCTCCACCTCCCGCTCGAATTCGGCCACGGGATAGGGATCCGCCTCCTGCGCGCCCAGAGACCCGGGTGCGCAGAACAGCACTCCGCCACTCGCAAGAGCCAGCGCAAGCGCAGTCAGCGTTCTCGGAGCACGCCGGAGTGCCCGGAGCCACACCCGGTTCAGTCCATGGAGCACGGGTCTCTCTTCGGTCTACGGGAAACCGTCGATCAAATGCGACGGGTACGACGAAGGCACCGAAAGGTCTCTCTTCCGTGAGGCGGAATCAACTCGCAGCGGAGTCGCTCCCCGGCACCGGCCCCGATCAGTCGTCCTCGGCGTCCCCTCCGGCATCGGGCATGTACCCGTAGTCGTGAAGACGGTTGTAGAGGGTCTTGACGCTGACCCCTAGGACCTCGGCGGTCTGGGTCTTTCGGCCCTCGAGGTGCGCCAGTGTAGTCAGGATCAGCCGGCGCTCCGCCTCGCGAATGCTGGTTCCGACCGGAATGTGCACCATCTGCGCCCCCGGCCCGGCGGGAATCCCGCCCCGAACCTCGTCGGGCAGCGAGTCGGACTGGATCTCGACGCCGTCGGAGAGCAGGTAGGCCGTATACAGGGCGTTCTTGAGCTCCCGCACGTTGCCGGGCCACCCGTACTCCCCGAGCACCGCCAGGACCTCGTCGCCCAGGGACTTTCGCGCCCCCTCGCGCTTCGAGATTTCGTCGAGAAGCGCCTCGGCCAGCAGGGGAACATCCTCGATCCGGTCCCTGAGAGGTGGCACCGCGATGTGAAGAACCTTGAGGCGGTAGTAGAGGTCCTCGCGCAGACTTCCCTCCTCGATCGCCTGCGTCGCCACCCGATTGGTCGCAGCCACAACTCGCACATCGACCTGTATCGGTTTTTCCGCTCCGACCCGCACCACCTCGCCGGACTCGAGCACCCTGAGCAGCTTCACCTGGAGCTCGGCGGGCATCTCGGTGATCTCGTCCAGGAAGAGGGTACCCCCGTCGGCCTGCTCGAAGTACCCTCGGTGCCGGCTCGTCGCCCCGGAAAAGCTTCCCTTCTCGTGGCCGAAGATCATGCTCTCCATCAGGGTCGGAGAGATCGCCCCGCTGTTGACCGGCAGGAACGGCGTCCGACGACGCCGGCTCAGATCATGGATCGTGCGGGCCACGACCTCCTTGCCGCAGCCGCTCTCGCCCGAGATGAAGACCGAGGCGTGACTCGGCGCCACCCGGCTGAGAAGATCGTAGAGCCTCCGCATCGGTGGGCTCGAGCCGATCAGGTATCCAAACCGACCCTCCTCGATTCGCTTGCGCGCCTCGCGGATCTCTTCGGACTCGCCGCTCGCTCGGGCCACCTCGTCGAGGATCGGCCGGAGGTGCTCGGGCTCGAAGGGGTCGGCCAGAAAGCCGGCCACGTTCCGTCGGAGGCTCTCTTCCGGTGACTCGTCCCCCCCGGGGCCCACCAGGATCGACGATCCAACCCCCGCTTCCCGAGCCTCTTCGAGCAGGTCGACCGCGCTCCCGTCTCGGAAGCAGAGGTCCATCATCAGGAGGTCGGGAGGAGAGTCCCCCATGTGCGAGAGGCCGGCTTCGACATCGCCGGCGAGAGAGACCGTGAAGGCTTCGGATCGAACGGCCTGGGCGAGACGTTCGCGGACGTCGTCGTCCTGGACCACGATGAGTGCATGGGGCATGAGGCTCAGGGTGCCTGGCCGGCCCGGGGGTGGGGCCCGTTCCGGCGACATGGTCTGAAAGGTCAGCGTATCCGAGGGAGACCTTCTGCGAGTGGGCACCCGCAATGGGTACCCGCCTGACGATAGCCCGCCGATCGGGTTCCGACAACCTTGCAATTGCGACACCGAAGGCAGCCCGGAACCCCCTGAACCCGGGGGTACCGAGCCCGCGCCGGGCCCCCGGGCGAGCACTCTCTCCGCTCTTCGGAAAACGGAGGTGGGTAGTCCTTACAAGCCGAGTGCGAAAATTCTCCCCACTCCCACACCGCCGGGCCTCGAGCCCCGGACAGTGCACGCCCCCTCACAACCAATGTCCGGCAGGGGCTTTCAGGGTTCTGGCGCCCGCTGGCAGGACTCCTGCATTGAATATGCCGCTGCGGCCTCTCTCTCCTGCGGGAGTCGGAGGCCGTCGACAGGGGCGACGACGCCCCGGGTCCGCGGATCGCGGATCCTGCACGGACCTACTCCGAACGAATGCTGAAGGAGAACGACATGGGAAAGACCGCATGGCTCATACTCGCTGGGGCGCTGCTCATCGTGGGCATCGGCTCCCTCTTTCTCGAGGGGTTCTCATACGTCACCCAGGAAACCGTTATCGACGCCGGCCCCCTCGAAGTCTCCGCCGAGCAGGAGGAGCGAGTCGCGCTTCCCCTGTGGCTGTCGGCCGTCTTCCTGGCCGGTGGAGTCGGAGCCCTTCTGGTCGGGCTAAAGGCGCGGTCGGCCTGAACCGGAGCGTGCAGGGGGATGGATCGACTGGATCCCTCCCCACAATTCACCCGAACAAAGGAGCATTTCAATGCTTGGATGGGCACTACTCTTTCTGATTCTCGCGCTCGTCGCGGGGGTCCTCGGCTTCTCCGGCATCGCCGGTGCATCGGCCGGGATCGCACAGATCCTCTTCGTGGTCTTCCTCGTGCTGCTCGTCGTCTCCTTCCTGGCCCGCGCCCTCCGCGGCCGTCCTCCCGTCTGACCGCAGGGCGTCGGGTACGCCGGCGGGCCCCGGAGCAGGTGCGCACCGGGGCCCGGGCGGCTACCCTGGCGGTGGTCCCGGGTGGGACCGCTCGGCCGGCCGCAACGTCCGCAGGCGGGCCTCCGGGTGCTGGACATCTCGGGAGAGCTCCGGGGAGACCTGTACCGGCAGGGGCGCGAGCTTGCAGTCCTCAAGACCACCGACGAGCACACCATGGCCCCGAACTGGCCCATGACCTGGGGAGCCGAGCCCTTCAACGGCCACCTCTTCTCGTCGGACCTGAACTCCGACTCCGGGCTCTGGATCACGAAGCTCGAGACGGGCCCCCAGGTCGTCTTCTGACG
>SLBA01000003.1 GCA_007126575.1 Gemmatimonadota bacterium | reverse complement strand
GCCCGCTCCAGCGCCCCCGCCCCGTGGGGCCCGCGCACCCCCTCGACCATCCCCTCGAGCAGCTCGACCGAAAGGAAGCTGCGGTCGATCGCGGCCTCGGTGGAGCGCGTCCGGTACTCGGGGTACCGGTCGATCGAATCGGCGGCCATGACCTCGAAGAGCGCACGGTGGATCGGACGCTCCGCACCGGCGGCCATCCCCACGCCCGCATCCGGTGAATCAGCGATCACCGACAGCCCCCGAAGCTTCGGCGCGTCGGTCGGGAGCGCGTTTTGGAGCGAGTAGCGCCAGCGCCCCCACTCCCCGTCGGCGGTGCGGGCCCGCAGGACCAGCTCGGGTGCCGACTTTGAACGCCCCGTGAGCGTGAATCGCGCCAGGCCGGGCTCTCCGGCCCCGGTGGGATCGACGTGCGGCAGGATCCGCCCCGGGTAGTTGAGTCCCCCCACCCCGTAGTGATTGCCCAGGTGACTGAAGTAGGCGATCGAGGTGAAGTACAGGTCGTTGTGCAGCGATTCCAGCGACGAGACCACCTCCTCGTCGATTCCGATCCGATGATTCGGCTCGCTCAGCCGCGCCTCGATCACGAGCTCGTCGAAGAAGGGCGCCGTGACCGGGGTGATCGCCCCTTCATGGAGGTCCATCAGGTAGTCCCGGATCCGGGGCTGGATGTCGCCCTGCCAGTGGTCCCAGAAGCGCTCCATGTCGGTGGCCACGCGCTCGTCGAGGATCACCTCGTCGCCGAGCTCGGCCCGAACCCACCCCGTGCTGACCCGCACCCGCTCGTAGTCGTCGTGGAGCCCGAAGTAGGGGCGGAGGCCGTAGCGCGGGGTGAAGGACTCCTCGAGGATCACCGAGCCACCGGCGTCGAGGGCGCGAAGGTGGTAGATCGGGTCGGATGCGCCGGTGGCGTGAAAGACCACCTGCGAGTCCGAGATGCCCAGCTCCCGGGCCAGGACGGCGTCGATCGGAAAGAGCTCCTGGAGCCAGCGCGTCGGCGAGCCGACGACCTGCCAGGGGATCTCGTCAGAGTCCTGCAGGTGGTGATACCGGATCTCGATCCGCTCGACCGCGGTGTCGCGGAGCCGGGGGAGGACCTGGTCCTCGATCCAGCTGAACCCCTGCTTGTAGGCATTCGTGACCCACACCACGAGCCGATCGGGGTCGACGCCCCGCGCCTCGAGCTCGGTGCGCACCTCGGCGGCGAGCGATTCGCGGATCTCGGGGGGCTCGCTCACACGCACGTCCACGCGGAGGGGAGAGTCCGTGGCCGACACCCGCGGGTACAGTTCGGCCTCGAGCCGGGCGCGCAGCTCGTCGACCTCCCAGGGGATTTCGAAGCGCTCGTCGAAGACCGGCTCGCCGGCCCCGAACCCCGAGGGATGCAGCGCCACGTGGAGCTCCGTCTCGGGAAACCGGTCGGCCAGTCGCTCGCGCAGATGGGCGTTCAGGTAGCCCTCGAGCCCCTCGGGCACCGTGTCGAGCGCGAGTTCGATCTCGAGGCGCTCCACCTGCCGGCGGTCCTCGGGGAGCGCCTCCGGGTCTCCGACCTCGGGGGGCCAGGGGGCGTCCGAAGGGGGAATCTGCGGACGATCGCCCTCTTCGAGCCGCGTGATCCACTGCTCGAGCTTGGCCAGGGCCAGCGCACTGGTGCCGGCGACGTCGCGGGCCTGGAAGAAGCGACGGAGCTCGGTCTCGAATTCGGCCAGCCCGAACTGGCCCTTCTCGTAGCGATTCAGGTAGGGGAGCCGACCGGCCGCCAGGGCCGCCGCCGCCTCGAGACCGGCGGGGTCGCTCCCACCGACCACGAGAGCATGCTTCTCGTCGAGCGCTCGTGCCACGAACTCCACGAAGCCCTCGCCCGCCGCCCCGGTGGGCACCCCCAGCCGGCCCTCCTCGATGAGGCGCCCGGTACGGTAGTGGTCGACCCCGAAGAGAATCGGGAAGCCGTCGGCCTCGGGTCGGTCCTCCTCGCCGGCGACCCGGGCGAAGGGGAGCCGGATGCCCGCGGTCTCGAGCCCGATCCGGTTGGCGAGCGCGACGGCCCCCGCCGCGGCTTCGGTGCCCGAGATCGAGAGGATCGCCTCGGTCCGATCGGGGACCAGGTCCTGCCGGGTGTCGCGGAAGATGCCCCCCGTGGTGTAGAGCTGAGAGAGGGTGAAGTCGGAGACGTCGCGGGGCTGCCAGGCCGACGCGCTCGGGGCGCTCCACCTCCGCTCGGGCAGCACCCGGTGGGTCGTCTCGGTGCCGTCGGGGGCCACGATGGTCAGGTCGAGGCGCTGCAGCCCCGCGGGCAGGAGATCGGCGGGCTCGAGGTCCGCGTCGGTGCCCTCACCCCGCACACGGGCGTTGAGCCGGCGGGCCTCGTCTGCGCTCTCGACCCGAACCGTGGCCGCCAGGCGCAGGATCCCGTCGCGACCGTGCCCGACCACCAGGCGGTCGAGGGTGAGGGTGAAGGTGGCTGCGGTCTCGGAGTCCCCGGCGTCATCCGGATCCTCGGCCAGGGTGGCTGCGAGCTCTTCGGCCCAGGACTCGAGCGAGGGGCCGTCGGGCTGCCAGACGGCCGGATAGCGCCCCGCCAGATAGGCCGATGCGGCCAGAAGTCCCGTGGCGTCGCCCCCATCCACCCAGACCCCCCCGGCCGGCAGGACCGTCGAGGTCGGCAGACGCCGGAGAGCCCCCTCGCCCGGAGCGAGCCCTCGCAGCGCCTCGTCGGGATCGATGCCGAGGGCGGCCAGGAGCGACTCGTCGGTCCCCACCACGATCAGGGGTGCGCTTGCAGGCGAGGCTTCGGAGGGAGCCGACACCCCGGGCTGCAGGAGCTCGAGGTGCGAGGCGTAGCTCTCGAAGCCCATTCGGGCCGAGAGGTTGGCCGCCGCCGCGAGTCCGGCCTGCCCACTACGCGGGGCCAGGTGGATGCGGCCCGGGATGCGGTCGATGTGCCCGTCGCCATTCGAGTCCTCGACCAGGAATCCCGGGGCGTACAGCCCGCGCAGGTCCTCGGGCCGGTCGGCCCCCGACTGGGCCTGGAGCTGTGCCGCGGCCGGCATGAGGGCGCCGAGGAGCATGGCCAGGGCGATCCTCACCCGAGCCCGTACCCCGGGGGCTATGAAGGATGGTGGGGCGGAACGGAGCTCGAGCGGAGGTCGCGGCATCGGCATGCGGATATCGGGTTCGGGACGGGAAGACGTGGCGGATCCCCGCAGTCCGGCGAAGCGGTTCGCCACGGCGGGCCGGAGGGCCACGACAGATCGGCGTCACAATAGCCGGGGCCCGCCGCGTCCGTCCAGAACACCGGCCTGGACGTCCGGCGCAGCACTCAGGCGCGGAGCTGCGCCGGGAGTGGGAGCGGGGCGGGCTCGGATCAGCGGGGCGGCCGCAGGATCAGCTCGCGCTCGACGGCGGCCTCGACCCCCTCCCGGGAGTAGAGGAGTGGAAAGAACTGCCCTTCGGCCCAGAGGGGCAGGAGGTTGTCGTAGTACGGGCTCAGTGGCTGCATCGACTGGCCGGGAGTGCTCGTGGCCCGCGAGCGATCCAGATCGGAAAAGTCGATGATCTGTCGGAAGGTGGCCCCGGTGGCCGCCAGTGTCCCCCCGCCGCCCGACCGCTCCACCGCCGAAAGATCGTAGGCACTCACCAGGCGATGGGGGAACTCGCTGCGGTGAATGCGGCCCCAGCGCCAGTCGTCGCGGTCCTCCCCCAGCCGATCGGTCAGCTCCTCGACGGCATCGAGCAGGGCGCGGCTCACCAGCTCCCGGGCCGCTTCGGTCGGAGGAGTTTCGGCGTCCGACTCGGCCTCCCGCGCGCCGTCCTCCGGCCCGGCCCCCCGAGCCTCGCCGTCCAGGTGCCGGCGAAAGGCGTTGTGCAGCACCGCCGCCCGGCTTTCGCGATCGTAGGTGCCGTCCCACTCCGCCAGTTCGGCCCGGGCCCACTCCGCGTCGGGATCGTCCGCCGTCCACCCCACCAGGAGGGGGCGGTCATCGGTCGACCACCAGGGATGGACCGCATCGAGGACCATCTCCTCGAAGTCCTCGGCCGTGAGCCCGCCCGCGGCGGTCACCTCGGAGAAGACCTCCTGAAGCCGGTCCCAGCGACCGAAGGGACCGGGCCGGAACATCACGGGCGGATAGTACCCCTCGGGCTGGACATCGTGGTTCGCCGTCCCGACCCAGCCCCGATCCGGATTGAACTCCTGGGGCAGATCGGTGTGGGGGCGGAACCCGTCCCAGCCGTACTCGCCCGTTCCCGGGACCGGGAGTCGACCGTACCAGCCATCGGTCCGCCGGGGCGTGAGCGCCGCAGCCAGCCAGGAGATGTTCCCATCGACGTCGCCGCACACCATGTTCTCGGACGGGGCGTGATAGTACGCGAGCGCGTCCATGAATTCCCGGCAGTCGTCGACTTCGGCGAGTCTCAGGGCGCCCAGGTATCCCCCGGTGCCGGGCTCGTTCGCGGTGGACCGCACCGCATAGGCCACGTGGTTGGCCGAATCCACGTAAAAGACCGGCCCATGGCGGCTGAACCGATGCTCCACCACGCGTGGCTCCTCACCCCGCACCGGAATCGTGTCGACGACCACATCGAGCGGATACCACTCGCCCTGCCAGAGCGCCTCGTCGGGATTCTCGGGGTTCAGGGTCTCGACGAAGACGTCGGCCTGGTCGGTGCCGACGATCGTCAGACCCCACGCCACCCGACCGTTATGGCCGATCGCGACACCGGGAATCGCCGGCTCGGTCGCTCCGATCACGTTGTACCCCGGGGCATTCAGGTGCACCAGGTACCGCAGCGAGGGATTGGTGACCCCCCGGTGGGGGTCGTTGGCCAGAAGGACCTCCCCATTCGCCGTCAGCCGGGGGCTCACCGCCCAGTTGTTGCTTCCCGGAGAGGTCTCCCGGGCCCCGAGATTCGCCGAAGCCACCGCACCCTCCCACTCCTCGTAGCGAGGCAGGAGGGGTGGGCGGGGCATGGCGCCCTGGAAGTGCCCCAGGGCGTCGCGGACCTCGGCGGAAATGATCGACACGTCCAGCCCATCGGGAATCTCGAGATCGATCCAGTTCGCGTGGCGTGGCGCCTCGCTCCGGTTGACCTCGTCGAGCCCGACGTCGGCGATCCGCCGGGCCAGGGCCAGCTCCGCTCGCGCGTTGGCCAGGGGCAGTGCGGTCGCCACCCGTCCGGTCGAGGCCTCGGGAGTCCATCGAAGGGGCTCGAGCCCGGTGAGCCGGTATTCGACCGGAAGGTCCTCCCCGATCTGATCGATGTAGGCGTTCACCCCGTCCGAGAAGGCCCGGAAGATCATCTCGCCCCGGGGGTGATACGTCTGGAACTCCTCGTCGAGGGGACCCCGGTACATGATGAGTCGCGCCAACCGATCGTGGTCCACGGCGCCGGGTCCCAGGATTTCGGCCAGGCGCCCCTCGTTCACGCGGCGCCACATGTCGATCTGCCAGAGCCGGTCCTGCGCCTGAACGAAGCCCTGTGCGAAGAAGAGGTCCTCGAGGCTTTCGGCGTAGATGTGGGGGATGCCCCATTCGTCGCGGACCACCCGGACCTCACCCTGCAGTCCGGCGACATCCATCGTGCCCTCGAGCTGTGCCAGCGAGGCCCGCGCCAGCTCCTCGAAGGTCTCGGGTTCACCCGCGGGCGGCTCGCAGGCGGCAGCGAGGAGGAGTACGAGCCCGAAGATCGGGGAGAATCGCCGTACGAGACTGGCTCGGTGCGGCTCTGTCGTGAGCGGAAACCGGTTCATGCGATGCGCTCCGGTTGAGGCGTCGGGACGATGGGCTGAGTTCCCGGACCATACACACCGACCCGAAGTGGCGCCAGCGGCGGGAGTACGAAGGGGTGGCAGGCGCCACCTCTGCTCTTGCATGCCTCCCGATTCGGCACCTATTCTGAGCGTCGGGTCGGCGGGACCGTCGGAGGGCTGCGAGCCTCCTTCGACGAGGCTGGACGACGGGCTCGCCGGAGAGTTGAAGTGAGCCGCTTTCGCGCCTTCGTGATCGATATCCACCGCCGCTCCCTCTGGCAGGTCCTGGCGGTGTATCTCGCCTCTGCATGGTTCGTGCTCCAGGTCTCGGAGCACGTGGTGGAGCGGTTTCTCCTCCCCGAGTGGGTATACGGCTCCGCGGTGATCCTGCTCCTCGTCGGGCTCCCGATCGTCCTCGCCACGGCGCTCGTGCGTGAAACCCCCGCCGACGCCGACGCCGTGAATGCCGGGCCGACCGCTGACCTCGGGGCGGTGAACCGCGAGGCCTCCCCTCCCTCCTCCACCCGGGAATCTTCGGGATCGACCCCCGAACCGGACACGGAGTCCGTGTCTCCAGCCTCCTCGGGGTCCTGGGGCGAGCTCCGGCGAGCGCTGAAATCGAGTCCCCTGCGCTTCGTCCTCACCTGGCCCCGTGCCCTCGCCGGGGGACTTGCGGCGTTTGCGTTCCTCGCGATTCTCGGAGGGTTCTTCTATGTGCATGGGGCTCCCCGGATCAGCGAAGCCCGTGGATCCGCGGCTGACACCTTCGAAGAGCGCGGCTGGATCCTGCTCGCCGACTTCGAGGTGGTCGATGAGGCGGACCGGGGCATCGCGTTGGCGGCGAGGGAGGCCCTGAGCGTCGACCTGCATCAGTCGGAGCACGTGAACGTGCTCAGTAGAAGTCAGCTCGTGGGAATTCTTCAGCGAATGGACCTGGAAGACCCGCCGCTCGACGTTGCCCTGGCGCTCGAGGTGGCGGAGCGTTTCGGGGCCGGCGCCGTGTTGACCGCGACGGTCTCCCGACTGGGCCCCCAGTACGTCGTGAGTGGACGGACGCTCAAGGCCGGAACCGGTGAGGAACTCTTTTCGGTCCGTGTGGCCGCTGCCGAGAGCCGGCTCCTCGAGGCGGTCGAGTCGCTCTCCAGGCAGGTCCGAAGGCGCCTGGGCGAGAACCGGGGGATGATCCGGGCGAGCCTTCCCCTGCCCGAGGTGACGACCCGGTCGCTCGAGGCGCTGAAGGCGTATGCCGAGGCGGAGCAGGCCATCTCCGAGGGAGACCCCGAGCGAGCCTCGGTTCTGGCAGCCGAGGCCATCCGGATCGACCCCTCCTTCTCGATGGCGCACAGGCTCGCGGCCGTGAGCGCCTTCAATCAGGGTCGCGGCGGCGAAGGACGGGAGCATGCCGCCCGTGCCTATGAGTTTCGGGATCAGCTTTCGGATCGCGAGCGCTGGCACGTCGAGGCCTTCTACCAGCAGCTCGTCCGTCTGGACCCAAGGGCTGCCCTGGATCTCTATGAACTGATCCTGAACCGATACCCGGACGACGCCAGGGCCACCAACAACATGGGCACGACGAGCTTCACCTGGCGGTCGGACGCCCGCAACCCGCTCATCTGGTACGAGCGAGGCCACGAGCTGAATCCGGGCAGTCTCCTCCATCTGACCAACCTGACGGAGCTCACCGGACTCAGCGGGTCGATCGACGACGCCGAGCGCCTGATCGGGTCGATGGAGGAGCTCGGTGCAGGAGAGCTGGCGACCCGTTTCACGGTTCGATCGCACTTTGCCCGGGGGAACCTCGAGGAGGTTCGACGGCTATGTGGCTCCATCCTCACGGGCGCTCCCCGCACCTTCCATTTTTCGGACGACCGCGAACTCTGCGGCTCGATGGCGCTGGCCATGGGAGAGGTGTCGACGGCTCGGCTCCATCTGCAGCAGGTGCAGGAGAGCTACCTGGGCCGCGGGCAGTGGCTGCGGGCCTACTACGTGGCCCAGGGCCTCTTCCTGCTCGAAGATCTGGTGGGCGACCCTGCGGCCGGGATGCGGCACCTGGACCGCTTCATGGCTGCGCTCGATGCCGGTCAGGTCGGGGAGCCGGAGCGCTATTTTCTCCGCCAGAACATCGCCATGATGGGTGGGCTGTTGGGCAATGACCGGTTGCTCGAGGCCGAAGAGCTCCTTCCTCCGTATCCGGAGCCCGATCACTGGTTCACCCGTCAGGGAGCTTCTCTCGCCAATGCCGCACGGAGCGCCGGACAGGGGCGCGGTCGAGACGCCCTCGATGAGATCCGAACCAGCGATGCCTACGGTGAGAACCCCATCCACTGGCTCGTTCCCCGCCGGCTGCTTCTGGCAGAAGCGCACGAACTGGTGGGAGACCTGGACGCAGCGGTCGCCGAACTGCTCGAGATCGTGGACCCGGCCTGGGGGGCCTTCGCGAATCCGATCGTGCCGCGAGCCCTCCTCCCCGGACTCCTGATTCGCCTGGGGGAGCTGGAAGCGGCGCGGGGGAATCCCGCGGCCGCGGCCGAGCACTACCAGCGCCTCCTCGCAACCTGGGTCCACGCCGACGCCGAGCTCGCGCCCCGCATCCAGCAGGTCGAGGCGGCGCTGGCACTCCTCACGCAGTAGAGTGCGGAGCGGAGTCCGCCCGGTCCGGGCTCCCCCGCTTCACCTGCGCTCCGACCCCGTCAGTAGCGGGGGAGGGGCGCCTCGGGATCCATTCCGCGCTCGATCTTCTGCTGACGGACCATCTCGGCCACGTCCTCGAGAAGCTGCTTCGCGTCGTAGATGATCCCGTCCTTGATCGTGTAGCTGATCCCACCCACGCGCACCGCCTCTTCGGTCTCGTCGTCGAGCTTCACGGCACCGGTCCCGTAGAGCACCTTCAGGTTCTCGAGGGGGTTCTCGTCGACCAGGATCAGGTCCGCCTTCATCCCTCGCTCGATCGTGCCGAACTCCCTGGGACGCCGCTGCGGCTCGAAGATCTCCTGGGCCGCGTAGAGGGTTGCGGACTGGATCACCTCGAGGGGGTGGAGTCCGACCTCGCGGAGCAGCTCGAGCTCCTCGATGTACGCAAAGCCGTAGTTCTTGTAGATGAAGCCGGCGTCGGCCCCGGCCGTAAGACGCCCTCCGGCCCGATGATAGTCACGCAGGAACGCCATCCATGTCCGGTAGAAGGCCCTCCACTCCGCCTCGTCCTCGCTCGTCCAGTAGAACCAGTAGGAGCCGTGCGCGCGGCGGTTCGGGTAGTAGAAGTCCCACATCGAGGGGAGGGTGTACTTGTCGTGCCACTCGGCCTGCCGGGCCCGCATGAAGTCGCGGTTGGCCTCGTAGATCGTCATTGTCGGGTTGATGAAGAAGTCGAGTTCGATGAACTCGTCGACCAGGGCGTTCCACTCATCGGAGCCCGGTTCGTGGATCTTGTCCCACAGGCGCGCCACCTGTCCGAAGCGGTGCTGCTCATTCTGGTAGTTGTAGTCGAGGCGATACGGCTGAATCTGGTGATCCTTCAGGAGCGCCTCTAGTAGCCCGTAGAAGTGCGTCATTCCGGTCAGCCCCAGGCGCGCCGCATCCTGCGCGTTCATGTGGGCGAGTCCGGTCTGCGCCAGGTGTGCGGTCGAACCGAGGCCGATCTCGTTGGCCTCGTCGAGCACCGCAGCCATGACGTCCGGGGCCATCGCACCCATCTTCAGCCCGTCGACACAGTTGTCGGCCGCCCAGCGGACCCATTCCCGGCCCTTCTCGGGCGTGTCGAGCGGGCCCTCGTCCCACCCCCCTCCGGGCCGCTGGTAGTTCACGATCCGGGGAGCCACGATCTCGTTGGCGTCGCTTCGGGCCTGCTCGCTGCACGACAGGTCGAACCCGGTCAGCCCGACCCCGCGCACCGTCGTGATTCCGTGTGCCAGCCAGAGCTTGTAGGCATACGAAAGCTCCGGGTTCTTCGAGCCGCCCCCGGCGTGGGCATGGTTGTCGATGAACCCGGGGAGGACATACATCCCCTCCGCATCGATCTCGCGCGTGGCGTTCCCCGGGCGCCCCTGCTCCGGAATCTCGACGCCGGGATACCCCACGGTCCGGACCTGAACGATCCGGTCGCCCTCGATCACGATATCCGTGGGGCCATAAGGGGGGGAGCCGGTCCCATCGATCACGATCGCGCCCCGGATGATCAGGCGCTCATGGGGGCCGTCCCCCTCGTCCGGGCCCCGATCCGGCGCGGGGATCGTCTGCCCGCTCAGGCTGAACGGAAGAAGCAGAAATGCTGCGAGGGCGAGAACCATGCGAACGGAACTGCTGCGGGACATGAGCTGACCTTTCTGGCTGCTGGAACGGGTGCGTGAGGTCGGCTCGTGCCCTTCCAAACGGGAGGCGCCACCGACCACCGGAGTTTCACCGAACGGCGTGAAGATAGGACCGCCCGGAGATCGGGGCCACCCGGCAGTCACTCGGTGACCCCGACTGGATCCCCTCCCCGACCCTCTCCGGTGTCGCTCAGCCCCCCGGGGGCAGACCCACCAGCTCCCGGCTCAGTTCCCGAAGGCGGTCGCGGGCGCCTTCGTCGTAGGCCTGATCGTTCGCCGTCGCCGGTTCGAGTCCATTGAAGTACTGACCGGACTCGATGGACTCGGTCAGGAGCTGCATCACGGCGTCGGCCCCCTCGTCGACGGTGGCTCGGGGCTCGACCCCGGCACGCCGCACCATTCCCGTGTCCATGAAGGTGGCCGGATGAAGCGCGCTCACGATCACTCCGGTGCCCTCGAGCTCTTTGGCCAGGTCGAAGGCGTGAAGGATCTGCGCCAGCTTGCTCTGCCCGTAGGCGCGTCCGATCGCCCCCTCCTCCTCGAGCATGACATCGTCGAAGTCGATCGGCGACTGGGCCGCTGAGGCCACGTTCACGATCCGTGCCGGCGCACTCTCGACCAGGCGGGGCTTCAACAGGTCGGTGAGCAGGAAGTGCGAGAGGTAATTGACCTGGAAGACGAGTTCGTATCCGTCCTCGCTCTCCTCGCGTCCGTCTCTCGCGGAGCCGATCCCCGCGTTGTTCACCAGGAGATTGAGCCGGTCGTACTCCGAGAGCACCATGCGGGCCAGCTCCCGGACCTGCTCGAGCGAGGCGAGGTCGGCCGCGTGGAAGCTCGCACTTCCGACCCCGGAATCCTGGATTTCGCGAGCCAGCGCCATTCCACGCTCCTCGCTCCGACCATGCACGATCACATGCATGCCATCGGCTGCCAGCCGTCGGGCCACTTCTTCGCCGAGTCCCGAAGTCGAGCCGGTGATGAGGGCGACCCGGCGATCCTCGGGAAGATCGGCAACCGCATCCGGTGCCTCGGAGGACCGGGGATCGGCCTCCGCCCCGCAGCCCACGAGGATCGCGGGAACCATCAGGCCGAAGACGAAGAGGATTCGGAGTACGTCGCCGCCCGGCCGCAGCCTCCCGACCCTCGATCGAAGGATTCCGGGCACATCGTGGAGCTCGAAAGCGGTGCGCGTTGCGGGGCTCATGAGGCCTCTCGGGAGTTGAGGTGAGTCTGGGGAGGGAAAGTTCGGGTTTTCGCGGGGGCCGGACGGATCCGAAATCCCGGCTCACCGGTTGGTACAGAGAGGATCCGCAGGGCCCCCTCGGAAGAATATGACTTCGACCTCGACGGTGCACGAGTCGCCCGACGGAGTGGCCTGGACGTGCCCCGCCTTGCCCGGTCCATGGAGTGTCGAGACATTTGAGGCCGAGACACACGATGATGAACGATTTCCTTCCGGCAGGGGTCCTCGGGAGCTTCGGGGCCCGATCCCGGTTCGGCGCACGCCGCCGCGCCGTCGGGATCCTTGCGCTCGCAGCGTTCCTCTCCGGCTGGGCCATCGACGTCGGGGGGATGCACGATTGTCCCCATCACGACCTTTTTGTCGAGGCCGCAGCGGTAGAGGTCGGGGCGCATGCCCACGGCCATGATTCGGGTAGCGAGACTCTCGATTCTGCCCATTCGACTCACTCGGCTCATGCCCACCACGCGGGGCACGACTCGCACCATGGTGCCGACCCATCCCATGGTGAACCCGGGCATGATGTGCCCGAGCCGGGCGCACCGGAGGTCGAAGCCCACCCCCACTCGGGGCACGATCACCACGACGGCCCCTGTACCTGCAGGACCGACTGCACCGGCGCCACCGCGATCCGCACGGCGGCCTCGCCCGGAATCGACCGTGCGCCACCGACCGATCCTTCCAACTTCCGGATCGACGCCGCGCCGGAACTGCTCCCGGCGCGCACCCTCCTCCCGCACGTCCTTCCCTGGCCGACCGCACCCCCTCGCAGCTGACACACCCACCGTCAGTACAAACTGGATGCCGCACCGCAGGAGCCCATCGGCTCCGGTGATGCCCGTGCACCCCCGTTCCGTTCCCGGAAGGCCCTTCGACCCGATGCCGAGGTCGATCTTCCAGCCAATTCCCAGAACGAATGGGTCGTGCGTGCACTGAACGCCACAGACTGCGAGGAACCCATGTTCGACAACATCACGGAGCCCACCGGCTCCATATTGCACCGACCACGCACCACTGCGATCGAATCCTCAGCTCACGATCAGCCCAGGCGTCGATCTCTACTTCGGACCGTTTCCCTTGTTCTCGTTCTTCTCCTGGGGGCGACCTTCCCTGCAGACGCTCAGGAACGCTGGAGTTCCTCCGGTCCGTCCGGCCATGCTCCGATCGGTGTCATGGGAGATCACACGCACCACAAGGGCGAGTGGATGCTCTCGTACATGTTCGCCCGCGAGTCGATGTCCGGACTCCGGGATGGACGCTCTGCCGTCTCGATCGAGGATGCGTGGACGCAGTACCGCATGGTCCCCCTCACCATGCAGATGGACATGCACATGCCGCATCTGATGTACGCGCCTTCGGACCGGGTCACCCTGATGGTCATGGCGATGTGGATGGACCACTCCATGGATGTTCGCATGGACGATGACCTCATGGCCGGTCACGGGAACGGTCACGGCCATGGCCACGGGATGTCCAACCCGCACCCCGGGGACGGCGACGGCCACGGCCACCAGGGGCAGTCCGGGTTTCACACCATGGGCCACTCCGTCTCGGGGTGGGCGGATACCGAAGTCAGCGCCCTGGTCACCGTCATGGACCACGATCGGCAACGGGTGCATTTGAACCTGGGTGTGGGGGTCCCGACGGGAAGCGTCACCGACGGCGACCACCGCATGGTCCCCGAGCATTCCCGGCTCGGCTACCCGATGCAGCTGGGCTCCGGAAGCTGGGAGGCCCGGCCGGGGGTCACCTACCTGCTGCAGACCGACCGGGTCTCATGGGGAGCCCAGGGCCTCGGCGCCTTCCGGCTGAACGAGAACAGCGAGGGCTGGAAGCGGGGCAGCGAGGGCCAGCTGAACGCGTGGGGCATGGTGCGCGGCAGTGACCTGGTCTCGCCGGGGCTTCGCCTGCAGGCGCGGCGATGGGGGAACGTCCGGGGCGCGGATCCGGCATTGGACCCGGCGATCAGCCCCGAGAACGACCCGGCGCTGCAGGGAGGAACACGGGTGAACGGCTTTCTGGCCGTAAACCTCCAGGTGCCGTCGGGCCCCTTCGCCGGACACCGGGTCGCGCTGGAGTGGGGCGGTCCCCTCCTGGAGTCTCTGAACGGGCCCCAGACCAGCGCGGACTGGACATTCAACCTCGGGTGGGAGTACAGCTTCTGACGAGGCAGTCGCTGGATCGATGAACGGCTCGCGCCCCGGGGGGATCCTTCCCCCGGGGCCAGCCGGCTACTCCCGCCGGAGTGCGATGATCGGGTCGAGGCGCGAGGCCTTCCAGGCCGGATAGAACCCGAAGAACACGCCGACGGCGGCCGAGACCCCGACCGCCACCACCATCGCTTCGACCGAGAAGAGCGCGGGCCAGCCGGCGTAGCTGGCGATCACCTCGGTAGCGACCACCCCGACCAGGATGCCGCCGAGTCCGCCCAGTAGACAGAGGATGACGGCCTCGATCAGGAACTGGAGGAGCACGTCGGGGCCCTTCGCGCCCACGGCGAGTCGGAGCCCGACCTCCCGGGTCCGCTCGGTGACACTCACGAGCATCACGTTCATGATCCCGATCCCGCCCACGAACAGGGCGATCGAAGCGATCGACGCGAGCAGCCAGGTCATGACCCTGGAGGTCTCGGTCGCGACCTGTGCCACCTCCTCCTGGGTCTGAATGGTGAAGTCGTTGTCCTGGTTGGGAGCCAGCCTGTGCCGCTCCCTCAGCAGGTCGGTGATCTTCGCCCGGGCGATGTCCATCGACTCCTCGTTGTACACCTGCACGTTGAGCACCATCGCGTGACTCCGCCCGGAAATCCGCTGGAAGCCGGTGGTGTACGGAACGATCGCCAGGTCATCCTGCACCGACCCCATGAGCGACATGCCCTTGGGCGCGAGTACCCCGATGACCTCCAGTGGCAGCCCCCTCACCCGGACGGTCTCGCCAATCGGGTCCGAGCCCTCGAACAGCTCCTGCACCACGGTCTGGCCGATCACGGTCACGAGCGCGGCCCGTCCCACTTCCTCTTCGGTGAACATGCGGCCGTCTTCGATCGGCCAGTCCCGGATCTGGAGATAGTCGTGCGACTGTCCGTACACCGGGGTCGCCCAGTTTCGGTTGCCGTACACGAGCACACGCTGCGACCGGACCTCGGGGCTCGCGGCAACCACTTCGGGAATCTCCTCGCGAAGGGCGATCGCGTCCTCGACCGTGAGCGTGTTCGCGCTCCCCCCCCCGATACTCACCCCACCCAGCTGCCGCTCCCCGGGAAAGACCAGGATCACGTTCTGACCGAGGCGGTTGACCTGCTCTTCGACCTCGGCGCCGGCGCCCTGTCCCAGCCCCACCATCGTGATGACCGCCCCGACTCCGATGATGATCCCGAGCGCCGTGAGCAGAGTCCGCATCGTATTGCGGCGCAGGGCCTTGAGCGCCACGTAGGGTACCGCACTGATCTTCATCGTCCTACCTCCAACGGGGGCGTAGTCTCGGTCTCCATCCGGTCGCCGAGCGCCTCGTCCATGGCGTCCTCGGACTCCTCGCTCCAGTCGGCGAGAGAGTCGGCGGCACGCAGGGGGGTTCGGCGACGGTCACTTCGGATGAGGCCGTCCCGCAGAATCACCACCCGCTCGGCGAACCGGGCGATCTCGGGCTCGTGGGTGACCATCAGGATCGTGAGCCCTTCGTCGTTCAGCCGCTGGATCAGCTCGATGATCTCCAGGCTCGTCCGGGTATCCAGGTTTCCGGTGGGCTCATCGGCAAGAAGCACCCTGGGCTTTGTAACCAGGGCCCGTGCGATCGCAACCCGCTGCTTCTGGCCTCCAGAGAGCTCTGTCGGGGTATGGTCGAGTCGGTCCCCTAGCCCCACGATCCCGAGCGCCTCGCGGGCTCGATCGCGAATCTCCTTCCAGCTCAACTGCTCGTCACGGTAGAGGAGAGGCAGCTCCACATTCTCGCTCGCCGTGGTCCGGGGCAGGAGGTGGAAGGCCTGGAACACGAAGCCGAGGGTCTCGTTTCGGATCCGTGCCAGTTGACCCCGATTGAGAGTGGCGACGTCCTGGCCATTCAGCAGGTACTGCCCCGCCGTCGGGCTGTCGAGGCACCCCAGGATGTTCATGAGGGTCGACTTGCCGGAGCCACTCGGTCCCATGATCGCCAGGAATTCCGCCTCGCCGACGGTCAGATCGACACCCCGAAGCGCCTTCACCTCGACCGCGCCGGTGCGGTAGGTGCGCTCGATCCCTTTCAGTTCGAGTACGTCCATGGACTCCGGGGGCAATGAGGTGAGCGTGTCAGTCGGTCACGGGGCGTGCGGATCGGGTGCGTCGTGCGTCCTTCGGTCTCCGACCGGGCGCGGATCAGTACTGCGCCTGGTCCCCGCTGAACAGACTCCGGCTGTTTCTCTGGCCGTCGGGTATGAGTGAGAGGCCGATCGCGAGCTGGTCACCCGCTTCGAGGCCTTCCACGATCTCGGTATGAACCCCGTCGTTCAGTCCCGTCCATACCGCCGTCGCCACGAGTTCCCCGTTCACGATGCGGTAGACCAGTGCATCGCCGGTCTCTTCGGGATCCTCCGGCCGGATGTCATCGGGGATCCGTGCGCGAAGAGCGGTATTGCGAACCCGAACCACGTCGGCCCGTTCCTCGGCAATGATCGAGACCTCGGCCGTCATTCCGGGCTTCAGGAACCCCTCCTCGTTGCTCACCGCGATGATCGTCTCGTAGTGGACCACGTTGTCTTCCATGATCGGGGCGTTGCGGACCTGCACCACCTCGCCCTCGATCTCCCGATCCCGATGTGCATCGACCACGAAGCGCACCGCCTGTCCCTCGTTGACCATCCCGATGTCGGCCTCTGAGACGCTGGCATGAATGTGCATCTGCGTGAGGTCGGCCACGATCTCGAAGAGGACCGGTGCGCTCAGACTGGCCGCGACCGTCTGGCCCGGGTCGACAGAGCGCGAGATCACGATTCCGTCGGCGGGCGCCAGGATCGTGCAGCGTTCCAACTCGCGCACCGCCCGGTCGAGTGCGTGTCGACGAACCTGAACCGAGGATTCCGCCTGGCGCAGACTCGCCCGGGCCTCGTCGACATCGGACTGCGGTACGATACGGGCCTCACGCAGCTCCTGGACTCGCTGCCACTGCAGTCGGGCCAGCTCGAGCGTCGCCTCGGCCGATTCCAGCTCGGCCTCGGCCGAACTCACCGCGGCCTCGAAGGTCGAGGGATCGATGCGGGCAATCACATCGCCTCGCTGTACCCGGCTGTTGAAGTCGACGTAGATCTCGTCGACGATGCCGGACACCTGGCTGCCGACTTCGACGCGCTCGACCGGCTGAAGGGATCCGTAGGCCACGACCCGCTGCGAAACCTCGCCACGGTCCACCGTGGTGATCTCCAGTGGGGGGAGGCCCGGGTCACCCGAGGCCAGGCGTTGTGTGCCCCAAAGGACCATGAGGGCCACGAGCAGGGCTGCGCCGAATGCGAGTTTCTTGATCGTCATGATAGGTTTCACCCGGCCGAGACGAGGCACCCACCGCGGATTGAAGCCCCACGGAGCGGCTCGGGAAGGAACAGCAGTCCCGTTCTCGACGGCCAGGAACCCCGGGACGACCGGGACTCGCTGTCATTCGAGCGACCTTCGTCAGCAATTACAGTTTTCGGAATGATTATGTCTAATGTTATCCCGTGGGCTGTGACGAGACAAGCATGGCGGGGGACGTCGCATGTCGCCTTTTCCCGTGCCTTCCCTCTGGACTACGTCCCCCTCCGACTCAGCGTCGCCCGGTCAGAAGGCCGACCACGATGGTGACGACCGACGCCCCCACGATCGACCACACGATCGGAAACGCCTGCCCCCCGATCTGGATCGCGAAGGGCTCGGGCAACCCCAGCGCCCGTGCGATCCACATGCCCACCAGTGCGCCGATGAAACCGAGCGCGACGGCGAGCAGGCAGCCCCCGCGATTGAAGCCGGTGAGCGCCTGGGCCAGCGACCCGCAGATGCCCGCAATGAGAAGTAGGATCAGCAGTTCCACAACGGACATGCGGCACCTCCGGAGTTACATTCGACGATAGGCTGGCCCACTCCCGCCTTCACGGGGCGTCCAGCGGGGTCCCACCACATCGGTGGCCTTGCAGTCCACACAGTTCGGCGCGTTCACGACGAGGGACTCCCCGTCGCGCTCGTACACGGCTGCCGGACACATATTGCTCAGGAACTCGGCCATTTCGGCCGAGACGTCCTCTCCGACCTTCAGGTGCGAGGGGATGTCGTCGCGCGTCTTGTTCCCGGACTTGAAGACCGCGTCCACCTTCGAGAAGGTCAATTCCCCATCGGGCACGAAGGGCTCGGGAATGGCGTCGAGGGTGCGGGGCTCCTCGGCGTCCTCCTCGGACGAAATCCTCTTGCCGGGAAATCGTCCCCCGGTAAGCGTCATGAGCCCGGCGCGCATGCCGCCGCCCACGAAGCCCTTCTTGAAGGCGAGCCGCATGTTGCGGGTCTTCTTCATGTCGGAGACGATGTACGACTCGTCGACCATGCGCGTGTACGCCGAAAGTCGCTCCGCCGAGGTGTCTACGGCCTTGAGGGCGTCGAAGATGGCCCGCGCCGCATAGATTCCCGACTGCGCGGCATAGTGCACCCCCTTGAGCGAAGGGACATCGACGTAACCCGCAGAATCCCCGACGACAAGGCAGCCGTCCCCGTGCCGCCGATCGGCCAGGGCGTAGTAGCCGCCCTCGGGGATCGTCTTGGCCCCCCACTCCACCATCTCGCCCCCCGCGAGGATCTCGCGGAAGAGCGGATGCAGCTTCATCCGCTGCAGGAGCTCGTGCACGTCGAGGTGGGCGTCGGGGTAGTCGAGCCCCACGACGAGTCCAAGGGAGACGAGGTTCTCTTCCATCGGGTACATCCACGACCCCCCGAAGGCGCTCCCCGGAAGAGGCCATCCGAGCGTATGGATGATCCGATCCAGCGGCTGTTTCGTCTCCCAGAGCTCCTTGACGCCGAGCGCGTAGATCTGCGGGTTCTGCGAGGTCGCCCCCTGCCACTTCATCCATCCCTGGGTCAGGAGCCCACGCGTCCCCTCGGAGAGCACCGTGACCTGCGCGGTGAGATCCATCGCCGGAGTATGCCCGCCCGCCGGATGGCCCTCGCGGTCGAGGCCGGCCGGAGTGGTCCGGACCCCGGTGACCCTCTCCCCTTCGACCAGAAGCGAGTCCACGGGGAATCCGGGAAAGACGTTGATCCCCATCTGCTCGGCCTGCTCCCCCATCCAGCGCACCACCTCGGAGAGCGAGGCGATCCAGTTGCCATGGTTCTTCATGGTCGGGGGGGTGGGCAGGCGGGTCGCCCCCTTCTCGCGCAACAGGTAGACCGCCTCCTTCTCGACGGGCCTCCGGAAGGGGAGATCCTCGACGGGCAGATCCGGAAACAGTTCCCGGAAGGGCTGCGGGTTGATCACCGCGCCCGAGAGGCTGTGCTCCCCGAGCTCGGCCGCCTTCTCCAGAACCCCGATCTCGATCTCGCCCAGCCCTCCCCCGGCCTCGTTGTCGGCTCGGACCAGGCGGGCCAGCTCGATCGCTCCGGCCAGCCCGGCCGGACCCCCACCGACGAAGAGGACATCCATGGGAACCGCCTCTTCATCGGGCGGCTCACTCAGGATCACCTGATCGAGGGGAAGCTCCGGCTGTTCCTCGATGGGCCGGATGGTACCGCTCGGGCGCTGGATATCGGTCATGCCTGACTGCTCCTTGGGGGATGGCGTTCGATCGAGCGGGGAGGTCTTCCGCGGAAACCGCCAGGTCCGTGCCGCGATCCCTCATCCGGAACCCCGAAGGCCTCCGGAGGTACCCCGCACTCCGGCCCCGGCGGCGTTCGCAGGGGCTGCGGCCGTATGCCCGCGCCCCACATACCGTCCCGGCGACCTCCCAAGTCTAGCGAATCCCCGCCTTCCCGTCATCCCGGAAATCCGGTCCAAACCCATGACTGACAGTCTTCCCGACACCCTCGGCACCCTCCGCTCCTCGGGATGGAGATCTCGATCCGTCCGCGACGAGATGCGCTCCAACCTCCTCTCCCGGCTGAGTGACCGGTCGGAGCTCTTTCCCGGAATCCAGGGCTACGACGAGTCCGTGATCCCCCAGATCGTGAACGCCGTCCTGGCCCGACAGGACTTCATCCTTCTCGGGCTGCGGGGGCAGGCGAAGAGCCGGATCCTTCGGGGCCTGAGAGACCTCCTCGATCCCGAGATCCCGGTGCTGACGGGAAGCGAGGTGAACGACGACCCCCTTCGCCCGATCTCGAAGGAGGGGCGCATGCTCGTCGAGGAGCACGGTGACGACACGCCGATCCAGTGGCTGCCCAGAGAGGCCCGCTACGTCGAGAAGCTGGCGACCCCCGACGTCACGATCGCGGACCTGATCGGCGATGTGGACCCGATCAAGGCCGCCCGCGGAGGGCACATTCTCTCCGACGAACTCACCCTGCACTACGGGCTCCTTCCGCGCGCCAACCGGGGGATCTTCGCGATCAACGAGCTCCCGGACCTGGCCGGAAAGATCCAGGTGGGTCTGTTCAACATCCTTCAGGAGGGGGATGTGCAGATCAAGGGATTCCCGGTGCGGCTGGGCCTCGACGTCTTCATGGTCTTCACGGCGAACCCCGAGGACTACACGGCGAGGGGAAAGATCATCACCCCCCTCAAGGACCGCATCGGAGCCGAGATCCGGACCCACTACCCCGAACGGATCGAGACCGGGATCTCGATCACCCGCCAGGAGGCCTGGGTCGAGCGCGACGGACCTCCCGTCGAGATCCCCGACTTCGTGGCCGAAGTGGTGGAGCGGATCGCCTTCGCCGCCCGCAGCGACAAGCGGATCGACGCCCGGTCCGGGGTGAGCCAGCGGATGCCGATCACCCTGCTCGAGGGGATCGTCTCGAACGCCGAGCGGCGCGCGATCCGGCTCGCCGAGGCGACGGCGACCCCCAGAATCGGGGACATCTACGCCTCGCTCCCGATGATCACGGGCAAGATGGAGCTCGAGTACGAAGGGGAACTCCAGGGCGCCGAGCCGATCGCTCGAGAGCTCATCGCCCGAGCTGCACGCGAGACCTTCGAGGATCGGGCGGGGGGCGTGACCGTCGCCGAGATCGTGACCTACTTCGAAGACGGAGGTGCCCTGCAGGTCTCGGGTGACGCGGGTGCCGAGGCGTGCGTGAAGGGCTTCGAGGTGGTCCCCGGGCTGCTCGGTCTCGTCGAGGAATCCGGTCTTGCCGGGCGGTCCGCGGCCGACGGTGTCAGGGCGGCGGCGTGCGAACTCGTCCTGGAAGCGCTCGTGGCGGAAAAGCGCATCTCGCGCTCCGATGGCGGGGGCTACGGACGCGCTCGACACGAAAGTCCAAAGGGGAAAGGATACCAGGAGTTCGACCCCTTCGCCTAGTACTGCTTTGTTATTTATGGCCCTGCTCGTGCTTGGATGACGCTGTGGATGACCTGAGCGAAGAGTTCTTCAAGTACGCTGCGCCGCAGGGCGGCGATGCTTCTTCGTGCCACCGGG
>SLBA01000008.1 GCA_007126575.1 Gemmatimonadota bacterium | reverse complement strand
GGATGGGCGAGAGCGACCCGCGCCTGCGCAACTACACCCGGCGCCTCAAGGCCGACGAGCTTCGGGAGCTGGCGGCGGCGGGGGAGCCCCTGGTGGGCGTCATCCTCGAAGACCTGGATCTGACCGGTCTGGATCTGGCCGGTCTGGATCTTTCGATGGCCAATCTTCGGCGGGTGCGCCTTCCGGGAGTGAATCTCGAGGGTGCCTCCCTGGCGGGGGCGCTCATGAACGATGTCGACTTCACCGGCGCCCGGGCCGCGGGTGTGGATCTGTCCGGGGTCACGGCGGTCAATGTCGACTTCGACGACGCCGACCTCTCGGGAGCGAGTCTGGCTGCCGCCCACTTCGAGGCCGAGTGGCGCCTGAAGGTGGATCCGGCCGAGCTGGACCTGAGCGAGGGGCTCGAGAACCTGACCGAAGACGACATGGAGCTGGGCCGCTGCGGGTTCCGGGGCGCCCGGCTGAACGGGGCCCTTCTGGCGGGCCTCGAGTGCGACGGCGTCGACCTCTCGTCGGCCGACCTGACCGAAGCGGTGCTGGCCGGATCCGAGTTCGAAGGGTGCGCCCTGACCGGCGCCCGGCTCCGCTCGGCGGATCTGCGCGGTGCCCGCATTCGACTCTGCGACCTGACCGACGTGCATTTGACCGAGGCCAACCTGTCGGGCGCCACCCTCGAAGAGCTCGCCCTGTCCGGAGCGTCCATCGCCGGGATCGACCTCACCGGAGCCACCATCCGCCGGGTGCCGCTGGGCGAGGCCACGGGCACCCCCCGCGCGCTCGAGGGTGCCGAGCTCGAGGGATGCACCCTGGCCGGTGTCGAGTGGCCGGCGATCTCTCTGGCCGGCGTGCGGATCTCCGACTGCACCCTGGATGGGGCCGATCTGTCCGGCTGTGATCTCAGGGAGGCCGTTGTCGAGTCCTCGAGTCTGGGCGATGTCACCCTCGCTCGCGTCGATCTGCGCGGGGGCACCTTTCGGGGCTGCCGACTCGAGGGGGCCACCTGGCCGGAGGCCCGGCACGAGGAGACCAACTGGCCCGGCTGCGACCTGACCGGCGTCGACCTTTCGGGAGCTGACTTTCCCGGCGCGGACTTCTCGGGGGTGGTCGCGTCCGGCGCATCGTTCCGGAACTGTCGACTCCACGACACCGATTTCTCGGGCGCGGACCTGTCCAACGCGGAGTTTGTCGGCGCCTCGCTCGACAGCACGGTTTTTTCCGATGCGGAGCTCTCCGGGGCATCGTTTCGCGGCGCGACCCTCTTCGACTTCTGCGAGCTCTCGGGCGCCCGCTGCGAAGGGGTGGATCTGAGCGGTGTGCTCGTGGAGCGAACCGACTTCGACGGGCTGGACCTCACGAGCCTGAAGCTCGAGGGGACTCGAATGCACGCCTGCAGCCTCACCGGGTGCACCCTCGAGGGGATGGAGCTGCCCGGGATGGATCTGACCGACTGCGATCTGTCGGGGGCCCGGCTGGCGGGAGTGGTTCTGGAGCGGGCGCTCTGCAAGGGGGTCGATTTCAGTGGAGCATCGCTGCGCGAGGCCCGGCTTGCGGGGATCCATGCGTATGCGGCCCGCTTTCCCGAGGCCGACCTCGAGGGGGCCGACCTGCGCCAGTCCGACTGTCGGATGTCCGACTTCAGCGGGGCTAAACTGACGCGGGCGGATTTTTCCGGTGCCCGGCTGGATCGAACCCTCTGGGTGGAAGCGACGGCGAAGGAGGCTCGCTTCACCGCCTGCCGCCTGGACTTTGCCGATCTGAGCCATCTGGACTGCGAGGGGGCCGACTTCCGGGGCGCCTCGCTCATACAGGCCAACCTTCACCGGATCCAGGACCGCTACGCCGACTGGTCCGATGCCACCCGCCGGGGGGTCCGCGAGACCGATCCCGACCTCCTGGCTGCCGAAACCTACACGCCACCGGCGCCGCCGGCGGCGACCTCTTCAACGGGAGAAGCATCATGACACCCCGTACTGTTGATCCACCTCGTTCCGCCGATCTCTCGAGTGACCGCCTGGCAGACTCCCATGCCCGATCCGGTGCACCCGGGGACGGCCAGCCGATCCCGGCCGGATGGACGGGCCCCGGGGTCGTGGTCAGCGTCGATCCGGACGATCCGGGCGTCGTTCAGGTGGCCGTGCCCGATGTCGCCGAGGCGCTCCGAGCCGAGGCCGCCGTGCCCGGTGCCGACGGACTGCGGGCGGGAAGCCGGGTGCTGGTCACCACCGGAACGCGCGGCGGAGCCTGGGTCACCGGGATCCTGGACGCGGGGGCCCGGCGGGTGGCAGCTCGCGAGGGCAGCTTTGCGCGGGTGGTCGAGAGCGACGAGGGGGAGAGGATCCAGGTCCGATCGGCCTCCGGCGAACTCCTCTTCGAGTACGATCCCGACCGCGGAATGGCGCGGCTGAACCTGCCCGAGGGAGGGCTGGAGGTGGCCGCTCCCCACGGGGATCTGACCTTCGCGGCCGGGGGGGCGGTGCGCCTGCGGGGGGACACGATCGACCTGGCGGCCACCTCGGGCGTGCGGCTCCTGGTCCACGACGCGGCGTCGCGCGTTCTGAGTGCGTTGCGGCTGGGTCGCAGCAGCACCCGCCTGAGCACGAAGCGAGCCCGGATCGATGCGGAGCAGGGGGAGCTTCGGGTGGACCGGGGCCGGCTGCGGGGCGATCGCATGGAGACCCGGGTCGATCACCTATCGACGCGGGCCCGGCGAATCGACGTTTCCGCGGAGACGGTGGTGGAGCGCTTCGGATCGCTCTGCCGCCGGATCACCGGCCTGCTGCAGACACGGGCCGGCCGGGTGCGCACCCGGGTCGAGGGCGCCTGGCACGCCCGCGCGAGGCGCGCCGACCTTCGGACAAAGGAGACCTTCAAGGTGGACGGAGAGCGGATTCACCTGGGGTGAGCCCGATGATGAACGGTCCGTATGGGCCTCTCCGAAACGAATGTTGAGAGCGAGACCGAAACCGATACGTGAAAAGAAACCGAAACCGAAGTCGGAATCGGAACCGACAACCTGAACCCCGGACACACCATGTTTCCTGCATCTTCCAACGGCGGCGGCGTCTGCTTCGCCTTTCCCGATGTCTGCAAGACTCCGGCACCTCCGGGGTCTCCCATCCCGATCCCCTATCCGAATGTCGGGCAGGTGATGCAGATCCAGAAGACCGCAAAGAAGGTGAAATTCTGCCAGAAGGCGGGGGTCACCAAGAAGAGCGAGGTCCCGATGTCGCAGGGGGACGAGCCCGGGATCGCCGGCGGGGTGGTCTCGAACCGCAACATGGACAAGGTCAGCTACCGGAAGGGGAGTTCGAAGGTGAAGGTCGAGGGGCAGGAGTGCGAGCACCTGACCGCCATGACGGGCCAGAATGGGAAGAACGCCAACATGCCGGCGGGCAACCAGATCGTCCCCAGCCAGGTGAAGGTGCTGGTCTCGATGTGATCGCCGGGCTACCCTCCGTCCGAAAAGCGTCGGCAGAACTGCTGGAGCATCTTGACCGAGGCGGGGGTGAGTTGGACGGTGGTCCGCTCGGTCCCATCGGCGTCCTGCAGCCGGAGGGTCAGGAAGACCACGCGTGAATCGAGGCCCACCGCCCGGTCGCTGGCGGTCAGCGTGTCCACCCGCCAGTCCAGCCCCACGAGCACCTTGCCATGGTCCGCGAGCGACTGGATCAGGAGGCCCTGTCGAATCTGCTCCTTCAGCGGCAGGTAACGGGACCCGATCACCCGGAGTCCGCCGGTGTCGTCCGGGGCGAGCGCCTGCAGGTCCTCGCCGAAGCGCTTGGGGTCCAGATCCAGCGCCGCCGCCCGCGCCAGCAGAAACTGCACGGCCTTCAGGGCGGCGAAGGCGATCTCCTGCTCGATCCCGTATCTCTCGGCGAAGTGGGCCAGGGACTGGGCCAGCGCCGCCTCTTCCTCGCCCCTCAGGCTCTCGGTCAGTAGGTCCACGAAGCCCTGCTGCGCCCCGGTCGGCATCTGGTTGAGCTGCGTCCATCCGTGCTGGACGGCCTGGGGCACGGGTTCGCCCTGCAGGGAGTGGAGTCGGGGACGGTTGTCGGCGGGCGAGTCCATGGAAGCTCCGGGGTGACGGGGCGCGATCGGGTTGCGGTGATACGGGGCACGCATCGGTGCCCGCGGCGGGGGGCATGGTCGCGGGAATTTTCCGTTGCGGCAAGCGTGCCCTTGGTTCCGGCTATGCGGATCCGGCTTGTTTGCCCCGCCACCGCGATCTACGTTTGCGCAGGTCACCGGGTCTGACCGCCGTCCGCCTGCAGTCCGCCTGCAGTCCGCCTGCAGTCGGATCTCCCGTCCGATCCTCGCTCCAGGAAAGTCGACCATGCGCCGCACCCCCCGCACGACCCGGATCCGACTGGCCGCCCCCGGCATCGTCTCGGTGGCCCTGCTCGCGCTCACCGCCATCGTCCTGGTGAGCCCGGCCCCACTCGAAGCACAGTGGGAAGTCCAGGTCGACGGCGCCATCAATGAACACCTGGCGCAGATCGTCGAACTTCGTCATCGGATCCACGCGCACCCCGAGCTGGGCAATCGCGAGTTCGAGACGGCGGCGCTGGTGGCGGAGCACCTGACCGCGCTGGGGCTCGAGGTGCGGACCGAGGTGGCCCATACCGGGGTGATCGGGGTCCTCCGGGGAGGCCTCCCCGGGCCTGTCGTTGCGGTGCGGGCCGACATGGACGCGCTCCCGATCACCGAAGACACCGGGCTGCCCTTCGCTTCGACCCGAACCACCATCTGGAACGGGCAGGAGGTCGGGGTGATGCACGCCTGTGGACACGACATCCACACGGCGGTCGGCCTGGGCACCGCGAGCGTGCTGGCCGACATGCGCGAGGAGCTTCCCGGCACCGTTCTCTTCATCTTCCAGCCGGCCGAAGAGGGGGCGCCGCCCGGTGAGGAAGGCGGTGCGGAGCTCATGCTGCGCGAGGGGGCCTTCGACGACCCGACCCCCGAGGTGGCCTTCGCCCTGCACGCCCTGCCCTCGCTCGAGGTCGGCGAGCTCGGCATCACCTCGGGCCCCGCGATGGCCGCCTCCG
The DNA here is from genome assembly GCA_007126575.1 of Gemmatimonadota bacterium. Classification (GTDB taxonomy): domain Bacteria; phylum Gemmatimonadota; class Gemmatimonadetes; order Longimicrobiales; family Gaopeijiaceae; genus SLBA01. The sequence continues at coordinate 1,567 of SLBA01000008.1, read as the reverse complement.
ACACCTGGACCGCACGGATCATCGGTCGCCAGGCGCACGGGGCGCAGCCCCAGGAGTCGATCGACCCGGTCGTGATGGCCTCGCAGGCGGTGCTCGCGCTCCAGACGATCCGCTCGCGCAACATGTCGCCCCTCGAAGACGGGGTGGTTACCGTGGCGATCATCCGCGGGGGCGACCGGAGCAACATCATTCCCGGAGAGGTCTATCTCGAGGGCACCGTCCGCACCTTCGATCCGGACGTGCAGGACATGATCGAGCGCCGGATGGAGGAGATCCTGGACGGCATTACGCGGGCCGGCGGGGGCTCCTTCGAGATGACCTATTCCAGAGGGTACCCGGTGACCGTCAATGACCCCGAATTGACCTCCCGGATGAGCCCCACCCTGGCCCGGGTCGCCGGAGCCGACAACCTGCACGTGCTTCCCCCCACCACCGGCGCCGAGGACTTCAGCTATTTCGCCCAGCGCGTGCCCGGCATGTACTTCCGCCTGGGCACCACGCGGCCCGGCACGACCTCGGGCGGCCTCCACACGCCGACCATGATCGCCGATGACTCGTCGATTCCGGTGGGGATCCGGGCGATGAGCGCGCTGGTGCTGGACTACATGACGGGTGGGGAGAGGTAGCGTCCCGGCTCCCTTCGCCATCGGTATCGCGGCGGTCGGATGCCATGGGACTCCGGCGACACTGCACCGGCACTCTTGACGGCCCGCACCCCGATCGGTGACACTCGAAGAGGGCCTCGGCCGATCGCTCGGGTTTCCGGGTGGGGTCGAGGTCACGCTTCCCCAGACCGGAGTCGATTCGCGATGCTCATCCCGCGCCGCGAGACCTCGAGGACCCGCATCTTCCGCTACCGCGACGGCGACGACACCCCGCGCGAGGTCGAAGACGCACTGGCCTCCGAGGAACCGATGGAGATCCGGGTCACCTATCACCCGGGGAGCCTCACTCGATCCATCGGGAGCCCCTCGCGCTCCGACAGCCCCCGCCGCGTCGCCACCCAGCCCGGCACCGACACCCGCTCCGTCGCGGTCACCATGCGCACCCCGGGCGACGACTTCGAGCTGGCTGTTGGATTCCTCTATACCGAGGGCCTGATCGACTCTCCCCGGCAGGTCTCGAAGATCTCGTACTGCTCCGGAGACGAGCCCCAGGAGTACAACCTGGTCGAGGTCCGCCTGCGCCCCGGCGCTTCCTTCGACCCCTCGCAGCTCAGCCGCAACTTCTACATGACCTCGAGCTGCGGGATCTGCGGCAAGGCCTCGCTCGACGCGGTCGAGAACCTGGGGTGCGAACCCTTCCCTGCGCAGCCTGACGGGGAGGGCATGCGGGTCTCTCCCGCCGTGATCCGCGAACTTCCCGATCGCCTGAGGGAGTCCCAGCCGGTCTTCGGACGCACGGGAGGCCTCCATGCGGCCGGGCTCTTCGATGTCGACGGGGAGCTGCGGGTGATCCGCGAAGACGTCGGGCGCCACAATGCGGTCGACAAGCTGATCGGGCATGAGTTCCTGGAGCGCCGGACGCCGCTGGCCGACCGGATCCTGTGCGTCAGCGGGCGCGCGTC
>SLBA01000085.1 GCA_007126575.1 Gemmatimonadota bacterium | reverse complement strand
CGGGGCGCCGTGGGATCGGGGGTCCAGTCGGTTCCGTCGATGACGAAGGCGTAATCATGAATGCCCGGGTTCATCGGAACCATGACGGACCAGCTGCCGTCGCCGGTGGGATGGAGGGCGTGGGCGGGCTCCCAGTCGGTGAAGCTGCCGGCGAGTCGCACCTCCGACGCGTCGGGGGCGTGGAGCTGGAACTGGACAAAGACCGTGACGCCGTCGGCGTCGGGAGCCATGGCTGGGTCGTCGCCGATGGGGAGGAGGATCAGGGCGGCGATCGCCGCCGCGGCCAGCAGGCCCCAGGCGGGACGCAACGCGATGGTCCTCGGCTCCCACAGTGCTCGGGCCCAGCCGCCCCGAGCCCCCTTCGGCGCCGCCGCAGCTGTGGTGTGCACTTCGATCTGGTGCATCACCGAGTCTGTGAGCCCGGGCGACCGGAGCCGCCCGAGGCGAGTCGCGGCCTCGGTCGACGCAGACGCCATGCGCGTCATCTCCCGCTGCTCCTCCGGGGAGAGGTCGTCGGCGTCCAGGTCTCCGTCGAGGACCTTGTGAATCCGGTCGTTCGTGGGCTCGGTCATGGCGATATGGCTCGGCGGTTCGCGGAGTGAAACGGATCCCTTCAGGCAAGAGACGACGCAGCCGGGTGAAAGGTCACCTCGCCGAACTCCAGTCTTCGGCGGTGAACCACTTCATGAACTCCTCGGCGGCGGCTTCGGAATAGGGGACGGCGATGGCACCGCGGTCTTCGACCCAGCGGGTCTCGGATTCTTCGAAGGTCCGGATCATCGTGGCCTTCCCCTCGCCGCGCAGGCTCAGGAGCTCCGCGTGATCCTTGGTACTGCGAACCGTCGAGATCACGAGGTGGGCGTCCCGGACTCCCGCGTCCCGAAGTACAAGGGGGTTGGAGATGTCACCTCGAATCGTGTCGATTCCCGCCTCACGCAGCCTGTCGACCGTGGCCGGGTCGACTTCGATCACCAGCAGCTCCCTGGGCGTCCCCATCAGAATCTCGAGCAGCTCCATTCCGGTCTTCCCGCAGCCCACCACGACCACATGGCCGACGGGAACCTGAGCCTTCGCCTTGCCGGAGCGAGTCGGATGAAATCTCACGAGGGCATCGATGATCCGGTGGGTCGTGATGAAGGGCGTGAGTGCCATCGAGAGCACGGTCACCCAGACGATGACCGAGAAGGTGGAGTCGGTCATCTGCCCGACCGCCACCGCCTGCAGACCCACGACGAGCGAGAACTCCGAGGTCTGGGCCAGGACGAGTCCCGCGTTGAGCGCCGGACGGGCCGAAAGGCCGAAGCGTTCGGCGAGCAGGGCCACGATCGGGGGGGTCACCACGATCAGCAGCCCCGTAAGCAGAAGTGCCGGGACCAGCTCGGAAGCTCCCGGAAAGGGCAGGAACGCACCCAGGGCGGTGAAGAAGAGAGCGTTGAAGAAGTTCGAGATCGAGGTGAGCTGCCCGCGAATCATGGCGTTCACAGGAAAGGCCGACAGGGCGACTCCGGCGAGGAAGGCTCCGGAAATCAGGGGCAGGTCGAGCCAGTGGGTCAGCCCCATGAAGGCGAAGAGGATCGTGAGAACCAGGAGGAGCAGGCTCTCTTCGTCGGAGGCCAGCCTGCGCAGGACGAAGGGTGCGATCCATTGGAGGGTCACAAAGGTGAGGGCCACCAGGGCGAGGGTGGCGACGACCCCCTCCCCGACCGCCCACGCTCCGTCGGGAATCCGGACCACGATCGGAATCAGAAGGATGATCAGGAGGTCCTGAAGGAGGAGCACTCCCGTGATCATGCGACCCAGGGGCTCGAAGAGCTGTGACCGCTTCTGTAGGATCCGAACCACGACCAGGGTCGACGAGGCCGTGAGTGCCAGGCCCAGGTAGAGGCTTGCCTCGAGCTCGAGGCCGAGCAGGAGACCGACTCCGACCCCAATGATCCCGAGTAGTGCAAACTGAACCGACCCGACAACCAGCGCGGCCCTGCGCTGCCTTCCCACGCGGGCCGGGTTCAGCTCGACCCCGGCCGCAAAGACGAGGATGGACACACCCAGGATCAGCGCGTCGCCCAGGAGGGTGGAATCCAGGTCGAGCGGAAGGCCGGCCGCGAACCCGGCGAGAATGAAGAGCGGGATCGGGTGGATGCCGGTCAGCCTGGAGAAACCGAAGGCAAGAGCCGCCGCCAGGAGAAGGACGGTAAGAGCGGTCATGGTCGGAAGCCTCCGAAGTCCCGGATCCTCTCGGTCATCTCGCGGATTCCGGCATCGCGGGAGTCAAGGAGGAATCTTACGGAGTCCTCGGGAGCCGTCGTGCTTCGGTCGCTGAAGGCGTGAATCACCGCGGGGACCCCGAAGGACTCGGCCTGAAAGGCGATCAGTCGATTCACGTCTTCGATCTGGAGGGTGCTCACGATCAGTCGGGCATCCGGCAGGCCGGTCTCTTCGAGGACCGTCTGGTATTCGGCGTTGCCGACCAGCGTACGAGCCGAAAGCCCACGCAGCTTGGCCGGGTCGGTGTCGACGGCGACCACGGACTCGCCCAGGTCGGTGAGCCGATTCACGATTCCGCGTCCCAATGCGTTCATCCCGATCACGATGATGGGGGGGGCGGGCCTTTCCGAGCTCTCGGTCGGCTCCGTCTCGGAGTCCCAGTCGGCTCCGGCCATCACGCGCAGCAGGCCTTTGGCGATGATCCAGTCTACGACCTTAGACCCGTTGCTGACCGAGAGAGAGGAGATTCCCATGGTGAGCAGTGCCACGGCGGCGACGATCGACAGGACATCCGGCCCGATCAGCTGATTCCCGAGGGCCAGGGTGGCCAGGATCAACGAGAACTCACTGGTCTGGCCGAGGGTGACTCCGGACCGCATCGCGAGACGGGGCCCCCTGCCGAAGGCGCGGACCAGGTGCGCGATCAGGGGAGGCTTTACGAGGAGGCTGAACACGGTCAGAGCCAGAACGAAGGGCCACGCATCGACGGCCGCGCCCAGCTCCATCTGGAGGCCCAGCGTGACGAAGAACACCGCCACGAAGAGGTTGGTCAGCGGGTGGACCCGCCGGCGCAGGTCATGGGCCTGGGGGAGCTGGGCGATCGTGACGCCGGCCACGAAGGCCCCGAGCTCGACCGACAGGTTCATGTAGTAGGCGGCGAGCACCAGGATGAAGCACCAGGAGAGACTCCAGATCAGCTCCGTCTCCGGAGATCCCTCGATCCATCGAAAGAGTGGCGGAAGAACCCAGCGGGCCGCCACGATCGCTCCGAGCAGCAGGACACCGGTCCCCGCAAAGGCGAGCCCCAGGTCGCGGACCAGCGCAGCGGTCTCCAGTTCCTCTCCACCCGAGAGACCGGAGACGATGGTGAGGACCAGCACCACGACCAGGTCCTGGATCAGAAGGATACCCACGGCGACCCGACCGTGAGGCGCATCGAGGGCACGCAGCCGATCGAGGAGCTTGACGACCACGACGGTAGACGAGAAGGTCAGCGCGATCCCGAAAAAGAGGATCTCTCCGGGGGATCGACCGAAGAGAAATGAAATCGCGGCAACCGAAAGTCCGGTCAGGACGATCTGGGAGACTCCGGCCAGTACCGCCACCTTGCCCACGTCGCGGATCTTCTCGAGAGACAGCTCGAGGCCCACGAGGAAGAGGAGCAGTATGATGCCCACCTCGGCCACGATGTCGAGCGTCCCGCCGACCTCGATGAGGCCGAGAAGTGGGCCCAGGACCAGCCCCGCCAGGATGTATCCGACGATGGAGGGAATGCGCAGCGTCTGCGCGGCCAGGGCGAGGATCGCAGCCCCCGCGATGATCATCCCGAGCTGTTGGAGGATCGCGATGTCGCTCATGGGCTCCCGTGCAGGTTCGGCAGGTGGCCGGGTCGACCGGTTGGAATCGAGACACCCTTCCGGCCCCGAGAAGATCCGCTTGCCTCGGCGACGTTCAGCGCCCCGTGATCCCCCGCACCCCTCCCCCGATCAGGGTTCCCACATTCGTGAGGATGCGGGGCAGGGCCAGCCCGCCCGGGCAGGCCAGGTATCGGGGCTGCCACTCCGGGTTGAACTTTTCCTTGTAGGCCCGCAGTCCCTGAAAGTTGTAGAAGTGCTCGCCGTGGCGGAAGATCGCGGTGCCGAAGCGGTTCCAGAGGGGAGCCAGGGGCCGCGAGTCCAGACCGGAGAGGGGGGCCATCCCCATCGAGAAGTACTCGTAGCCCTGGTCCCGCCCATACAGGAAGAGGTGAGCGAAGAGATACTCCATCACTCCCTTCATGGCGTCGGGGCGATAGCGCATGAGGTCGGCCGAGATCTCCCTGCGGACCCCGGGAGCGAGGACATTGACGAAGCCCAGGATCTCGTCTCCCTTGCGGGCCACGCCCACCGGGGTGCGGGTCAGGTAGTCGGCCCCGAAGGCTCCGAGAGAGAACCCCTTCTCCCTGGCGTTTCGGGAGTCGAGCCAGTGGTCCGAGACCTCGCGGAGCCGGGGGAGCACGTCGCGAACCTCGGATGGCCCCAGGATCTGGAACTCGATCCCCTCGCGCTCCGCCCGGTTCATTGACTGCCTCAGGTCCTTCCAGCGACCGCCCTCGAGGGAGAGGCCGGTGAGCGGGACCCGCCCTTCTTCTCCGAGCTTGAGGAGCGAGAGACCGGCGTCCAGGTACAGGGTCAGCGACTCGGGCCGGACCTGGTAGAAGACCGGCCAGCCGCGGTGCACAAAGGCCAGCTTCCGGAAGCGCCAGATCAGCTCCTCCCACTCCTCGACAGGACCGATGGGATCGCCCAGGGCGACCCAGCTCCGGCCCTCGACGGCGTACATCAGGAAGCTCTCGCCGGACTTCGAGAGGAGGAGCGCCTTGTCTCCGGTGTGGACCAGCATCGCCGAGGCCCGGCCCGTCCCTTCCAGGATCTTCGGGATCTCGGGGGGCAGGGGGCGGGGCGGTCGAAGCAGCTCCGGGGGAACGGCCGGGCGCAGGAGGCGGAGCGCGCCCGCGATCATCAGGAGGCCGGCCGCCCCCGTCGTTCCCCGCATGAAGCGCGATGCGTCTCCGCCGAGCGAGAAGGACCACCAGAGGTCTCCCGAGAAGGCGTCGGTCCCGTAGGCCAGGCTCCCCATCCAGGCCGCGCCGAGGAGCACCATCCCGATCATCGCGATCCAGCCGGGCGAGAACGGTTCCCGGGTGAGCGAGCTCTGCCGGAAGAACTGGCGGCGGGCCGGAAGGAGAGTGGCGAAGAGAACCAGGAGCGTCAGCGCCGGGATGATCTCGAAGCCGCGCAGGAGCGAGAGCACCGCCCCGAGCAGGAGGAGACCGAGGGTCATCTGATAGGCGGCGTCGAGCCTCTGCAGCAGCCCCCAGCTCAGGACGAGGAGCGCCGCCCCGACCAAGCTCCCCACGAAGTGCGAGATCTCGAGGATGGCTTCCGGGAGGAATCCATCGATCCAGGTCAGATAGGCGGGCGCGGCCGGGAGCGATCCCGAAACCAGGAGGACGACCCCGCCCAGGAAGGTGCCCCCGGCCAGCAGCACCGGGCTCACCGCACTCATCCCCCGCCCGAAGGCCCCCACGGCCCGATCGACCACTGCACGGCGGGATCGGTACTCGAAGAAGGCCAGCGCCCCCGTGGCCGCGAGCAGGGGAGTCAGGAAGTAGACGGCGCGCCAGGCCAGGAGCGACGCGAGGATCGCCCCCTCGCCCAGCTCCGCGGGCAGGAAGAGGACGAGGACGAGTTCGAATACGCCGAGCCCTCCCGGGACGTGCGAGACGACACCCGCCGTCTGCGCGATCGCGTAGAGGAGGAGAAAATGCGTCAGCGCGAGCCCGTGGCCCTCGGGAAGGAGGACGAACAGCACCGTCCCGGCCACCGTCCAGTCGATCAGCCCCAGCCCCATCTGCCGCAGCGCGAGCCCGGGTCGGGGGAGGTCGACCCGGACGCCTCCGAGCTCGATGGGCTCCGATCGGAGCCGGCCCAGGACGAGGTACGCGACCAGGGGGACGAGGAGGAGCAGCCCGAGGATCCGGGCCGCCGGGGCGAGGCCCTCGGCCCCGCCGGGGAGGAGGCTCTCGATGCCCGCGGCCGGGGGGGCGACCACCAGGAGGAGTCCGGTCAGCATCAGGAATCCGACCCAGAAGCCCAGGGCGCAGAAGCCCACGATCCGCCAGACGTCGCTCGCCGCCACTCCCCACGAGCCGTAGATGCGGTATCGGATCGCCCCCCCGGTGAAGACCGGGAAGCCGAGGGACTGGCTGAAGGCATAGCCCACGAACGACCCGAAGGCCGAGCGACCGCGCGAGAGGGCGACCCCCGCGTACCGAAGGGCGAGTCGGTCGTGCCCGGTCAGGATCGCGAAGCTGAGCGCCGTGAGGCCGAGGGCCCCCAGGATGCGGAGTGCGGGAATCGCCTCGAGGGCCCCCCGCACCTCCTCCCAGGAGACCGCCGTCAGCTCGCGCCTGAGGACCCACAGGGCCACGGCGAAGATCGCGAGCCCGAAGAAGGGGGTGAGGGGCTCGATTCTTCGACGGATCGTCGCGAAGAGGCCGGCACCGGCATGGGTTCGAGCGGTCATCGGAGCGGTCGGGGCACGGGTCGTGGGGGTTGGGGTTCTGGTTGCGAGACGGCCCTCGCAATGTGTGGGCAACGATGGGGTTTGG
>SLBA01000069.1 GCA_007126575.1 Gemmatimonadota bacterium | reverse complement strand
CCAGGGGCCGCCCCTGCTGGTAGGCGACGGCCATCTGTCCCCCCATCATTCCGCCTCCCATCCCGCCCATCATGCCCCCGGGCGGATCGAAGGCCAGGGAGCGCAGCATGACCCGCTCGCCTTCAACGTCCTCCCGGAAGTCCAGCAAGAGCTCCACTCGCTCGGCCGGTGCCACATCGACCCATGGGAGTGCGACGGGCCTCTCCAGGAAGCCTCCGTCGTTGGCGATGAGCGTCATGGGGCGCTCGTCGCTCAGTGCCAGCCGGAAGATCCTTGCGTTGGAGCCGTTCAGGATCCGGGCCCGGTACACTGCCGGCTCCACCTCGGTGAAGGTGTCCAGGGTCCCGTTGGCCAGCGCCTCGGGTCCCATGAACCCATTCATCATGGAGGGGCCCATCGGGTCATAAACCGGCACGCCGTCCTCTCCCAGCCTCCGGTCCTGCAGGATCAGGGGCAACTCCCGCTCCCTGGGCGGCAGCTCCAGCTCCAGCTCCGGATCCTCCACGATCAGCAATCCCCCGATCCCCCGGTAGGTATGCCGCCCCGTCATGTGGTGGGTGTGGGAGTGATACCAGTAGGTCCCGGCCCGATCGTTCACCCGGAACCGGTAGTCATAGTGACCCCCCGGATCCACGACGTATCGAGGGTGCCCATCCATGTCGGCGGGAGCGGTGAGCCCGTGCCAGTGAAGGATGAGGGGATCGTCGATGGCGTTCTCCATCCGCGCGCTGAACTCCTCGCCCCTCCGGATCCGCAGGGTTGGGGAGGGGAGCGCGTCGTTCACCAGAAGGGATGGCGCCTCGACCCCGCGCCCCAGGTCCCGCATCCCGGGGGCGACCCGCAGCGTGGCCGCCTGCGGGGTCAGCTCCGGAGCGAGTCGGAGGAGATTCCCCTCGCGCTGCGTGCCACCTTCCGGAGTCGGCGACATGGCAAGGGCACGTCGAACCCCGTCGGGCCCCCAGCCCCACGCCGAGGCGGCGGCGGCCCCGACCCCTGCGGCCAGGGAGCGCACGAGAAAGGACCGGCGGGAGCAGTGCCCGGAGGAATCAGGGGACGATCCGTCAGACATGGTGCCTCGAAGTCGGCAGGTGGAGTTGGAGAACGACCGGCGCTGAACACGCACCCTTGAAAGTGCGCCCCGGGACGCCCACCGAGACCTGCCCAGGCCCCGGAGTGCGCCCCGGAATATAGCCGGAGCATCGCGGCCGGGGGACTACTCACCCTCCGGTCCGTGGCGGCCGGCGCGGGACGGGTGGTCGAGGTGGGGCATCAGACGGGTCGGGTCCGCGTCTGGTCCCGAGACGGGAGCATGCGCGAAATCACCCTCGCGATCCAGCAGCAACCGATGGACGCGTCGGTGCGGAGTGCCTGGATGGCGTCCTACACGGAACGGATTGAGGACCGGGCACAGCGGCAACAGGCCGAGGCGCTGCTGGGCCAGATGCCCTTTCCGGAGACGGCTCCGTACGTGTCCGATGTGAGAATTGGCCGCGAGGGAGCGATCTGGCTGGCTGCGGCGGATCTGGACCCGACTCGTATCGAGACGACGTGGATCCGGATTGACGATGAGGGTCGGGCCACGGACCGGGTTCGCGTTCCGGTATCGCTGCGTCCGCAGGTTGTCGACGATGCGCGGTTCACCGGGATATGGACGGACTCTCTCGGGGTCCAGTCGGTCTGACGCTACCGCTGGGAGGAGGGGTCGTGACGGGAGCCTTCCGACGCGGGCGTCTCGTTGTGAAGCACTCGCGACGGCACCCTGAACCCGGCGGGATTCCCGCATCCTGATCGAGGGGGGATCCGGGGCCGAGCTGAACGTGGCTTGAAAGGCCTTTGGAACCTGGGTCATCCCCACTGTGACGAGTGTGACAAGACCGCCTCTCAGGACGACATCTCCGGGGGCATTCGGGCACGAACGAAGAAAGCCCGACAAGGCGAAACACCTTGTCGGGCTTCACTTTCGGGGGAATGCTCACTCTCACGAGCATCAACTCGAAGGTCGGGGGACCGCCGGATCGAACCGGCCGTCACACGGGACGCCAAAATGCCCGCAAGACCCTCTCCCACAAGGGGTATCTCACCCTTGCTTGATTCAACCAAAGTCGGGACGGCCGGATTCGAACCGGCAGATGAAACTGCCATAACTCGTTATCTATCAACGACTTAAATCTTCTTCTGTGACGAGTTGTGTGACAGGTCTGAGCCAGGTTACGAAGGCATCCGCTCGATGGAGGCGTCAGATTTAGCCGCGGCTTATGGGTGGCCTTCCTCTCCCGGGGCGGCGACGGAGAAGCTGGTTCCCCAGTAGGACACTGAACCCTCGATGTGGACCATGAGGTCATCGTCCCTTCCGTGAGTTCCTGTTCGCCGTCCTGCTTTCCCCGGTCGGCGCCTGCCGAGAACCCGCATACCAGGCTCCTTCCCTTCGAGCGCACGATCAGACAATTGGGCGTCGCATCGCATATTGTATGCAATATTGATTCCGGCGACTCTTGCGCTTCACCTATCCGCACCGTACGATGGATCGGTACCCTTTCGTTTCAAGGGATCCATGAGCGTGAAGTCAAACCGATGACCAGAGCGAGACTTGAGCGCTTTGTATGGGCGGTCCTTGCCGTCGTGCCGGCTCTTTCCTGGAGTGCGGCCGGTGCTCCCGCGTGCGGTGAGTGGTGCTCGGCCGATCCGGACGCGTCAGGATGGTCGCACGCCCCCTGCGACGAGGCCGAGGCGCAACCGTCGAATCTGGATCTCGAGTTGCTTCAGACGTATCCGCTCCCGGCCGGGGTGCGGATCCGGGGAGGCGCATTGGTCGAGAGGCGACCGATGATCTGGGGGCCAAGCTCGCTGATTCTGTACGGGGAAGCTGGAGCACCACACGTCGTGCCCCTCGACTCTTCCGGGGAGTTCGTGGGCATGGGGGTGGAGCCGACCACCCGTGCGTTGTTGGGATGGGACGCGCTGCAAGGAGCCATTCACACCCTGTCCCAGGACGGGGTGCCGGTCGACATGGTCCCGGTGCCGGGATTTCCCGATGCGACCCGAGCCGAACGGGCGGAAGGGAGCTGGATCGTACAGGTCTTTGAGGAGGGAGACAGCGCAACGTTTTTCTCGGTGATCCCGGATGGCGGGATATCGCCGGTCCGGTTCGCCCTCGATGCGTTCTCGGTCCCCGACAGCGCACCGCCCATCCGGCCCCTCCGCCTGATGGGGTCGGATCGGAGCGGTGGGTGGGTGGTGGAGGAGCGCGCGCCATGGCGGGTGTGGCACATATCGGCGTCCAGGGACACCCGACACCCGAGGTTGCTCTCCGGTAGCGAGGTGCTCTTCGATCGCGCCAGCGCCGTCGGATTCCCGACTGCGCCGGTCGCCCCGGTTTCGATCCTTCCGTTGGACCAGGGGCACCTCTACGAACTCGCACACCTGGGGGGTGACGAGCGGCTGCTTGCTCTCTTCGACGACGAAGGGTGCCTGGCCCGGGTGACCCTGATCGACGTAGCGCTCGGATTTCTGGCCAGCGATCCCGAGCGTCGACTGCTCCTGGGAGTCCGGGATATCGGAATCCAGGAGCTGGTGCTGTACGGCTGGCAATGGAGCGAAGACAGTTCTTCAAACTCTCGAGAAGGAGCCAAGCCATGAACAAGCTTTCGCTCATCGGGCTGACGCCGCTGCTGGCGCTGGTCCTGCTGACTGTCGTCCCTGCGCAGGCCGAGGCGCAGGTCTTCGACAACTGCTGGGTCTGCGAGGCCGACAACTGGATGGAGACGCCCGAGTGCGTCGAGGTCGACTTCGGATATCCGGGGTGGTCCGAGTGCGAGGACTGGGTCACGGGATGCGATCCGGAGGAGATCGAACAGTTTCCCCCTGACTGCGTCGGCCCGGTGGTCCTCAACGACGGCGGCATGCCGGCGTGGAGCGTCACTCCGACGGGGGTGCTCGCCGAGAACCTGGCGTTCGCCTCAAACGCATCGGAAACGGTGGATCCAGCGTCGCGGGCCTTCGAGCGAACGTGCAAGGGTTTCGTCACAGCCCGGGTGTTCGGGGCTGAGGCGCGAACCGAGCTGACACGAGCCTCAGAGCGCCTCTCGCTGTAGGCAAGGCTGGACCGTCATGTGGCAACCGGCCCGTCCACCACCCGGGGCGTCCTTCGCTCCCGCTGCGAGCGGCGGACGGGCCGCTGCCGACTTCCCATTGCTTCGGGCCCGGACCGAACCATGAATACTTCACGTTGTTCGTCATTCGCGCGGACGACCGTGCCCTTGGCCGCGTTACTTCTGATCCTCCTCGCCCCCGCGTCCGCGCAGGAGCCCGACTTCCGACTGGTGCCGGACCGCGAGTTCGGGGGCATGGACGACCCGGAACTGCAGGTCACCTCCATCCCGCTGATGGCGGTCGGCGCCCACGGGCAGGTCGCCGTGCCGCTCAGGACCAGCCGCCAGGTTGCGCTGATCGACGTCGAATCGGGAGACATCCGCACTGTCGGTCGCGAAGGCCGTGGGCCGGGTGAGATCGCTCGACTCTCGAACGTCGGCTTCGCCGGTGACACGGTCTGGGTCGTGGACCCGGCGCTGGGTCGGGTGACCCATTTCCCGCCGGACGGCTCCGCGCCCGAGCTGACGAGCGCACAGGGCGTGATCGAGCGCGGGGAGGGCTTTCTGGTGCCCCTTCCGCTGACGGACGAGCTGATCCTGTCGAGCCGCCGGATGGTTTCGGCTGGAGACGGCGGTGCAGAGGCGATCGACGGCCGCGAGTTGTTCAGCATGACCGAGAACTGGGAGGTTCGGACCCGGCTTGTCGAACTGCGACCAGGGATCGAGCGCCTTCGCCTGGTGCACGAAGGCGTGCGCTCGGTCCAGCTCGGCCCCCACCCCTTTTCGGTGAATCCGCTCTTCGCATACGCACCGGGGGTCGGCTCGATCGTGGTCGCCCGCCGAGCCGACGATGCCGGCAGGCCGATTCCAGCCGCCGAGGTAACCCGGATCGGGCCCGCAGGCGACACGATCTTCCACGTTGCGCTGCCGCCGGCGCTCCCGGAGCACCGGGGCCCGATCGAACGCGAGACCATCGATGCGATCGTCGAATACTGGGTCTCGGTGCCCCAGCTTCTGGAGCGCTTTCCGTCGGCCGCCGTGATCCGGTCCGGGATCGAGGAGGGGCTCGATCCGCCGGCTCGACACCCACCGGCCACGCAACTCGTGCTCGGAATCGACGGACGGACCTGGGTAAGGGGCCCCGACCCATGGACCGGATCGGTGGTCTGGCAGGTGCTGGACGAGGAAGGAGTTGTGGTCGCCAGGGCTCGAGCGGACCGGGCGATCGAGGGACTGGCGGCCGACGAACACGGGCTGTGGGGGGTGGTGCTCGAAGAGCTGGATGTGCCGAGGATCGCCCGGTTCAGGCTGGCACCGATCCCATGAGTCACCTGTGGACCCGACTCGGGCCGGGCGTGCTCCTGTTGACCGGCCTTCTGCCGGCACTCACCCTGAACCCCGGCTCCGCAGGCGGCCAGACGCTCGAGGGAGTGGTTCGCGTGGCGGACAGCGGCGCCGGGCTGGCCGGGGCCACCGTCCGGCAGGAGCTCGGCGGTGGGAATTTCCGCGCCGTCCGGTCGGAGGCGGGCGGCGGGTTCCGACTCGAGCTCGAAGGCGACGCGCCCTACGAGATCCGGATTCAGCGACTGGGATTTGGGGAGTGGGCGCAGACGCTGAAGGCCGTGCCGGACCCGCCGCTCGAAGTCACGCTCGAACGCCGGCCCGTCGAGCTGGACGAGGTCAGTGCGGAAGTGGAACGGGAGCCGATCAGGATCGAGTTGCCACGCCAAAGACTGATCATTACGGAGGAGGGGGCCTACAACACTGGTCCTCGGCGCGCGCACGGCAACTGTAACGCCGTGGTACTCGACAGCGTTGTGATTCGGAGCCCATACCATCTGGAAGACCTCCTGACTCCCCCGTTCGACATGAATGTTATAGATACCGGGCCGTATCTAGCGAAGGACCATTATCAGAACAGCACAATACCGAACCCTAGGATCCGCCGAGAGTCCTACCCGTGTGCCCTTCATCGCTATGGTCGCACATTCCGCCACCGCGTCACCCTTCCCGAGGTCGACCTGCCCGCCGCTCCAGCGGCCACGCTCTCCTCCTCCTGGGAGCGAGCCCTGCCCGCGACCCCGCAGGCCGTCGCCCCCGCCCAGGACGGTGGTCTGTCCGTGTGGATCGAGGGCCGGATTCTGCACCTGGACGCGGCCGGCGAGCAGCGCGCGTCGCTGGAACTCGACGTGCCCGTATGGCCCGACCAGCAGATTCCGATGGGCTGGCTCGGCGATACGCTGTGGGTTGCGGATCCTTCTCGGGGCGAGGTGCGTCGCTATCCCGGCGGCGCGGGCGAGCCGCAGGTGCGCGGACCCCGTGGCCGACTTGCCGAGTCACCGCCCGGGCCCGTCGGCCGCGACGGACTCACAGTGCCGATTCCGACCCCGCATCCCGACCGCTGGCTCTGGACGCGACCCGCTCAGCCCCCGTTCGTCCCCTATCCGCTGCCCGACGACCCCCCGGGACCCGAGTTCGTGAGCCTCACGGACGACTGGTTGATGCATCGGGTGCTCACGAGGCTGTGGCCCGGCGTCCACGAGCTGGCCGTCGACACAGGCGACGATACCCCGATCGTGATCGGTCCCGACCCGTTCGAGGATCACCCGCTCAGTGCCGTCGCTCCCGATGGCTCCTCCGTCACCGTCGTGATCCGCGACCACCCGACCCTCGTCCTATACCAGACCCAGCAGGTCT
>SLBA01000150.1 GCA_007126575.1 Gemmatimonadota bacterium | reverse complement strand
GACGCCCGCCTCGATCCCGGTGACCGCCGGAAAGAAGACGGCGAAGGCGACCCAGAAGCCCACCGAGATGGTGTCGGGCGCGGTGGCCATCAGCTCGATCTCGGTGTCGTCGACCGGCCCTCCGAAGAAGAAGGAGAGCAGGGACAGCGCGATCACCGCCATGACGATGTACTGCGCCCGAATGACCAGGTCGGCGGAGCGGATGGCGAGTCCCGCGACCGCGATAGCCGTGACCACCCCCACCCAGCGCGGATCGAGATCGGGATAGACGTCGCCCACGATCTCGGCGAATCCGATCACGTAGAGCGCCATCGAAAGCGTCAGGGCGAGGTAGAGCGGGATGCCCACCGCCCCCCCGGTCTCGATCCCGAGGGAGCGGCTGATCATGAAGTACGCTCCCCCGGTGCCCACGCGCCGGTCGGTGGCGATCGACGCCATCGATAGCCCGGTCAGGAAGGTGATCGAGGTACACATCACCACGATCAGGAGGGTGCCCAGCAACCCGACATTTCCCACCACCCACCCGAACCGGAGGTACATGATGACCCCCAGGATCGTAAGGATCGATGGGGTGAAGACGCCGCCGAAGGTGCCGAGTCCGGCGCCCCGGACGCTGCCGTTGGAGGGATCGTCCCGGATTGAGGTGTCGGGCGGGTGTTTCATGGGCCTTGCGGAGAGCCGTCGGGGGATGGGAACCGTGGGCGGCAAGTGAACACACGAGTTCCGATCCCGAAAGGTGTGCCCCGGGGTCCTTCACGCCCCGAGTTGGTGCCCGTGGAGCTGCCGGGCGGGAAGCCGGACGAAAAAATGGCTCGAATTAACTACTTGCGTTCGGGCTGATCCCCGCCGTAAGATCACGATTAGGCGCCTCGAACCGCTCTTTCAAGGAAATTCGCTTGAATATCGGCTTCAGGCATGAGAACCCCGCCCGTGCATGTCCCCCCCGGCCAGGAGGCTGTATCCCCCTACAATTCCCCCATGTCCGACGTACCAAATCGTTGACGCCGGGCACATTGCCCACTCTTGTCCTGCCCCAGTGGAGAATCCTACCATGAATCCCGATCGAGTACCGCGAATCACCCCATCCGGAGCCCGAACGTCACGCTGGCGTCGGCTGCCCGTCGGCCTGGCCACCCTGGCCGCCCTCGCCCTCCTCCTTCCAGCCCACCTTCTCGCCCAGACCGGTACGGTGACGGGAACCGTTCAGTCCCTGGACGGGCAGGCCCTCGCGAACGCGCAGGTGTCGGTGGTCGGCACCGACCTGCGTGTCGGAACGTCTCCCGACGGAACCTTCCGCATCACGAACGTGCCGGCGGGAGAGCGCCAGGTGCGGGCTGAAATCATCGGCTACCGCACCACGACCCGCACGGTGAACGTGCCGGCGGGAGCCAGCGCCGAGGTGAACTTTGTAATCGCCCCGCGCGCCGTGGCACTCGACGAGATCGTAGTCACGGGCCGAGGGACGGGAACTGCTTTGCGTGAGATCGGAAGCTCGGTGGCACGGATCAACGTCGCCGAACTCGATGCGGCGCCCATCACCAGCATGTCCAACCTCCTGCAGTCCCGCTCGCCGGGCGTGCACATTCACGGCAGCGGTGGACAGCCGGGACAGGGTAGCCGGATCGTACTGAGGGGGCTCGCCAGCCTCTCCCAGTCCAACACCCCGGTCATCTACGTCGACGGCGTTCGGATGGACGATTCTCCCTTCCGGGGAATCGGCACGACCGGTGCCTCCTGGGCCGGCTTCGACGACATCAACCCGGCCGACATCGAGAACATCGAGATCGTCCGCGGAGCCTCGGCAGCCACCCTCTACGGCACCGAAGCCGCAGCCGGCGTGATCAACATCACCACCCGGCGCGGCATCACGGGAGCCCCCTCCTGGCGCCTTCGGTCCGAGTTCGGCGCCAACCGGGTTCCCGAGTCGTACTGGAGAGAGTCCGGATCGGTCTTCTCCGACTACTACATCCAGGAGTTCGCCCAGACCGGCGATTACATGAACAGCCAGCTCTCCGTTCGCGGGGGCACGGAAGGATTCGACTACTACGCCTCGGGCACCCTGCGCGGAACGGGTGGAATCGAGCCGAACAGCCAGGAGGACTACGGCGCGTTTCGGGCGAACCTGGGGATTCGGGCCACCGATGACCTCACCGTGAACGTCTCGACCGGGTACAGCTCCCGCGAGGTCATGGTCCCGGGACAGGGCAACAACCAGGAGGGGTTCCTGATCAACGCGCTGATGGCGGGTGCGGACGGTCAGTTCACACCGACGGCCGGGATCCGGCAGCTGGAGATGTACCAGCGCGGGTACCGCTTCACCTCGAGTGTCAATGCGACCTACCGTCCGGGTGATCAGTGGACGCATCGCCTCACCCTCGGAGGTGACTTCTTCAACTCGGACAACACCGAGTACCTTCCGCCCGATGTCGTCTCACGCTGGAGCGGAGGATACGCGGGGAACTATCGGCGGCTCGCCCAGAACCTGAACCTGGACATGACGAGCACGTTCGCGACCGACCTGACCTCCGACATTCGATCCTCGACCACGGCGGGTATCCAGTGGTTCCAGACCGAATCGAGCATCCAGAGCTCCTACGGTCAGGATTTCGCATTCCGTGGGCTGCGGGTGGTCAGCGCCACTTCGTCCAGCTTCTCCGCCGGGGAAACGCGCTCCGAAGAGCGGATGTTCGGAGTGTTCATGGAGCAGCAGATCGGCCTGTCCGATCGCCTGTTCGTGACCGGAGGTCTTCGGGCCGACGGGCACAGCGCCTTCGGAGAGGAGGTGGACTTCGAGCTCTATCCGAAGGTCGACGTGTCCTACGTGGTTTCCGAGAACGACTTCTGGAGCCCGGACTGGGGCTCGATGCGCCTTCGGGGGGCCTACGGGATGGCCGGGATGCAGCCCGGTGCCTTCTCTGCCGTCCGAACCTACGGCGCGGTGTCGGGAGCCGGCGGACTGCCGGCCATCGTGGCCAGCAACGTGGGGAACCCGAACCTCCGCCCCGAGGTCAGCCAGGAGCTGGAGCTGGGGTTCGACGCCACGCTCCTCGGTGATCGACTCGAGGTGGAGTTCACCTACTTCGACCAGACCACCAAGGACGCCCTCTTCCAGGCGCGCAACATCCCGTCCGAGGGAGTGCTGGGGACGCAGCTCCGCAACGTCGGAGAGGTCCACAACTCCGGACTCGAGCTCGGCCTGACCGCGGCCATCCTCGAAACCCCCGGCTTCCGCTGGGATGCCCGGGCCAACATCTCGACGACCGAGAACGAAGTGGTGAGCCTGTCGGGCGAGGCGCCCCTCACGGTGCGGTGGCTGCAGCACATCCGCGAAGGCTTCCCCATGGGTGGTTTCTTCGCGAGTAATCACCTCATGGAGGTGGACGGCCAGGTCGTGAACAAGCAGGACCTCTGTGCCGAGCCCGGCAACTGCACCGACGCCGAGGAGTACATCGGCCCGGCACAGCCGACCCGTTCCATCCAGCTGGGCAGCGACTTCGCGATCGGGAGCCAGATGAGCTTCGGGTTCTCGTTCGATCACCAGGGAGGCCACTTCCGTCACGATCACACCATGCGCTGGACCATGGATCCGCGCCGGAACGTGAGCGAGTCGCGAGCCAGCGATCATTCGGAGTACGGAGTCACACCCGGACCGGTCTCGAACCGCTGCCGAGAAGCCGCGGAAGGATCGCTGAACGACGCGATCTGCAGCCGAAACTCCTTCCTCTCGCAGGGAGAGTTCGCCGTGCCCGCCGACTTCTGGCGTCTGCGCGAGGTGACCTTCTCCTACCGGATCCCGACGGCGTGGCCGGAGCGGCTGGGGCTCAACTCGGCCACCGTGACGATGGCGGGCCGGAATCTCTGGAGGTCCCAGAAGACGCCGGGCCTCGAGCCCGAGTCCAACCTGAACTCCCAGTCGACGCTGCAGCGTCACTCCTTCTTCCCCACCCCGATGCCGCAGCAGTTCATCCTCGGCTTCACCATCGAACTCTGAGGAGACGATCATGCGAAACGACACAATGAGAACATCGATGAAGCGAATCCGGAATGGACTTGCGCCCATGCTGGCTGCCGGTGTGGGAGTGCTACTGCTCGCCGGCTGCGATCTGGGCGTCTTCGACCCGGGCACGATCGAAGGAGACGACCTCTTCGATCCCGCCGCCATCCAGCCCCTGGTCATCGGGGCCGAGCGGAACCTGGGCCGAGCCGTCAGTGGGGGTAACAGTCCCCATGGAGGGGTCTTCGGCGCCCAGGCCTACCTGACGGACGAGATCGTCCATTCGGGCCAGTGGGTGGGAATGAGAGAATGGAACAACGCCGTCGTCGTGAACGATGACGTCGCCGAGACCCTCACCCGGTGGGCCCACGCCCAGAACGCCCGCAAGACCGCCGAGGAGGCGGCCGACATCATCCGCGTCATCCTGACGAATGAGGGTGGCAACCCAGGAGCCAGCGTCCCGGTTGCGACCTCTCTCGCCTGGGCCGGATTCTCGAATCGGGTCCTGGGCGACACCTTCTGTGACGCCGTCATCGAGGGAGGTCCGATCGAACCGATCTCCGCCTTCTATGAGCGTGCCGAGCAGCAGTTCGGCGAGGTGATCACGATCGCCGGAGCAGCGAATGACAACCAACTGGTAACGGCCGCCTACGCGGGCCGGGCCCAGGCCCGGATGATGCTTGGGAACTGGAGTGGTGCCGTGTCGGACGCAGGTCAGGTCCCGACCGACTTCGCTCACGAGATCCGGATGTCCGACAACAGCACCACGGAGTACAACGGACTGCACGTGGCCTTCCTCACCGAAAATCAGGCGTCTCTGTGGGGCACCCCGTTCGCGGACTACGGGACGGATCTCTCGGGCGTACAGACGAGTGATGGAGACCCGCGGCTCGAATACAGTTCGCGGACCCCGGCGGGCGAGGTCCTGATCGGTGGAGACGGGCGCAGGGAGACCTGGCGGGTCCAGAAGTACGATTCCCGCAGCAGCAACCATCCGATGGCCCGCGGTGCCGAAATGCGCCTGATCGAAGCCGAAGCCCTGCTGGTCGGTGGAGATATCGGGGGCGCCATGGGCAAGATCAACGAGCTGCGCAGCCACCACGGCCTGGACGGAGTGTCGGCAACCTCGGACACCGAGGCCTGGCACATGCTCCAGCGGGAGCGAGGCATCGAGCTCTACGCCGAAGGGCGCAGGCTGGCCGATCTCCGGCGCTGGGCCTCGACGCCCGGCTACGCCGACTTCGATGTCGTACGGATCGAAGCCAGCGGTGATCAGCCGATCACGGCCGACGAGGTGCGCAACGTGCTCGACAATCCCATGGGCGAGCTGTGCCTGCCCATCAGTCGGGATGAGCGCAACTCGAATCCGAACATCAGTTGACTTCAACCGGCGGGCCGGACATCTGACCGGCCCGCCGCAAGCTCAAACGGTTTCGGGGGAGGGGTCGAGCCACGACCCCTCCCCCGATCCATATGTAGCCGTCACCCTCTCACGGAAGGGCCAGGAGCACCGGCGCATCAGGGGCCCCGGTTCCGACCTCAGCGGCCCTCGATCTCGAGCGACACGAGCTCCTGCACGTCGAACTCACCGGTCGCCGTTCCCCAGATCCGACCCTCGTGGATCAGGCGCACGGTGAACGCCTCGGGGAGCGCCACCTCTCCCAGGTAGCGTCCCTCCGGATCGAAGACATCCCATGGCCCGTCGGGCTCATCCCAGGCTCCCCGGCGCTGCACCCACAGGTGGCCCTGGTCGTCCCAGACCAGCTCCTGGATCGCGGGGTACCGATCCGGAACCCGCGTCGTGTCCAGCGCGGCCTCGATCGCCTCCCAGACCTCGCGGGACATGGGATCGGTCAGGTCGGTCGGGCGCCGACTCTCCCGATAGTCTCTCCGGTCGTCGGCGGTCACGGGCCGGCGCTCCACGGCGCGTCGAATGATCCGCTCGGGGGGTGGAAAGGCATCGAGGGCGCCCCCGGCCCAGGACTCGGCTCCGTCGGGGACCCGGAAGATGTGGATATCGTACTCCGGACCGGGAGCGACCGCCGCCACCCCGTCGGTGCGGACCGCCAGGGGGATCCCGTGGCCCGCCAGCGAGGGGCGCACGCTGCAGATCCGCTCCCCGTAGATGGCATGGGTGGCGTGGTCCACCCACCGGGTGATCGGACCCTCGACCGTGAGCGCGTGCTCATCCGGTGAGGGAGGCAGCGTCACGTTGAGCCTCCCTGCGGCGCGGGGATCCTCGGGCGGCGGCATGGCGCACCCCTGGGGCGAGGGCATGATGAGCCGACCGTCGGCCAGGGGGATCAGGCGCATGGGAAAGCCCTGGGTGCTGGTGTCCAGCTCCAGGGGCTGCGTGTCGAGCAACTCACCGCTTTTCAGGAAGCGGGAGATCCTGCGGTTCCGAACGTCCAGCACCAGGAGTGTGTCGCCCAGATCTACCGCGGAGTTCAGGGAGCCAAATTCTCCCGGCCCCTCCCCTGCCCCACCCATCCGGCCCAGGAAGGTGCCGTCGGGTCCGTACCGACGCAGGGCCATCTCGCCCGCCTCGACCACGAACACCCCGCCCTGGCCGTCCGGGACCATGTCCCCGGGCCGCTCGAAGAGCGTCTCCTCGGGTCCGTCCACCCCGCCCAGGCGAACCACCTCGCGGACCCGCCACTCCTGGCCCTCGTCCCACTGCCCCTCTCCCGGGTTGGCCACGATTTCGATGCCGGCAGAATCGGACACGGCCACCGTGCCCGACGTGCCGGGCACACCGTCACCGCAGCCGGCCAGAAGGAGCATTCCGAAGAGACCCGGAGACAGAGTGAGAAACGTCGAAGGTCGGTTCACGGCGAGGGCCTCCCTG